>JAJZRA010000096.1 GCA_021847485.1 bacterium
CCGATCTCGACTGACGATCATGAAAATACTGCTAACCGCCCTGCTGTTCTGCGCGCCGCCCGCCTTCGCGGGCACGCCCAAGTATTCGCCGGTCGGCGGGGCCGTCGCGGTGCCGCTGACCCAGGACAACGCCTATTTCAGGACGCCGGGGACGCCCGCCTGGGACTACTGGGACCTGGCCGCCTTCTACGTGCCGCAGTACACCGGCGCCGCCTGCTCGGACGCCGCAGTCACGATGGCGCTGAACGCGCTGCTGAACGCGCGCCGCCAGCGCGGGGACGAGGAGAAGAACCTAGACCAGCGCGAAGTGCCCGACCTGGTGAAGAGCTTCCCGTGGAAGGCGCTGGTGAGCGAGGAAGGCTATGAGGGGCGCCACGGCGTGACGCTGGCCCAGCTGGGGCAGGCCGCCGCCGAGGCCGCGGCGGGCTGCGGCGCGGACGTCGCCGTGACGGTGACCACCGTGGCCGCGCAGACCGCGCAGGGGCTGGAGAGCTTCCGGCGCGCCCTCTCCGGCAACGAGAAGAGCCCCGACGATATAATGCTGCTGCATTTCGCCCAGGACGCCGTGACCGGCGCGCCGGGCGGGCCTTACGCGCACGTGTCCCCGGTGGGGGCCTACGACGAGAAGACCCGCCGCGTGCTGGTCATGGACGTGGACAGGGAATGGTACGAGCCCTACTGGGCGGCCGACGCCGCGGTCTACGCGGCGATGGCGGTCCGCACGAAGGCCTTCGGCAGCGGCGGCTACGTTATAATAAGGAAGAAGAAGTAAAAGGAGCATATGGCTGAGACCAAGGACGACAAGAAAGTTATCTACTCGATGGTGGGGGTCAGCAAGTACTACGACAAGAAGGCGGTGCTGAAGGACATCTACCTCTCGTACTTCTACGGCGCCAAGATCGGCGTGCTGGGCCTCAACGGCTCAGGCAAGAGCTCGCTGCTGAAGATCCTCGCCGGCAAGGACGCCGATTTCAAGGGCGAGACCGTGCTGTCGCCCGGCTACACCGTGGGCCTGCTGGAGCAGGAGCCCCAGCTCGACGAGGAAAAGACCGTGCGCCAGATAGCCGAGGAGGGCCTGCCCGAGGCGATGGCCGCGCTGAAGGAATACAACGAGATCAGCGAGAAGCTCGCCGAGCCGATGAGCGACGACGCGATGAACAAGCTGATCGACCGGCAGAGCAAGGTGCAGGAGAAGATAGACGCCCTGAACGCCTGGGACATAGACAGCCGCCTCGAGCTGGCGATGGACGCGCTCGGCTGCCCGCCGCCCGAAACCCTCGTAAAGAACATCTCCGGCGGCGAGAAGCGCCGCATCGCGCTGTGCCGCCTGCTGCTGCAGAAGCCGGACATCCTGCTGCTCGACGAGCCGACCAACCACCTCGACGCCGAGGCCGTGGCCTGGCTGGAGCACCACCTGCGCGACTACGAGGGCACGATCATCGCCGTCACGCACGACCGCTACTTCCTCGACAACGTGGCCGGCTGGATCCTGGAGCTCGACCGCGGCCAGGGCATACCGTGGAAGGGCAACTATTCGTCCTGGCTGGAGCAGAAGGGCGAGCGCCTGCGCCAGGAGGAGAAGGCCGAGAGCGACCGGCAGAAGACGCTAAAGCGCGAGCTCGAGTGGATCCGCATGAGCCCGAAGGCCCGCCAGTCCAAGGGCAAGGCCCGCGTCAACGCCTACGAGGAACTGATGCGGCAGGACTCGGAGAAACTCGGGCGCGAGCTCGAGATCTATATCCCGCCGGGGCCGCGCCTCGGCAACCTGGTGATAGAGGCCAAGAACGTCACCAAAGCCTTCGGCGACAAGGTGCTGCTGGACGACGTCTCCTTCTCGCTGCCGCCCGGCGGCATCGTCGGCATCATCGGCCCCAACGGCGCCGGCAAGACCACGCTGTTCAGGATGATAACCGGCGAGGAGAAGCCGGATTCAGGCGAGTTCAGGGTGGGCGAGACCGTGAAGCTCTGCTACTCCGACCAGCACCGCGGGACGCTGACGCCCGGCAAGAACGTCTGGGAGGTGATCTCGGGCGGGCTCGACCTGGTGAAGCTGGGCAAGCTGGAGGTGAACTCGCGCGCCTACGTGGCCCGGTTCAACTTCAGCGGCCAGGACCAGCAGAAGAAGGTGGACGTGCTCTCCGGAGGCGAGCGCAACCGCGTGCACATGGCCGTGATGCTCAAGGAGGGCGGCAACGTGCTGCTCCTCGACGAGCCGACGAACGACCTGGACGTCAACACGATGCGCGCGCTCGAGGAGGCGCTCGAGAGCTTCGGCGGCTGCGCGGTGATCATCAGCCACGACCGCTGGTTCCTCGACCGCGTGGCCACGCATATCATGGCCTTCGAGGGCGACAGCAAGATCATGTGGTTCGAGGGCAACTACAGCGAGTACGAGGCCGACCGCCGGCGCCGCCTCGGCGCGGCCGCCGAGACCCCGCACCGCGTGAGGTACAAGAAACTGACGCGGCCCTGACACGGGGAGCGGGATAAAAAAAGGACCGCCGGGCAGCTCCGGCGGTCCTTTTTTTAGCGGTACCCGGGGCTACTTCGCGCCCATCTCGCTCTTGAGGACCTCGAGGGCCCTTTCGGCGTCGGAGACGTTCAGCAGCAGGCGCCCGGTCTGGGCGGTGTCGGAGGTGCCGTAGACGGTGGTTATATTGATCCTGTTCTCGCCCAGCACGCGCGTCAGGCGCATCAGCTGGCCGGGCCGGTCCTGCAGGTCCACGGAGATCATCGAGGTCTCGATGGTGGTGAAGCCGGCGCCGGTCAGGATGTGGCTGACCTTCTTGTCCGCGTCCACGGCCACGCGCACCACGCCCGAGTCGTCGCGGATCTCTGAGGCGATGCCGACGATGTTGATCCCGGCGTTGGCGAACAGCTCCACGAACTTGCTGAGGGCCCCGGGGACGTTGGGCAGGAACACGGTATATTGTTTTACGAGTTTCACAGGCATATCAGCTCCGGCAAGGCTGCGGCGGACCCGCCGCGCCTGATAATTAAATAAATTTTCGCGCGCGGGGTAAAGTTATATAATCACTCTGCATATGCGGCTCTTCCCCGAAGGAAAATCCAAACCCCTCTCGGCCGCGGCGCTGGCCTGCGCCGGCGTCTCGCTGGCGCTGGCCGTAAAGGCCCTGCTGGACCTGGCCACCATCCTCAGCCTGTTCTCCGCCCCGGCCGTCTACCTGTCGCTCGCCCGTTCCACCGTGCCCTACGGCATGCCGCCGCTCGCGGCCCTGCTCACCACGCATATCCGGGCCTTCTTCGCCTTCGCCTTCCTGTTCTGGACCTCGGCCTGCGTCCTGGCCTGCGGGGTCTGGCTGCGCAGGGAATGGGCCCGCCGCGGGGCCGTCTGGATGCTCTACCTGGTCAGCGCGGCCGCGCTGCTGGTGGTCTTCTACCCGTGGCTGGCGGTGCCGCGCCCGCTGCTGCTGGACGGGGCCGACGTGTTCCCCGAGTTCAACGCGGCCGTGCGGTCGGCGGCCTTCTTCGCCAGGCTGCTGGCCCTGCTGGGCGGCGCGCTGAGCCTGTGGTGGGCGCTGGCGCTGGAGCGGGGCGGGCTGCGGAGCGAGTTCGTCCGGGCGGCTTGAAAGAGGCCCGGCGGGGCGTTTGAACGGGGGGCGGGGATTTATTAAAATATAGGCATACCCCCCTCCAATCTCTCCTGGAGCAGTAAGGTCATTACAGAGGTCTCATTATGTGGAACTATACCGAGAAAGTGTACGAGCATTTCAAGAACCCGCGCAACGTGGGAGAGGTGGAGAACCCCGACGCCGTAGGCGAGGTCGGCAGCATAGTCTGCGGCGACGCGCTGAAGCTGACCCTGAAGATCGACAAGGCCACCGAGACCATCACCGACGCCAAGTTCAAGACCTTCGGCTGCGCCAGCGCCATCGCCTCCTCCTCCGCCCTGACCGAGATGATCAAGGGCATGAAACTCGACGACGCGGCCAAGATCACCAACCAGCAGATAGCCGACTTCCTGGGCGGCCTGCCCAGCGAGAAGATGCACTGCTCGGTGATGGGCATGGAAGCCCTCGAGGCCGCGGTCAAGAACTACCGCGGCGGCAAGGCCGAAAAGGTGATGCTCGGGCACGCCGAGAAGATGGTCTGCAAATGCTTCAGCGTCACCGAGTCCGCCATCATCAAGGCCATCAAGGTGAACGGGCTGCACACCGTGGAGGAAGTCACCAATTTCACCAAGGCCGGCGGCGGCTGCGGCAAGTGCAAGGGCGAGATCGAGAAGATCCTCAAGGACTACTGGGCCGAGGCCGAGCATAAGCGCTTCGCCAGCATGACCGTGGTCGAGAAGATCAAGATGATCGAGAAGGTGCTGGCCGAGGAGATCAACCCGAAGCTCAAGGCCGACGGCGGCTGGATAGAGCTGGTGGACATCGAGGGCCAGAGGGTGAAGCTGCGCTTCCTCGGCATGTGCGCGGGCTGCCCCTCCTCCAGCGCGACGCTCAAGAACGTCGTGGAGAAGGAGCTGAAGGAGCGCATCGACCCGGCGCTCGAGATCGTGGCGGAGTAGAGGCCGGGCGTCCCCCGGGGAGCTGACTTATGGACAAGGTCTATTATTTCGACAATAACGCCACCAGCCGCGTGGCGCCCGAAGTGGCGGCCGAAATGCAGCCGTTCTTCAACGAGCTCTACGGCAACCCGTCGAGCATGCATTTCTTCGGCGGCGGCAACCAGAAGTACCTGGACCTCGCCCGCGGGCGCGTGGCGGAGCTGCTCGGCTGCGAGCCCTCCGAGGTGATCTTCACCAGCTGCGGCACCGAGGCCGACAGCACCGCGCTGTGGAGCGCGCTGCGCTCCTTCCCCGAGAAGAAGCACGTCGTCACCACGGCCGTGGAGCACCCGGCCGTGCTCAACGTCTGCAGGCACCTCGAGACCCTCGGCTACCGCGTGACCTACCTGCCGGTGGACACCGCCGGCCGGATAAGCCTCGAGGACCTCAAGGTCGCCGTCACGCCGGAGACCGCGCTGGTCTCCATCATGTGGGCCAATAACGAGACCGGCGTCGTCTACCCGGTGGAGGAGGCGGCCCGCATCGTCCACGCCAAGGGCGCGCTGTTCCACACCGACGCCGTGCAGGCCGTGGGCAAGGTCCCGATAAACCTGCGGGAGAGCAAGATAGACATGCTGTCGCTCTCCGGTCACAAGCTGCACGCGCCCAAGGGCATAGGCGTGCTGTACGTGCGCAAGGGCGCGCGCTTCGCGCCGTTCCTGATGGGCGGCCACCAGGAGCACGGCCGCCGCGCCGGCACCGAGAACGTCCCTTATATCGCCGGCCTCGGCAAGGCCGCCGAGCTCGCCCGGCAGAACCTGGAGAAGGAGAACACCTACGTCCGGGAGCTGCGCGACCGCCTGGAGCAGGGCCTGCTGAAGATCCCCAACACCCGCGTCAACGGCGGCGGGGCCGACCGCCTGCCCAACACCACCAATATCAGCTTCGAGTACATCGAGGGGGAGAGCATCCTGCTGATGCTCAGCGAAAAGGGCATCTGCGCCTCCTCCGGCAGCGCCTGCACGTCCGGCTCGCTCGAGCCGTCCCACGTGCTGATGGCCATGCAGGTCCCCCAGACCTACGCGCACGGCTCGGTGCGCTTCTCGCTGAGCGTCTACAACACCCGCGAGGAAGTGGACTACATCGTCAAGGAGTTCCCGGCGATAGTGGAGCGCCTGCGCGCCATCTCGCCCTTCGCCGACGGCAAGCCCCTCTTCGGCATGGACGCCTGCGAACCGCACCACCATCAT
>JAJZRA010000017.1 GCA_021847485.1 bacterium
TGCCGCCGCCGGCCTGGCACCTGGCCGACCTCGACGTCTACACCCTGCCGCCCAACCGCGCCGTCACGCGCGGCCGCAAGGCCTCGGTGCTCACCTCGCGCGGCTGCGCCTACCGCTGCTCCTTCTGCACCCACCACTACGGCTACGGCGGCGGCTCGCGCCTGCGCGGCGTCCCGGCGGTGCTGGCCGAGATCGAACTGCTGGTCCGGAACTACGGCGTGAAGGAGCTGCGCTTCGAGGACTGCACGTTCACCGCCGACCCGGCCCGCGTCGTCGCCATCTGCCGCGGCATCAGGGCCGCCGGCCTGGACCTGGTCTGGAACTGCGACGTACGCTGCGACACCGCCTCCGACGGGCTTTTCGCCGAGATGCGCGCCGCCGGCTGCCGCCGCGTCTTCATCGGCGTGGAGTCGGCCTCGGAGAAGATCCTGAACTCGCTGGCGATGAAGAAAGGCCAGCACCTGGACCAGGCCCGCCGCGCGGTCGCGCTGGCGCGCCGGCACGGCCTGCGCGTGACGGCCTCCTTCGTGGTCGGCACGCCCGGCGAGACCGAGGAGACCGCCCGCGAGACCTACGCCTTCGCGCTGGAGCTGGACCCGGACTACGCGATGTTCTCGGCGCTGGTGCCCAGCGTCGGCTCCGAGCTCTTCGAGAAGGCCCGCCGCGAGGGCAAGCTGGACGTCAGGAACTACCGCGGCTCGCACTACCTGATGCTGCAGTCCGACCGCAGCGGCCCGGTGAACCTCTGCGAGATACCGCCGGCGCGGCTGCTGGAGCTGATGGAGGAGTTCAACACCGGCTTCTACCGGCGGCCGCGCTATATGCTGCGGCGGCTGTTCTCGGCGCGCTCGGCGCTGGAGCTGGGGCAGCTGTTCTGGGGCGGCCTGCTGGTCTTCCGGCGGAAGCTGCCCTGGGTGGACGCCGCGGCGGCGCGGCTCCGGGAGGGACCCCTCCGGCCCCGGCCCCAGGCGCGCGCGGATATGAATCCGCCGCGTTAAATTAATAGAATATCCCTGTCGCCGGCGGCGGTCTTCCGCCGCGCCCTACCGGGCCCTTATCGTCATGAAAGTCCTGCTGATCTCGCCTCCGCTCAGGAACATGGCCGCCTACCAGATGCGGGCGCGGGGCTGCATGCCGCCGCTGAACCTGCTCTACCTCGCGGCCGCCCTGCGCGGGGCCGGCCACGAGCCCGCCCTGCTCGACCTCTACGCCAACCCCCGCCCCCTGGAGGAGACCCTGCGCTTCGCGGAGGAATTCTCGCCGGGCGCCGTAGGCTTCGCTTCCTACACGGCCAATCTGGACGAGACGGAGGCCCTGGCCGCCGCGCTCAAAGCGCGCCTGCCGGGCGCGGTCACGCTGATAGGCGGCATCCACGCCAGCTACCTGCCCGAGATCACGCTGGCCCGCGCCGCCTTCGATATCGCGGTGGTCGGGGAGGGCGAGCGCACCGTCGTGGAACTGGCGGACGCGCTCGCCGCCGGCCGCGGGCCCGAAGGCGTGGCCGGTCTGGCCTACCGCCGGGACGGCGCCTTCGTGCGCACGCCGCCCCGCCCCCAGACAGACGACATCGACCACCTCCCGTGGCCGGCCTGGGACCTGGTGGACCTCAAGGATTATTACCTCGCCAGCACGCGCGCCGTCACCGACAGGCGGGCGGCTTCGGTGCTGACGATGCGCGGCTGCGCCTACTCCTGCTCCTTCTGCAGCCATTCCTTCTGCTACCCTAAGGTGAAGGCCCGTTCCCCGCGGGACGTCGTAGACGAGATCGAGTTCCTCGCGAAGGAGCGCGGCGTCGGCGAGTTCCAGCTGGAGGACAGCACCTTCACGTGCCTGCCCGGCAGGGCGCTGGAGATCTGCCGCCTGATAAAGGAACGCGGCCTGGACATCGTCTGGAGCTGCAACATCCGCGCCGACAACATGACCAGGGAGCTCTTCGCCGCGATGCGCGCGGCCGGCTGCCGGCGCGTGCTGCTCGGCGTGGAGGCCGGCACGCAGGAGATGCTGGACGCGATGAAAAAGGGCATCACGCTGGAACAGGTCCGCCGCACGGCGGCCTGGGCGAAGGAGTTCGGCGTGCGGGTCAACGCGGCCTTCATGCTCGGCGCCCCGGGCGAGACCCGCGAGAGCGCGTGGGCCGCCTACCGCTTCGCGCTGGAGCTCGACACCGACTACGTGATGTTCTCGTCGCTGGTGCCGAGCGTCGGCTCCGACTATTTCGACCTCGCGGTGGCCCAGAAGAAGGTGGACCCGGCCTCGGCGCGCGGCGCCGACTACATAACCGTCTACGCGGAGAAGACCCCGCTGGCCCAGATGTCCGAGCTGAGCCGCCCGGAGCTGGCCGCGCTGATGGAGCGCTTCACGCGCGGCTACTACCTCCGGCCGCGCTATATCCTCAGGCGCCTGGCCGGCCTCCGGTCCCTCAACGAGGCCGCCGGCATGCTGGCCGGCTTCGCGCTGGTGGTCATCCACCAGCTGGGCGCCCTGCGCAGGAGGTCCGCGTCATGACCGCGGCCGGCCTCGCGCGCCTGCCGGGACGCCTGCTGCTGCTCGAGAAGCTCTTCGTGCGCGGGGCCGGCCCCAGAGGCTACGCCCGGCTGGCCCGCTACGTTTTCCGCAGGGCCTTCCTCGGCGACCGCACGCCGCTGGCGCTGATGATCGCCGTCACCTACCGCTGCCAGTGCCGCTGCGTGCACTGTTCCGCCGGCGGCCTGCGCGCCGCGGAAATGCCCGCGGCGGACCTGCTGCGCCTCGTCTCCCAGGCCGCCGACGCCGGAGTGGTGAAGCTGGGGTTCACCGGCGGCGAACCGCTGCTCTACCCCGGCCTCGAGGAGGCCGTGCGCCTGGCCGCCGCCCGCGGCATGAGCGTTTCCCTCGACACCAACGGCCTGCTGCTGGACGCCGCCCGCGCCGCGGCGCTGAAAGCCGCCGGCGCCGCCGTGGTCAACGTCAGCCTAGACAGCGCCGCCGCCCGCGCCCACGACCGCCTGCGCGCCAGCCCCGGCTGCTTCGACAGGGCCGCGGCGGCCGTGCGCCACTGCGCCGCCGCGGGCCTGCCGTGCGTGGTCTCCACCTACGCCACCGACCGCCGCGCGGCCAACGGCTCGCTGGAGGCGGTCATAAAGCTGGCGGCCTCCCTCGGCGCCGACGCCGTGCGCGTCATGTTCCCGGTGCATTCCGGCCGGCTCGCCGGGCGCCCGCGCGAGCTGCTCGGCCGCGAAGCCAAGCGCCGCTTCTTCGGCGAGCTGCTGGCCCGCTACCCGTTCGTCTATTCCGAAAGCCCGCTGTTCGACTTCACGAGCGGCCGGGTGGAATGCTCGATGCGCAAAGGGCTGTCCGTCTACATGAAGCCCGACGGGGAACTGCTCGGCTGCTACGCCTCGGCGCGGCCCCTCGGCAACGCGCTGAAGGAGCCGCTCGCCGGCCTCCTGAAAAAATTCTCCGGCTGCTGCGCCGCGCTGCCGGCCTGCAACCTGGCGGAGGAAGGATGAAGGACCGCGTCAGCCTGCTCTTCTCCGGCGGGGCCGATTCGACGCTCGCCGCCGCCAGGCTGGCCGCGGACTACCGCGAAGTGGACCTGGTCACGTTCAAGCATTACGCGACCTGGCATATCGGCGCGTCGCGCAAGAGCGAGGACCGGCTCCGGGCGAAGTATCCGGCCTCGGTCTTCCGCCACGCCTGGGCCAACTCCTCCGGCCTCTTCCTGAAGCTGCAGCGCCGGCTGCTGCGCGACGCCGGGGACGAACCCTTCCTCAACCTCTATTTCTGCGGCGCCTGCAAGCTGGCGATGCACGCGGCGCTGGTGCGCTACAACCTCCGGAACGGGATAAAGGCCTCCGCCACCGGCGCCAGCCGCCTGATGCCGATGTTCCCCGACCAGACCCCCGGCGGCATAGAGGCGCTGCAGCGGGACCTCTACGCCCCCTACGGCATGACGCTCGAGAGCCCGGTCTTCGACACCGCGCGTTCCGATTACGAGGCGATGGAGCTCGGCCTGCTGGACCGCCGCCACCTGAAGGCCGAGCATAAGGCCGACTTCACTAAGCCCTCCGACGTCCTGATCCCGTTCAAGAACGCGCTGCTCAACACGCAGGGCTTCTGCTTCCATATCGCTTTCGTGGATCCCTACCTCTTCTTCGCGCGGCGCCGCTGGTCCGACGCCGAGGTCTCGGCCGCCTCGGGGCGGTACTACTCCCGCCTCATCGGCGAGGTCTGCCGGCCCTGGCTGGACGCGGCCGCGGAGGGCCGGTGAAGGTCGTCTTCGTCCGCTGCGCCTCGGAGAGCCTCGGCATCGAGCACCTCTCCTCCGCTCTCAAGGCCAGGGGGCACGCTACCGCGCTGGTCTACGAGCCGCTGCTCTTCAGCTCTTTCCGCCTGGACACCGGCGGGGCAGAGGCCGCCAGCGCGCGGCGGGCGGCCAGGCGCGCCGCCGCCCTCGGCCCCGGCCTCGTCGCCTTCTCGGCGGAATCCGACTACTACGGCTGGGCCCTGGAGGCCGCGGCCGAGCTCAAGCGCCTCGGCGGGTTCCCCGTCGTCTTCGGCGGCGTGCACGTCACCGTCTCCCCGGAGGCCGCGCTGGAGCGCCCGGAGATAGACTACGTCTGCGTGGGCGAGGGCGAGCCGGCCCTGCCGGCGCTCTGCGACGCCCTCGAGAAGGGCCGCGGGCCGGAGGGCATCCCCAACATCTGGGCCCGGCGCCCCGGCGGCGCGGTAAAGAACCCCGTGGAGCTGATCGGGGACCTCGACGCCCTGCCCCCGCCCGACAAGGACCTCTTCTTCCGCGAGTACCCGGGCTTCGTCTCCGACACCTATTCCATCGTCACCGGCAGGGGCTGCCCCAACGCCTGCTCCTACTGCCATAACAACGCCGTGCGGCGCCGGTACGCGGCCCTCGGCGCGAAGGGGGATTACGTGCGGCGCCGCTCGCCAGCCTCGGTCGTTAGGGAACTGGCCGCGGCCAGGGACAGGTACGGCTTCGGCAGGGTCTCCTTCTGCGACGACCTGTTCACCGCGGACAAGGCCTGGCTGAAGGACTTCGCTCCCCGCTACCGGGCGGAGATAGGGCTGCCGTTCTTCTGCAGCGTGCACCCGGCCAGCGTGGACGCCGAAGCCGCCGCCCTGCTGAAGGAGGCCGGCTGCACGGCCGTCACGATCGGGGTGCAGACCGTCTCGGCGAAGCTCCGCAAAGAGGTGCTGGGCCGCTCCGAGACCGACGCCGAGATAAAGCGCGCCCTGGCCCTGCTCAGGGACGCCGGCATTTTCGTCTATACCAACTTCATATTCGGCCTGCCGGGCCAGGACCTGGACGAGCTCAAGGCCGCGGCGCGCTTCGCCGCCGGGAACCCGGCCGGCTTCCACGACGTGAACTGGCTGCGCTACTACCCCGGCACCCGCATAGCCGACCAGGCGCAGGAGGCCGGAGAGCTCTCCGCGGCCGGCAGGGCCGCCGTGGAGGCCGGCAGGGAACGCCGCCTGTACGCCCACGGCGGGCACAGCCGCACCCCCGAACGCTCGCGCCTGCGCAACCTGACGCTGCTGGCCGCGCTGCTGGGCCGCCGGGCGACGCTGGCGCTGCTGGAGAGCGGCGCCTGGCGCCTGCTGCCCGCCTTCAGCCTGCGGACGCCGGCCGTGATGGCGGCCGCGCTGCTGGCGCGCCTGCGCGGCAATCCCAACCCCTACCCCAACGCTTCGGTCCTGGGCACGCTGCGCTACGCCCTGCGTTACGCGCTGCGCATATACCCGCCGCGGCTGGCCCGCCGCGCGCGGCTGGCCGCGCGGCTCCCTTTCATCCTGGCGGCGCGCTACCTGTTCCTCGCGGGCCTGCTGACCCCCAAGGCGGGCCTGCGCTACGCGCGCTACCTCTTCAGGACGCGCGTCCTCGGCGAGCGCGTGCCCGGCACGGCGATGATAGCGCTGACCTTCGCCTGCCAGTGCGACTGCGCGTGCTGCTCCTCCGGCAGCTTCCGCCGCCGCTACGGCGACGCCGTCATGGACTTCGACGCGGCCCGGCGCCGCCTGCTGGAGGCGCTGGACCTCGGCGTGCCGCGCGTGCACTTCACGGGCGGCGAGGCCTCGCTGCACCCCCGCCTCCCCGAGCTCGTGCGCCTTTGCGCCCGCGAGGGGGCCGTGGTCTTCGTCGAGACCAACGGGCTCTCGATCACCCCGGCCGCAGTGGACGCGCTCAAGGCCGCGGGCCTGGCCTCGCTGAACGTCAGCCTGGATTCCGACGTGGACGCCGAACACGACGCGCTGCGCAAGGCGCCGGGCTGCGGGGCGGCGGCCCTCGCCGCGATGCGCCTCTGCGCGGAACGCGGCCTGCCCTGCATGGCCTCGGCCTACGCCACCCGCGCCTCGGTCTCGGGCGGCGGCCTCGCCCGGCTGGTCCGCGCCGCGCGCGCGGCCGGGGCCGGGGCCGTCCGGGTGCTGCCGCCGGTGGCTTCCGGCGGCTGGTCCGCGGACCTGGACCGCGTGGAGCTGGCCCCGGAGGATCCCGCCGAAGTGGACCTGGCGGCCCCGCTCCTTTACCCGGTGCTCAACCGCACCCGCCTCATCCCCTGCGCGCTGCCCGACGCTTACAAGGTCTTCATCCTGCCCGACGGGGCGCTGGCCCCGTGCGAACACCTGCCCTATATCCTCTCCGGCTCGGCCGGCGCCTCCCTGAAGGCGGCCCTGGCCCGCATGGAGGGCCTGCCGCTTTTCAGGGAGCGGACCGCCTGCTGGCCGCGCAACGCGGCTTTCCGCGCGGCGCACCCGGAGCTGGGGAAAGGAGCGCTGACGGAGATCTGATGGCCGCCAACTACGCCTGCCTGCCGGCCTGGCGGGCCGCCTGCGCGGCCGCGCTCGGCTGCGACATCCGGACCGAGGAACTGCGCTCCCCGGCGGGAGAGCCGCTGGGCCGTTTCCATTATGCCGTCCTGCGTTCGCGCCTGTTCGGCACGCGGCTGATCTCGCTGCCATTTTCCGACGAGAGCGCGGTGGAGCCTGCCGCCCCCGGCCGGGAGGCCGAGACCGGCCGCGCGCTGCTGGCCCGGCTGGACGCCCTGGCCGGCGCGGCGGGCGCGGCCGCGGCGGAGCTGCGCGGGCGCTGCCCGGAGCTGGACGCGCTCGGGCCCGAGCTCGCCCGCTCCGAGCCGTACGTCCGCTTCAGGCTGGACCTTTCCGGCGGGTACGCCGCGGCCGCGGCCCGCTACCATTCCAACGTGGCCAAGAACCTCGCGCAGGGCGCGCGCCGGCTCGAGGTCCGCGTCCTTAAGAAGCCGGCCCCGCCCGACCTGCGCCGCCTCTACCTCGTCTACCTGGCGCAGATGGGGGCCTTCGGCTCCCCGCCGCTGCCGATGTCCTATTTCTCCGCCATGGCGGCGGCCGGCCTCTACGTCTTCTTCGAGGCCCTCCTCGACGGCCGCACCGCCGGCATGCTCGCCGCGATCCCGGACGGCCGCGCGCTGCGGGCCGACGTCAACGCCTCCCTGCCCGGTTTCGGCGCGGCCTTCCCGAAAGTGCGCCTGTTCGACGAGAGCGTCCGCTGGGCCGGCGCGGAAGGCTTCTCCTCCTACGACCTGATGCGCACGCGCCGGGGCACCGGCGTCCACGCCCACAAGGCCAGGTGGGGCGGCGCCGAGGAGCCGATAACCTACTATTACCGCGCCTACCGCGCCGCCGCGCGCCGCGAACCCGACGCCGCCGGGGCAGCCTACCGGCTGGCCTCGCTGGGCCTGCGGCTGCTGCCGCTGCCGCTGCTGGAGAAGGTCGGCCCGCTGATCCGGGCGGGGGCCGGCAAATGAGCGGCCTCAGGGAGCGCCTAGTGCTAGCCGCCGGTGAGGCCGCGCTGCCCGGCTTCCGGGAGCGCGCGGCGGTCTTCGGAGCGGCGAAGACTGACCGCCTGGCCCTCTTCAATTCCGTCCTGGCCCTGGCGCGGGGCGCCTACCCGGACTTCGACCGGGCCTGCGCGGGCGCCGGCCTGGGGCCCGCCGGCTGCGCCTCGCTGGCCGGGGTCTCCGGGGTCCCGGCGCTGGACCGCGCGGCGCTGGCCTCCGGGCGCAAGCCGGCCGCCGGCACGGCCGTCGCGCGGCTGGAGAGCGGGGGCACCGGGCGCTCCGGGCGCCTGCGGACGGCGCTGGCCCTCTCAGGGGTGGTCGCGCGCTACGCGGACCTGCTCGCCGTGCTGCGGGAGACCGGGTGGCGCATGGGCGAGCGCGTCACGGCCCTGCACCCGGAGGAATACGGCTATTTCCAGAATTTCGCGGCCAACCTCCGGGCCGGGGAGTTCGGCAAGCTCGGCTTCGAGTTCTTCCAGCAGTACCTGCTCTACCGGGCGGTGCACAACCGCCGCAACGTGCATTACTCCGGCGACATCTTCCAGTCCCCCGAAGCCGCGCGCGCCCTCCTCGAGAGCGCCGTCGCCGACGACCCGGTCCTGCTCATCAGCCGCCCCGACGCGCTGATGGCCGTTCTCAAGGCGTGGCGGCCCGGGGACAGGTTCCGCCGGCTGCGGGCGGTGCTGACCGTCGGCACGGCTCTCGGCTCCTCCGTCCGCGCGGCCGCGGCCGCGCGGTTCGGCGCGGCGGTCTTCGACATGTACGCCTCCACCGAGCTCGGCTACGTGGGCCTGACCTGCCCGCTGTCCGAAGGGCGCTTCCATCTGAACCAGGCGGCTTACATCGTCGAGAACGGCCCCGGCGGGAGCGTGATCGTCTCCGACCTCGACAACCGCCTGACGCCGATGCCGCGCTACGACACCGGCGACATAGGCGCGCTGGAGCCGGGGCCGTGCGCCTGCGGGCGCCCCGGCCCGCTGCTCAGGTTCATCGGCCGGCGCGCGGGGGCCGTCGAGGCCGCCGGAGGCCGCCGGCTCAGGGAAACGGATATAATAGACGGAGCCTTCCCGGAGGACCTGCCGTTCTTCCAGCTGGTCCGGGACGGGGAAGGGCTGGAACTGCTGCTGCCGCGCCGCGAGGCGCCGCGCGCCGCGGAACTGGCCGGGAAGGTGGGGACGCTGCTGGGCCTGCCGGCCGCGCCGGTCCCGGTCCCCGGAGGGCTGCGGCTGCCGCCCTCGGGCAAGTTCTGTTATCTGCCATGAGAACAGGCGGCGGCGAAAAAAACTCCCGCCCGTTCCGCTGGGCCGCGGCGGCAGCCGCCTGTTTTGCCGCAAGGCCGGCCCCGCGACTTAAAGTATAATATACCGAGCCGCTCCGCGGGCCGGCGGCCCGGCGTAAAAGGCCTCACCAGAATGAAAGTCCTGCTCATCTCCCCGCCTTTCGAAGCCATAATCCACCCCACGCAGAAGCTGGTGAAAGGCTGCATGCCGCCGTTATCGCTGATGTACCTGGCCGGCACGCTGCTTAAGAACGGGATAGAGACCTCGATACTGGACCTCAACGCCACGCCCCTGACCCGCGAGGGGGCCGCGGCCGAGGCCGTAAAATTCGCACCGGACCTGATAGGTTTTACCACCTATTCCGCGAACATCGAGCTGACTTTCGGGCTCGCGCGGGCCTTGAAGCTGGCGCTGCCGCGCGCCCCGATAGTGCTAGGCGGGATCCACGCCAGCTACCTGCCCGAGAACTGCCTGGCGGAGCCCGCGGTGGACGCCGTCGTGCGGGGCGAGGGCGAACTGACCCTGCTGGAGCTGGCCCGCGCCGTGGAGTCCGGAACCCCGTGGGAAAGGATAAAAGGGCTTGTCTACCGCGGGGGCGGCGCCCTCGTCCACACCCGGCCGAGGGAGACGGTCCGGGACATAGATTCCCTGCCCTGGCCGGCCCACCGGCTCATCGACGTGAACCGTTATTTCCCGGCCATAACGCGGGCCATAACCGGCGGGCCTTTCTCCTCGGTGCTCACGATGCGCGGCTGCGCCTACCGCTGCAGCTTCTGCAGCCACCATTACGGCTACGGCGGGGCCGTCCGCCTGCGCTCCATCACCGACGTCGCCGACGAGATAGAGTTCCTGCGCCGCGGGCTGGGCGTCCGCGAACTGCAATTCGAGGACAATTCCTTCTCCTGGCGGCCCGACAGGGCCCTGGCGCTGTGCCGCCTCCTGCGGGAGAGGAAGCTGGGCGTCAGCTGGAACTGCACGATGCGGGCCGACACCGCCAGCGAAGAGCTGCTCCGGGAGATGAAGGCGGCCGGCTGCGAGCGCATCCTCCTCGGGGCGGAGTCGGGGGACCAGGCCGTGCTCGACCGGATGCACAAGGGCCACACGCTGGAGCAGGTGTCGGCTACCGCCCGGTGGGCCAGGAAATACGGCATCCGCGTAAACTGCTCCTTCGTGCTGGGCATGCCGGGCGACACCGAGGCGACGCTCCGTTCCTCTTTCGGCCTGGCCCTGGAACTGGACCCGGACTACGTCATGTTCTCGGTGCTCACCCCCAGCGTAGGCTCGGAGATCTTCGACCGGGCGGTGGCGGACGGCAAGATAGAGAAGCGGGACGTCAAAGGCGAGCGCTACATGATCGTCTATTCGGAGTACCCCCCGCTCCTCGAGATGTCGGAGGTCCCCGCGGCCAGGCTCAAGCGGCTGATGGAGGAGTTCACGCTTGGCTTCTACGCCAGGCCCCGCTACATCCTGCGCCGCCTGGCGGGCCTGGGCTCGCCGCGGGAACTGCTGCGCCTGTTCTTCGGCGCGGCCATCATAGCGCGCCACCAGCTGCTCAAGCTGCTGCGCAGGGAGGCCCGGAATGCGTGACGGCGCACCGGCGGACCGGCGCCTGGCCGCCGCCGCGCTGTTCCTGCTGGCCGCCGGGCTGGCCGCCGCCGCGGTCAGCCTCGCCGACTCCGGCTTTTTCGTTCCGCGCTACTCTTTCTACACCGACGTCCTGAACCTCTACTGGATACCCCGCCTGCGGGACGCGGCCTTCTCCGACCCTTTCCTCGCCCTGATGCGCCGGAACCTTTCCGCGTTCAGCAGCGAATGGCCCCTGATCTGGCTGACCGGGCTCTTCGCCGGGACCCGGCCTTTCACCTTGGGCCTGAAGGCGCTTGGGGTGCTGCTCTGCGGCGTTTCCGCGCTGCTGGCCGCGGCCATAGCCTCGCGCAAATTCGGCCGCGGCGCGGCGGCCGCGGCCGCCGTGGTCTTTACGGTGGAGTTCCTTTCGATGGACACTTTCCAGGGCGTCAACCGGGCCTACGGGCTTGTCCTGATACTGGCGGCGGCCGCCGGCGCGGAGAACAGGCGCTACTGGCTTTTTCCGGCGGCCGCGGCCGCGGCCGCCCTGCTCTACCCGTCCATAGGCGTGACCCTTTTCCTTTCCGGGCTGTTCCTGCCGCTGTTCTTCCGGGAGGATTTTTCAGGCCGCAGGGCCGCGGGCTATTACGCGCTGCTGGCGCTTTCTCTGGGGGCGGCCTGGCTAGCCAAGGAACACAGCGTTTTCCTGAAGGGGATCACCGGAGCCCTCAGCTCCGGCAACTACCAGAACAGCAAGCTGACGCAGTTCGTCTCCGCCCCGGTGAACCCTGCGTCCCCGAAGGATATCCTGTTTCATTTCATCCTCAATCTGAACGAACACGGGCGGGCTTACGCCGCCGCCACCGGGCTGCTGGCCGCAGTCGCGGCCTGGGGCCTCGCGGTAAAGAGGGCGGCGCCGCTGCGGCTGGTCCCCAGGACGGTCGTCCTCCTTTTTTCGGGCGCGGCCGCCGCTTTCGTGCCGCTCTACCTGATCCACCCGGTCTCGGCCTCCCGGCAGCTTATCTTCACTCTGCCCCTGCTGCTGGTCTTCCTGGCCTCCGCGTCGCTGAAGAGCCTTTTTCCGGCCGGGTTCTCTTTCAGGAACGCCGCTCTTCCCGGCGCCCTGGTCTCCCTCTCGCTCAGTCTCTTCCTGCCGCAGGTCACGGATTTCACCCCCTACCGGCCGGGCTATTCCCGCCTGGCGGAGGCGCCGGCGGGCAGCGTCGTGGCCAGCGACCCGGCCGGCGACTTCGCGGCCGGGCTGGAGGTCTTCTCTCCCGCAAGGCCCTACCTGTCGGACCAGCTCGACGACCTCTACATCTTCACCTACGGCAGGCAGGCTTTCGAGGAGCGCCGGGCCGGGCTGCTGAAGGCCCTTTATGCCTCCTCGCCCTGTCCCATGCTGGAACTGGCCGCGGACCGGGGAATAGACTACGCGGCAGTGCAGGAAGACCGCTACTCGGAAGACTTCTTCGCGCGGGTCCGGCGGTCCTCCTTCCCGGAGGACGTCCCTGTCCGGGAAGCGCTGGCCGCGGAAAAGGACCCGCGCGGCTTCCTGCGCTTCGCCCGCGCCCACCCCGCTTTCAGCTGGAAGAACGGGAGCGGGAAGTTCCTCCTGGTGGACCTGAAGACCCCGGCGGCGCTGAAGGCCGGGACCGCGTGCCGCCGCGCCAAGCCGGCCGCGGGAGGCGGCCGGTGAGCGCCCTCTTCGACCCGTACCGCCTCGACGCGCGCCTGGACGCCGCCGGGGGCGCCGTGCCGCCGGACGCGGTGCGCCGGACCGAGGAGAAGCTGGCCGCGCTGACCGGGCGCCGCCGCTGCCTGCTGGTATCGAGCGGCCGCGACGCGCTGAAAGCCGCGCTGAAGGCGGCGGGCGTAAAAAAAGGCTCGGCCGTGGCGATGACGAACCTGACGCATCCGTCGGCCCCCGAGGCCGCCGCCTGGTCCGGGGCCGTGCCCCTTTTCGCCGAGATCTCCGCGCGGAACCTCAATATCTCCGGCGCGGCCCTGCGCGCCGCGGTCAGGAAGGCCGACGCGCTGCTGCTGACGCATATGTTCTCGGCTTCCGCCGGCGCCGCCGCGGCCGGGCGCGCCTGCGCCGCGGCCGGCATACCGCTCGTCGAGGACGCCTCGCAGATAATCGGCGAGTCCGAGAAAGGCCGCCCGTACGGTTCTTTCGGCCTGGTCAGCGTCTTCTCGCTTTCCCCTTACAAGCCGGTCTCCTGCCCCGGGCACAGGGCCGGCGCGCTGCTGTGCGACGATGAAAAGGTCTTTTCCCGGCTGAAGCGGCTGGCGGCCGGCTTCCCGCCCCCGCCCCCCGCCGCGGCGGCGCGGCTGCTGTGGAAGCTGGAGCTGCTGCCGGCGACGCTGGAGCGGCTGGGCCGGATCAACGCCGCCTACAGGGCCGCCTTCTCCGGGCTGCGCGGAGTCGCGCTGCCGAAGGCCGGTCCCCGCGCGCACGAGTTCCCGCTGCTCACTTCCCGCCGGGACGGGCTGCTGGCCGCGCTGAAGCGGGCCGGCATACCGCCGGAGCGGACCTACGAACCTTTCAACGCCTGCTACGGCGCGCCGGGCGGGTACCCGGCCAGCGCCGCTTACGCGCTGGAGGCCGTGCAGCTGCCGGTCTATCCTTTAATGACGGAAGGCGAAACCGAACATGTCATCAGGACGGTCAAAAAATTCTTCGCGCGCTGAGCGCGGCCCGGATTACGTCGCGCTGGACCTGACCTACAGGTGCGGGCTGAAATGCCCGTTCTGCTTCGTCAGGAACAACGCCCTGCTGGAAACCGGCCGGCGCGAGCTGGGCACGGCCGCGCTGAAGAGGATCATCGCCGGGTTCGCGGGACGCCCCCGGCGCTTCTACCTGACCGGCGGCGAGCCGACGCTGAGGCGCGACCTGCCAGAACTCGTGAAAGCGGTAAAGGCGGGCGGCCACCGCTGCCTGATAACCACCAACGCGCAGGCTTTGACCCCGGCCGCGGCCCGCCGCCTGGCGGCCGCCGGCGCCGACGAGCTCGTGATCTCCCTGCACGGCGCCCCCGCGCTGCACGACGCCGCCGCCGGCGTCCCCGGGGCCTTCAGGCGGGCGGCGCTGGCGGTGAAAGCGGTGACGTCGCTGCCGGCCCCGCGGCCCGAGGTCACGCTCTGGTGCACGATCAACCGGGCCAACCACGCCGGCCTGCCCGCCGTCCTGAGCGCGATGCGGGCGCTGGGGCCGGACCATATCGCTTTCAACCACCTCGAGTTCGTCTCCGAACGGGACCATAAGGCCACGGCCGCCCTGTTCAAAAAGCTGGGCTGGCCCCCGCCGGCCTTCAGGCCGTCGGAAAGGCTGGCGCGCGGCATAGACGCGCGGAAGCTCTGGGCCGGGGTCCTGGCGGTGAAAGCCGCGGCGCCGGACGCCAGGTTCTACCCGGACCTGGACCTCGCGGGCGTAAAGGCGTGGTACGATCCGGCCGCCCGGCTCAGGAAGCCCGGCCTCTGCTCGGGGCAATGGAACGCGGCCTGGCTCTCCCCTTACGGCGAGCTGCTCACCTGCCAGCCGCTCGCGCGCCGCATCTCCGCCGGCGGCGACCCCCTGGCCGCCTGGGCCGGGCCGGAGTACGCGGCCTTCCGCCGCGCGCTGAAGGCCGCCGGCGGCTTCTTCCCGGCCTGCGCCCGCTGCGGCCGAGAGCCTTACCAGGCCAAACCCCGGAGGCGCTCTTGCTGAACGCCGTCACCGTCGACGTGGAGGAATGGTTCGACACCGTCCTCTTCGGCCGGCGGCCGGCCGCCGCGCGCAGCCGCCTGCCGGAGAACGCCGGCGCCGTCCTGGAACTGCTGGCCCGCCGCGGCGTCAAAGCCACTTTCTTCATCCTCGGCACCGTGGCCCGCGACCACCCGGACACGGTGCGCCGGATAGCCGCGGCCGGCCACGAGATCGCCAGCCACGGCGAGACGCACCGCTCGCTCTGCCGCCTGACCCCGGAGGAGTTCCGCGCCGGCCTGCGCTCCTCCGCCGAGGCGCTGGAGCAGCTGGCCGGGACCCGGCCGCTCGGCTACCGCGCCCCCACGTTCTCGGTGCTCGGCGGCGACGCGGCCTTCCTGGCGGAGCTGAAGGCCGCCGGCTACGCCTACGATTCCAGCCTCTACCCGCTGCCTTTCACCGGGCGCCCCCGCGGCCCGCACGCCGCGGGCGGCGCGGCCGAGTTCCCGCCTTCGGTCACCCCGTCGCTGCGCCTGCCCTTCCTCGGCGGCTCTTTCCTGCGCCTGCTGCCGCGCCGCGTGGCGGCGGGCCGGCTCGCCGCCCTCAACGCCGCGGGCCTGCCGGGCATGCTCTATTTCCATACCTGGGAGTTCGAGCCCGGGCTGCCGGCCGGGGCGGGCCCCGTAGCCGCCGCCGGCCAGTTCCTCAACAGCGCCAGCGTGCCCGGCAAGGTGGACGCCCTGCTGTCCGCTTTCGAGTTCGCCCCGGCCCGCCGCGTGCTGGGCCTATGAGGAACGCCGTCCATAAAGTTACAATATCCCCGTGAGGCGCATAGACATCAAGGTCAGCTTCCGCTGCAATAACCTCTGCCGCTTCTGCGCGCAGGGGCACAAGCGCGACATGTACCCCGACAGGCCCGGCGCCAAGGTGGAGGCCGAACTGAAGAAGGCCTGGCGCGAGGGCGTGCGCGGCGTCGTCTTCACCGGCGGCGAGCCCAGCCTGCACAAGGACATCCTGCGCCTCGTCTCCGCCGCTAAAAAGACGGGCTTCACCACCATCCAGTTGCAGACCAACGGCCGCACGCTGGCCTACCCCGGCTTCTGCGCCGAGCTCGTGAAGGCCGGCCTGACCGAGTTCGGCCCCAGCCTGCACGGAGCCTCGGCCGCCACGCACGACGGCCTGACCGGCGCGAAAGGCAGCTTCACGCAGAGCGTGGCCGGCATAGCCAACGCGGCCCGGACCGGCCTGCCCGTCATCACCAACACCGTCGTGACGGCCGACAACTACCGGGAGCTGCCCGCCATCGCCGCGCTGCTGATCAAGCTCGGCGTGGCGCAGTACCAGTTCGCCTTCGTGCACATAGTCGGCACCGCGGCGGAGAACCGCAAGACCATCGTCCCGCGCAAGACCGACGCGCTGCCCTATATCAAGAAAGGCCTCGACCTGGGCATCCGCGCCGGCGTGCCCTGCTACACCGAGGCCGTCCCCTTCTGCCTGATGAAAGGCTACGAGGCCTGCGTGGCCGAGCGCATGATCCCGCCGGGCCCCGTGGCCGACGCCGACCGCTACATCGAGGATTACGCCGCCTACCGCCGCGACGAGGGCAAGGCGCGCGGCCCCCGCTGCCCGGAGTGCAAGTACTTCGACCTCTGCGAGGGCCCCTGGCGCGAGTACCCGGAGCTCTACGGCTGGGACGAGTTCGTGCCGGTGACCGATTTTAAGCCGCTGAAGAAGAAACGCGGGTAGACGATGCCACGCGACTGCTACGAGATCATCCTCAACCATAACTGCGACCTGAAGTGCGCCTTCTGCTCGCAGGCCGACTTCGACCCGGCCGCGCGCTGCGCGCCGGCCGACGCCGTGCGCCGCATCTACACGGCCAGGAAGGCCGGCTACACGCGGCTGGGCTTTTCCGGCGGCGAGGCGCTGTTGCGCGCCGACCTGCCGCGGCTGGCCGCCGCCGCGCGGGAGATCGGCTTCAAGGCGGTCCGCCTGCAGACCAACGGCATGCGCCTGGCCGACCGCCGCCTCTGCGAGAGGCTGGCCGCCGCCGGCCTGACGGTCTGCAAGTTCACGTTCCTCGGCGCGGACGCGCGCGTCCACGACGCGCTGACCGGCAGGCGCGGCTCGTTCAGGCGGAGCCTCGCCGGCCTCGACAACATGCTGGCGCTGAAGCTGGCCGTCGGCGTGAACCTGCTGGTCACGCGCCGCAACTACCGCGGCCTCCCGAAGGCCCTTAAGTTCTTCATGGACCGGGGCGTGACCGATTTCGTCCTCATCTACCCGATCTACGTCGGCTCGATGCGCCGCAACTGGCGCGCGGTCGGCGTCCCCATGCCCGAGGCCTCGCCCTGGGTGGTAAAGGCCCTGGACCTGGCGGAAGCCGCCGGCCTCGCCGGCGGCGTGAAGGCGCTGAACCTGCCGCCCTGCGTCCTGCCCGGGCACGAGGAGCAGGCCGTGGAGCTCTACCGCTTCAACACCGTGGTCTCCTCCCCCTCCGGCGAGACCTGGGACATAGACAAGAGCGTGGCCGGCGGCAAGCGCCGCGGGCCGCCGTGCGCGCGCTGTTATTTCAGGCGGCGCTGCCGCGGCGTGAACGCCAATTACCTGGACCTCTACGGCTGGACCGGCCTGAAGCCCGTGGCCGCGAAACCGGCTAAACGGCGTCCCCGCCCCGTCGCCGGCTACCTCAACGCGATGGAGAAGTGCTTCATGGAGGTGCTGCGCCTCGAGGACGGCGTCGCCACGGCGCGCCTGCTGGAGCTGGCGCGGTCCATCCCGCTCTGCCACGACTGCCGCGACGGCGCGGGCGTCCTCGCGACGGGGACGGCGCTGGAACGCAAGGGGCTGGTCCGGAAAACTTTCAAAGGCGGGCGCTACCTATGGAGCAGGGCGTGACCGGCGGCCGGGCGACGCTGGCCGCGCTGGAGGCGCGCGGCGTGGGCTGCCGCATCCGCCCCTCCCTGTCCGAGGTGGGGCTCCGGCTGCTGCCCGGTGCCGACGCCGCCGAGGCCCGGGAGCTCCTCTACAAGGCCCTCAACGGCCTGGAACCGCATTTCTCCGTCTTCCTCGAGGGTGTGCCGGCCTGCTTCATGCCTGACGCCTGGGACCACGCCCTCTACCGGAAGGCCCCCGGCCGGCGCTATTTCCGCATCGGCGCCTGCGCGCGCTGCCGGCTCGCCGCGCTGTGCCCCGGCCTTGAGCGCGGCGGCCCCTTCGACGGCCCGGCGAAGAAGCTGCTCGCCCCGGTGCTGCCGGCCCCGTCGGAGCTGGTGCTCGAGCTCACGAAACGCTGCAACCTGCGCTGCCGGCTCTGCTTCGCCTCCGATTCCGCCGCCAGCCTCACGCTGCCGCGGATAAAGGCCGCGCTGCGCGAGGCGAAGGCGCTCGGCGTGAGGAACGTCCGCTTCACCGGCGGCGAGCCTTTCCTGAGCCCGCTGCTGCCGCGGGCCCTCGCCGCGGCGAAGGACGCCGGCTTCTACGTCCTCGTCAACACCAACGCGGCGCTGGACAGGCCCGATCTCTTCCGCAAGGCGGCACCGCTCATCGACAACGTGCTGGTCTCGCTGCAGGCCGCCGACGCCGCGGCCGAACGGGCCTCCACAGGCGGCGACTTCGCGGTCAAGCTGCGCAACATGCGCCTGCTGCGCGCGAAGGTGCCGGTGTTCCGCCTCGGCACCGTGGCCTCTAAGAACCTTATCGCCGACTTCCCGCGCTTCCGCTCGCTGGCGGCGCGGCTCAAGGCCGACATCTGGGAGCTCTACCGCCCGATGCCGGACGGCCGCGGCGCCGTCCGCCCGGGCGACTTCGACCTGGCCCCGGCGCACCTGAAGCGGCTCTCGAAGCTGGCCGCCGGGACGGCCGCGCCGCGCACGCTGATAGCCAACCCGGCCCCGCTGTGCCTGGTCCCGCCGGCCGAGCGCGGGCACCTCCTCGGCGCGGCTTTCGACGACGGGCACACCCGCCTGGTGCTGGACCCGCGCGGCTTCTTCAAGCCGAGCTATTACATCGAGGAGAATTTAGGGAAAAGCCTGAAAGCGGCCTGGAGCGCGCCCTATCGGAAAAAGCTGACCTCCTTCCGCTGGCTGCCCGCCGGGTGCCGCGGCTGCCGCTGGCTGCTCAAATGCCTCGGCGGCAGCAGGGCGCTGGCGAAAGCGGCGTCCGGGACCTATTTCGCGGGGGACCCGTGGCTGTGAAGGCCCTTTTCCTGCGCGACGACGACGCCGCCGCGGCCACGCCGGAGTTCCGGCGCCTGTTCGCCTTCCTCGCGGCGGAGAAGCTGCCGACGGTCTACGCCGTGATCCCGGCGCTGGCTGAGCCGCCGCTGGTCCGGCTGCTCAAAGGCCGCGGGGCCGGGCGCCTCTGGGAGACCGCCCAGCACGGCCTGGCCCACAGGGACCACGCCGGCAACCGCTTCCTGCGCCAGGAGTTCGGCGCGGCGCGCCCTTACGCCAGGCAGCTGGCCGACATCCGGGAAGGCGCGGCCATAATGAAGAAGAAGTTCGGCAGGTTCTTCGCGCCGGTCTTCGTGCCGCCTTTCCATAACTACAATTCCGACACGGCGCGCGCGGCCGGCGAGGCCGGTCTGAAGGCGCTGTCGGCGAGCCGCTACAACCCGGCCCTGCGCGGGGCCGGCCTGCGCTTCTTCGGCACCGACGTGGCGGTCAACGGCTACGGGCTGGACCTGAAGCCGCGGCCGCTGGACGCGGCGGCGCTGAAGGCGCGCACGCTGGAGGCGCTGCGCGCGCCGGGGCCGACGCTCGGCGTCTATTTCCATCACGACCATCTGGGGGATATGGCGGCCTTCGGGAGCTACGTCCTCTTCCTGAAGGACCTCTGCGGCAGGGGCCTGCTGCGGCCGGTCCTCTTCTCCGCGCTGCTGAAAGCTAAAAATACCTGAAGAGCTCGAGGCGGTGGCAGCACCTGGCGCAGCCCGAGGGCAGGGCGCGCCCGATCTTCTTTTTCTTGAAAGCTTCCATCGCGGCCGGCGCCGTCTTCAGCGCGTCGCCGGCCTTCAGGCCGTAGAGCACGCACAGGCGCGCGCGGCCGTCCGGCTCGACGTTGAGCGTGTTGTGCACGCGGCGGCAGGGACCCTCGGGGGAGACCTCGCCGTTGTAGTAGAGGTCCAGGCACCGCTCCGACATCAGCGGCCGCACGTCGAAATGCGCGGGCCCGCCCAGGCGGCGGATCTTCTCGAACTGGCGCCCGATGCGGCGCGCGTCGGCCCCGTAAGCCGCGAGCAGCGGCGTGATCACGCCGCCCTTCTTCAGCCCGGCGGGCAGCGCCGCGGCCTCGGCGGGGCGCAGGAACTGCAGATGCTCGAAGACCACGCGCGACGCGCCGTGCGCGCAGGCGAGCCGGTAGACCCCGGCCAGCGCCCCGGCGTTCTCTCTGTTCACGACGCAGTTGACCATGACCTCGGTGCCGGGGCCGGCCGCCAGCGAGAAGGCCTTCATGTTGGCCAGCAGCTTCCGGCACGAGCCGCGGACGCCGGTGAGGCGGTCGTGCAGGGCGGGGCCGCCGTGCAGCGAGAAGATCACGTAGTCCGGCCCCAGCGCGGCCAGCCGCCGCGCCTTCGCCGCGTCGAGCAGCGTGCCGTTGGTGTTCACGCCGAAGCGGCCGCCCCGTTCCCGGACGCGGGCCGCGATATCGAAGAGGTCCGCGCGCAGCAGCGGTTCCCCGCCGGAAAGATAGAAGCGCGTGCCGCGCGGGAAGCGGTCCACCAGCCTGAAGACCTCCTCCGTGGAGAGCTCGCGGCCGCGGCCGTTCAGCAGCCCGCGGTCCAGCAGGTAGCAGAAGGCGCAGCGCAGGTTGCAGCGCCAGGTCAGTTCCAGCATCACTTCCCTGAACATAGGTCCTCGCGTATGGCCGCGGCGGTCGCGGCCGCGCCGGCGAACATTTTTCCGGCCGGGCGGAAGGCCGGCGGAGGGCCCGCCAGCGCGGCGTCCACCGCCGCGGCGAAACGCGCCGGAGTGAGCGCGGCGTAGTCCAGCACCCGCGCGCCGGCCAGGTCGCGCATCATCGCGGCGCGGGCGGCCTGGTCCGAATGCTCGGCGCCGGGCCGGCCCAGGTAGGGCACCAGCACGCAGCGCCGCCGCAGCTTCAAAGCCTCGTAGACGGTCCCGCCGGCGGTGCCGGCCACCACCGCGCTGTCCGCCATCAGCCGCGGGAGATCGTCGGTATCCTTCAGCAGCTCGGTCCCCGGCCCGGCCAGGCGGCGCCAGCGCCGCAGCTCGGCCGCGGTGCTGGCCGGGCCGGCCACCACGGTCAGCGGCAGGCCGGAAGCCAGCAGCGGGCGCGCCTTCAGCGCCGCGGTTATTATCCCCGGCGAGGTGGAGCCGCCCCCGCGGTGCACCAGGATGCGGCGCCCCGGGCGCGGCGCGGGCATCTCCCGCGGGAGCACGTAGCCGGTGAAGGAGACCTTGGCCCCCAGCCCCCTGAAAGCCCCGAGGAACGCGGCCGCGGAGATGCGCCGCTCGGCCGCGACGGCGCGGGCCATATACTTGAGGTCGAAGCCGGGCGGGCAGTGGACGAAGATCCTGTCGTAAAGGGCGGCGGCCGCGTAGAGCCGGTCCAGTTCCCGTTCCGGCCAGGAGACGTAGGGCAGCGCGGCGGAGCAGTAGATCCGGGTGCCGCCGGCCCGCGCGGCCCCGAGCGCCGGCAGCAGCGCCGGCGCGCAGCCGGTCCGGCCGAGAGGGAAGAAGGCGGTGACGACGAAGTCGGAGCCGCCGGCGGCGCGGCGCAGCAGCGCGGCGCGGGCGGCCGGCGAGGCCGGGGCCCTGAGCGCCGGGCCGTACTTCCAGGAAGAGAGGGGCGGATAGGGGGAGTCGCCGTCGCGCAGCAGCGTCAGGCCGGCGCGGCCGCGCAGCCTCCTAAAAAGAGCGTCGGCCAGGCGGTACAGGTGTACGCCGTGGCCGACGTCGGCTGCCGGGCTGTAATGGTAGAACAGTCCCTTCATCGGGCCTGCCGGGGCCCCGCGCCGCGTCAGTAGGAGCCGTGGCTGCCGTGCGAACCGTGCGAGCCGTGGCTGCCGTGCGAACCGTGCGAACCGTGCGAGGAGTGCGAGCCGTGCGAGCCGTGGCTGCCGTGCGAGCCGTGGCTGGAATGGCTGACGTGCGCGTTGGAGGTGAAGTAGTTCTGGTGCAGGTTCTGGGCGGAGGCCTGGTCGGCCATCGTCATCCCCAGGATGCCGAGGGCGAGGCCCGTCTTGACGATATCGGAGTCCAGCATCTTCCCTTCCTCGCTGGAGAAGAAGAGCTTGATGTTCTTTTTGATCTTGGATTGGCCTTTTTTCATAGAATGGTCCCCCGCCTCACTTCTTCTTGAGCATCTCCTTGGCGCGCTTGTTGACTTCTTCGTCGAGCTTCTTCATTTCTTTCCGCATGCTCTCTTCCTGAGCCCTGGCCGCCTTGGTCTTCTCTATCTCCGCCTTGAACTGGTCCTGCGTCAGGCCGATAAAGCCGCCGCTGAGTTTCTTGACCCTCTCCACGGCGCCGCAGTAGAACCTGGACATATCCTGCAGCAGTTTATCGCAGGGCACGGTGGAGCGGTCCAACAGGGCGCGGCACTGGGGCTGATAGGACTTGGGACAGGCCTGGGCGCGGCCGCTCTTCATGGCGGAATAGAGGCCGTAAGTCACAAGGCAGTCCTGGTCCTTACGGCAGTCACCTTCGCTCATGGGGAAAGCGGCGGCGATGCGGGCCTTGGCGTCCGGAGGCGTAGGGGCGAAGGCCTTCATCAGGAAGGGCTCCGCGGCCGCCGGGCCTTTGGCGAGGGCCGCGCAGAAATCCGGGACCGAGAAGCGGTCCAGGTCCGCCTTATCCCAGGTGGACAGGCCTATGCGGCAGTAGGAGGCGTCCGTCATGTTCCCGGAGAGGTAAGCCTCGAACAGCAGCCTGGAGGTCTTTTCCCGGCAAAGATAGTTAGGGGAACTCTCCTGGCTGACGCTCACGGCCCCGCCCTGGGAAGCGCCCGGCAGGGAATCGCACAGGCTGATGTCGAGCCTGGCGGCCGCGCTGCAGGCCACGTAATCCGAGAGCATCCCGTACATCTTGTTGGTCTCGTCCAGATTGAAGGCGACGCCCCTGGCGAAGAAGCCCCAGTAGCTGCCGTGGGTGGAGATCATGTCCTTCAGGGAGCCGCCCTCGCAGGCGCCTTTGTAGGCGCTCTGGATGAAAGGCAGGTAGATAGGCGATCCGTAAGCGGAGCCGCCGGCGGCCTCCGGCACGTAGTTGTCCGCGGCCTCAGGGAGTTCGTAGGCGGTAGCGCCAGGAGGCAGGGCGACCCCGATCTGCTCGGAAGGCGCGGGCTGCCCGGCGGGGCCCGGGACCGGGCCACGCTTCCGTTCCATCAGGTACTGCATCGCCAGCAGCACAGCCGCCAGCGCCACGATGACCAATATAGTCCATTTCTTCATAGGCAACCGGTCGCCTCCCTACCCCTATGCACAGACAAGGCGTCGTATATAAATATATGTTCTAGCACAAAAATCGTCAACTTTCAAGCCAGCTCTCCAGCACCGGCCCGGTGCGCCGGTCGAGCAGCCTTTCGAAAACGGCGTCGAAGACGCCCAGCAGGGAGGCGCAGCGGGCGTTGGCGGGCATGGAGCCCCACAGCCCCCCCTGGGCGGCCCGGTTGTAGGCGGGGCACACTCCGCAATAGGGCCTGTAGGCGCAGCGGGCGCAGACCGGCTGCAGGTCCAGGCTGGAGGCCAGCGCGCAGGCCTTCACGGTTTCGGAGGAGATCAGCCTGCGGTAGCCGTCGCGCACCGAGCCCAGGCGGAAGGAGAGGTCCCCCTCCCTCGCCAGCATACGGCCCTCGTCGCAGGTGTAAACGCCGCCGTCCCAGTCGTAGGCGAGCTGCCCGAGGCCGGCCCCGCAAGGGCAGCGCAGGTCCACGTAGCGGTTATCCTGCGAGCCGACTATCTTCTTGACCGCGAGGAAAGCGGTCTTCTCCCTGATCGGGACGCCTTTCAGGTTGAGTTCCAGCACGCGGTCGAGGCCCTCGCGGTAGAACCTGACGAAGTCCTCCGGGCCGTAGCCTATCTCCCCCCAGCGGCGCGCGGCCTGCCCCAGCGGGGACAGCGGGCGCAGGAAAACGTAAGGCAGCTTGAGGCGGGCGTATTCGTCCACTATCTCGCGGGCCCGCCCCAGCGAAGCGCGCGTCACGGTCAGCAGCGCGCTGGGCCCGCCGGGCGGCTGCGTGCCGCGCCGGGCCTGGAAATGCTTTATCCACCCGACCGCGGCGGCGTAGGAATCCCCGCCGGAGAAGGGCCGGTTGGCGTTATGCAGGTCCGCCGGCCCGTCGAGGGAGGTGCACAGCGAGATATCCTGCTCCGCGATGAAGCGGGCCTTGCTTTCGTCCATCAGGCTCAGGTTGGTGACCAGGGCCAGGGCCAGCTCCCTGCCGGTGGCGTCCGCTTTCTTCCTGGCGTAGAGGGCGGCCTCCCTGAGGACGGGCCAGTTGGCCAGCGGCTCGCCGCCCTGGAACTCTATGGTCAGCCCGGGGACCGGGGCGGAAAATGCGAAGTCCACCGCCTTACGGGCCGCGGCGGCAGACATCGAACGGCCGGTGGTCTCGCCGGCCTGGCAATAGACGCAGGAATGGTTGCAGACCTGGGTCAGCACCATGATATGCAAACCGGGGCCCTTGGAAACGTACTCGTTGGAATCCCGCCAGTCGGTGCAGGCGGCCTCGAAGTCCAGGCGGCCGCGCAGCAGGTTGGCCTTCCCCAGCCGCTTCAGCGCGGGGCCGTCCTTCAGGCGGCCTGCCGCGAAAAGGCGGAACTCTTCCGGCTTCAGCACGGCCCAGCCGCCCATATAGCCGGTCACGAGCACGCCTTTCTTCAGGCGGCGCCAGTTCAGGCCGGCGGGGGCGAGGGGATAGTCCTTCATGCGTCCGGATATCATATAAATACGGGCCTTACCTTGACAATAAGACGGCGAAAGACCTTTAATTGGTAAGTCGTTCCCGCGTCAGACTATTTTTTCTGGAGAAAACAATGTCCACAGATATCAAAAGTTCCATAGCCGAGCTCGAGAAGCTGGGCGCCGACCTCTACCACAAGGACTTCCTGCTGACCTGGCAGAAGTCCGACGCCGAGATCCACGCGGTCCTCAAGATCGCCGAGATCCTCAAGGAGATGCACGCGCAGAACATCAGCGCGCGCATGTTCGATACCGGCCTCGCCGTCTCGAACTTCCGCGACAATTCCACCCGCACGCGCTTCTCGTTCGCCAGCGCCTGCAACCTGCTGGGCCTCGCCGTGCAGGACCTCGACGAGGGCAAGAGCCAGATAGCCCACGGCGAGACCGTGCGCGAGACCGCCAACATGATCTCGTTCCTGACCGAGGCCGTCGGCATCCGCGACGACATGTTCATAGGCAAGGGCCACACCTACATGAAGGAAGTGGCCGAAGCCCTCGACGACGGCTATAAGCAGGGCGTGCTGAACCAGCGCCCGGCCGTGGTCAACCTGCAGTGCGACCTGGACCACCCGACGCAGAGCATGTCCGACCTGCTGTTCATCAAGAACCATTTCGGCGGCTTCGAGAACCTCAAGGGCAAGAAGATCGCGATGACCTGGGCCTACTCCCCCAGTTACGGCAAGCCGCTGTCCGTGCCGCAGGGCGTCATCTGCCTGATGACCCGCTTCGGCATGAACGTGGAGCTGGCCTACCCCGAGGGGTACGACCTGCTGCCCGACACCATCGAGGTGGCCAGGAAGAACGCGCAGAAGTCCGGCGGCAGCTTCAAGGTCTCCAACAGCATGGAGAGCGCCTTCAAGGACGCGGACGTGGTCTACCCCAAGAGCTGGGCGCCGTTCAAGGTGATGGAGCGCCGCACGCAGCTGCTGGAGAAGGGCGACCAGGCCGGCCTGAAGACGCTCGAGAAGGAATGCCTCGACAATAACGCCAAGTTCAAGAGCTGGGAATGCAACGACAGGATGATGGCGCTGACGAAGGCCGGCAAGGCGACGTACATGCACTGCCTGCCCGCCGACATCACCGACGTCAGCTGCAAGGCCGGCGAGGTCTCGGCGGACGTCTTCGAGGGCGCCCGCATCGGCACCTACAAGGAAGCGGGCTACAAACCGTTCGTCATCGCCGCGATGATAGCCGCCTGCACCAAGAAGAACCCGTCCCGGCTGCTCTCCGAGCTGCTGGCGTCGGGCCGCAAGCGCGTGCTCTAAGGCGCCGCGCGGCAGAAAAGAGGACCGGGCCCCGCGGGGAGCCCGGTCCTTTCATGTCGTGGCGCGGCCCGGGCCCGAAGGTATATAATAACGTGGAAGCCGGCCCGGGACGACGCCCGGGCCCGGGAGGGGACTGCCATGAACGAATGCATACTGCTGATAGTCAAGCCCGACGGGATGGTTAAGGGCCTCGCGGGACACGTCCTGCGGCGGTTCGAGGAGACCGACCTGAAGCTCGTGGGCGCCCGCCTGGCCCGGGTCACCCGGGAACTGGCCGCGACGCATTACCACCACCTCCGCGACAAGCCGTTCTTCGACGAACTGATCCGCTTCATCACCGGCGAGCTGCACGGCGGCCAGGACACCGTGCTCGCCTTCGCCTACACCGGCGAGGACGCGGTGAGCAAGGGCCGCGCCATAGCCGGCGCCACCAACCCGGAGGAGGCCGACTACCGCTCCATCCGCGGCAGCTTCGGCCGCGTCACGACTAAGGGCGTCTTCGAGAACGTCGTGCACGTCTCCTCGGACGCCATCGAGGGCGAGCGGGAGATCAAGCTGTGGTTCTCGCCCGACCAGGTGACCGCGGACCTCTTCCCCGCGGTGGTCAGGGACGGCCGCAGGCAATGGACCGACCCCGGGGGGCCCAAGACCCGCACCGGCCCCTGGCCGGAAGAGAAAAGACCGCCCCGGACCCGGGTTTGACAATAATAGGCGTAATTGCTAGTGTAATCCTGAAAAGTGCCGCTCCCGGAGCGGCAACGAGGGAGATCAAGGAAGGAATATGGCAAAAATATCCGTCAATAAATATCTTATCGTCATAGCCGCCGCGGCCTCGCTGGCCGCCTGCGGCGGGCACAAAGAGGTCAAGCAGGCCGGCATACCCACCGCCCCCGCCTCCAACGCCCCGGCCTGGGTCAACCAGGGCTCCGGCGCCTTCAAGGACGGCAGCTTCTACGGCGTGGGCCTGGCGAGCGGCATCCGCAACCGCGCCCTGGCGGTGGACACGGCCGACAGCCGCGCCCGCGCCAAGGTGGCCGAGGTGTTCAACACCTACGTGGCCAAGCTGAACAAGGACTACATGGCCTCCACGACGGCCGGCGACATGAAGAGCTCCAGCGAGGAGCAGAACGTCACGCAGACCCTTAAGACCTTCACGCAGATGACCCTCACCGGCGCCGCCCCGATAGACCACTGGCTGGACCCGGCCACCGGCGACATGTACTCGCTCGTGAAGCTGGACATGGCCTCGGTGAAACAGACCCTCGACCAGGCCAAGGAGCTCAACGCGCAGGTGCGCGACTACGTGAGAGCCAACGCCGACAAGGCTTTCAACGACCTGGCGGCCGAGGAAGCCAAGCGCCAGTAGCGGCCGGGGGAAAGACATGAAGAAACTTCTGGCATTAGCCGCGCTCGCGCTGCCGCTGCTCGGCGGCTGCGCGGGCACCACGGTGAAGCGCGTGGACACCGCCGCGGTCATCGACCTCAGCGGCCGGTGGAACGACACCGACGCGCGCCTGACGGCGCAGGAGATGGTGGCGGACTGCCTCTCCAAGCCGTGGCTGGCGCAGGCCGAGCCCGACTCCGCCTCGATGGAGGCGCCCACGGTCATAGTCGGCACCATCCGCAACAACACCAGCGAGCACATCGACACCGGCGTGATCACCAACGCGCTGCAGGCGGAGCTGATCAACTCCGGCAAGGTCCGGTTCGTGGCCGGCAAGAACGAGCGCGGCGAGATCCGCGAGGAAAGGCTGGACCAGGACACCAACGCCTCCGAGGCCACGCGCAAGGCGCAGGGCCAGGAGCTCGGCGCGGACTACATGCTCACCGGCTCCATCAGCTCGGTGGAGGACAAGGAAGGCGGCAAGGCCGTCGTCCTCTACCAGGTGGACATGAAGCTGGTCAACATGAAGACCAACCAGATCGCGTGGGTAGGCCAGAAACGGATAAAGAAGTTCATAGAGCGCTCTTCCACCACCTGGTAAGCCCGCGCGATGTCCTTCCGCACCCTGTTGCGCTGCTGCGTGGCCGGCGCGGCCGTCTTTCTGGCGGCCTGCGCCGGCCCGTCGCGCAACTACAGGGCCAACCTTGAGAACCTGATAGCGGCCGGGAATTACGCCGGGGCGCAGGCCGACATAGAGAGGAACAAGCGCTCGGAATATTCCCGCAAGAACGCGGTGCTCTACTACCTGGACCTCGGCATGGTCCAGCACGACGCAAGCCTCTACCGGGACAGCAGCGACAATTTCTCCGCGGCCGAGCGCCGCATGGAGGACCTCTTCACGAAGAGCCTGCACCGCGCGGCCGGCACCTTCCTGCTCAACGACAACACCGCAGAGTACGCCGGCGAGGTCTTCGAGCGGGCGCTGACGAACGCCTTCCGCGCGCTGGACTACGTCTTCCTCGGCTCGCCGGACGACGCGCTGGTGGAGGCCCGCAAGGTGACGGCCTACCTCGGCCGCTACAACGACTACATGCAGGGCAGGAGCGGCTACAAGGACGACGCCTTCGCGCAGTACCTCTCGGGCATGCTGTTCGAGCAGAACGGCGACGCGGACGACGCGCGCATCTGCTACGACGCGGCCAGGGCCGCCTACGCCTGGTACGGGCCGTACTACGGCACCCCGGAGCCGGAATTCGACGTGCCGGCCTACGCCGACCTGGCCGGCAAGGGCCTAGGCGAGGTGGTGGTGCTGCACTACAACGGCAAGGCCCCGCTCAAGGTCTCGCGCACCTTCCAGGTGGCCTGGAACGACGCCATGATCGCCGTGGACCAGAGCCGCGACGAAGAGGAGGACGCCGGGCGGTTCCGCAACGCGCTGAAAGCGGGCGTGCTCGGCAGCGCCATAACGGTGGCCTACCCGGTCTACGAGCGGCCGCCGTTCAAAATAGCCTCCTCCCGGGTGGAGGCCGCGAGCGCCACCGCGACCACGCAGCTGATGGACGACGTCTCGGCGATAGCCGTGAAGGCGCTGGAGGAACGCAACGCCGCCGTCCGCACGCGCGCGATAGCCCGCGCCGCGATAAAGTTCGTGCTGGCCAGGGCGGCGGCCGAAGAGGTCAAGAAGAAGGCGGGCGACGGCCTCGGCCTGCTGGCCGGCATAGTCACCAACATCACGGCGGCGGCCACCGAAACGGCCGACACGCGCGGCTGGACCACCGTGCCGGCGCAGGTCCGCATGGCGCGCCTCGCGCTGCCGCCCGGCAGGCACGACGTGACGCTCTATTTTTACGGCGCGGCGGGAGAACCGGAGGGCAGCCATACCTTCACGGACGTGGAAGTGACCCGGGGCCGCCGCACTTACCTGCATTACCGCACGGCGGAGTAGGAGGAGACATGACGAAGAAATTTGCCGTTCTGCTGCTGGCCGCGCTGGCCTGCGCCTGCGCCGGCCCGCGCCGCAAGGCCGCCCCCGGGCTGCCCGCCGCCGGCCCCCGCCCCGACTGGGCCGACGGGCCGAGCGCGGAGTTCCCCAGGGCCAGGTACCTGCTCGGCGTGGGCATAGCCGACGACCAGGCCGCCGCCATGGAACGCGCCCGCGGCGAGATAGCCCGCGTCTTCAGCGCGCGGGTCACCGTGAACTCGCTGGCTTCGGCCTCGGAAAGCACCTCCGTGACCGCCGGGGGCGCGGTCACCGCCTCCTCGTCCCAGGACGTCCGGCAGGCCGTGAGGTCCACCTCGCAGAAGGTGCTCGAAGGCGTGGAGATAGTCCGCGGCTGGCGCGAGCCCGGCACCGGTTCCTACTATTCCCTGGCGGTCCTGGACAGGGCGAAAGCCTTCGCCGCCATGCAGGACAGGCTGGCGGACCTCGACCGGCAGGCCGTGGCCCTGAAGGCCGCGCTGGCCGCCCCGGCCGACAAGCTGGCCGGCGTCAAGGCGGCGCTGAACCTGCGCTCGCTGCTCAAGGCCCGCGGCGCCCTCGCGGCCGACATGCGGGTGCTGTCCCCCGGCCAGGACCCGGACCCGGGCTTCGACCCCGCCGCGGCCGCCTCCGCGGCGGCCTCCGCGCTGGCCCGGCTGGACGTGGCTGTCGTCGTTACCGGGGACGGCGCCGCCGGCGTGCGGCCGGCCGTGCTGGCCGAGCTGGCCTCGCTGGGCATAGACGGCCGCGAGGCGGCCTCGGCCGACGGCGCCGACATCGCCGTGAACTGCGAGGTGAGCTTCGCCCCGCAGGCCGACCCCGACCCCGCCTCCGGCTGGAAATGGTGCCGCGGCGAAGCCGCGGTGACGATGAAGGACGTGAAGAGTTCGCGCGTTTTCCTGAGCGCCCAGGCCGCGGCCAGGGAGGCCTCAGCCTCCGCGGCCGCCGCCCGCTCCCGCGCCGAAGCCTCGCTGGGCAGGGCCATCGCGGCCAGGATAGGCTCCGGCCTCGACGACTATTTCCGGTCCCTGCCCTGACATAAAAACGAGAAAAACGGGGACAGCGCTCCGACGAGAGCTTTCGGCCGTCGGCATGGCCGCCCGCGTCGTCGGCGCGGCCCGTTACGCGGAGCCCGAGCGAAGGGGGCGGGCTCAGCAGCCTGCAGATCTCTTTCGGGTCGGCGTCAATCCTTGGAGACGGCGATGCCGGCGTAATCGGCCGCGGCGGAGGAACGGGTATTGTCGGAATCGGTGAGCAGGGCCACCCCGGCCGGGTTTTTCACGGCCCGGCCCCCGAAGACCTTCAGATAATCCTCGTAGAGGTCCCTCTTCTCCTCCACCCAGGTCCCCAGCTTGGCGGAGCCGGATTCCAGGACTACGACCTTGGTGGCCTTGCGGAAAGGCGAGGCCAGAACGGTGCCGGGAGGCAGCGCGGCGCTCCAGACGTACTTGATGCAGTAAGGCAGGAGGGCGAAGCCCTTGAAACAGACGTAGAGGCCGGCGGCGCTGTCGTCGGCGGCTTTGGTCCGCTCGTCGCCGCCTTTCGGCAGGACCCGCGCCCGCCAGCGCCAGGAAAGAACGCGGTAGACGGACAGGTCGAAGGGGAACCGGCGGGCGGCCGTGCAGGCGTCGCCGGCGGACTCTACCGCCAGATACCTGCCTTCCGGGCCGGCCTTCACCGCGAAGGATTTTTTCTTGCCCCGGCAGGGGTTCAGAAGGTCGGCTTTAAGCTCCCACCCGGCGGGAAAGGCGCCCGGCGCGTCCTCCCCGAAATCGTCTATCACCAGCCGGGCCGGGCCGGCGGCGGGCCCCCCTCCGGAAGCGGGGAGCGCGAGCAGCAGCAAGAGCTGCGCGGAGAAGGCGGCGGCAAGTCCCATGTTCCCGGAGATTCTAGCAGTTTCCGGACGAGCCGGGGCGAAAGAAAAGCCCCGCCGGAGCGGGGCCTTCCTCTTTGATCCGCCGTCGCTTACAGGTACTGCGGCAGCGCGGCGTAGAACGCGGCGGCCTTCACCAGGTCCTCCGCGGGCATGAACTCGTTGACGGTGTGCGCGTAGACCTCGTTGCCGGGGCCGAAGCCGATGGTCGGGATCT
>JAJZRA010000018.1 GCA_021847485.1 bacterium
CCGCCCAAGTCCCTGGACCGCAGCGAATACACCCTCGCCTTCATCAAAAAGCATTTCGGCCCGCTGTTCAACCGGCGCCGCGCCAAGGACCTGCTGGCCTCGCTCAACGTCTTCACCGCCGCCTCGATAGCCCTGGCTTTCCGGAATTACGCCCCCAGGGGGACGCGGGAGCTGATCGTCAGCGGCGGCGGCGCCCTCAACCCCGCCCTGATGGACAACATCTCCGCCCTGCTGCTGCCGTCCGGAGTGCGGACGCGCTCGATCTCGGAGCTCGGCATCCACCCGCTGGCCAAGGAGCCCGCCTGCTTCGCGCTGCTGGCCCTGCTGGCGCTGGAGGGCAGGCCCAACCACTGTCCCTCGGCCACCGGCGCCCGCGGCGCGCGCGTGCTGGGCAAGGTGCTGCCTCCCCGCTATGCCCCATCACGCTGACAGACCCAAGCAGAACATCGTCTCGCTGATGCTGCGGGCCTTCAAGTACCGCAACTACCGCCTTTTCTTCGGCGGGCAGGGGGTCTCCCTCATCGGCACCTGGATGCAGCGCATCGCGCTGAGCTGGCTGGTCTACCGCCTGACCGGCTCGGCCATGCTGCTCGGCGTGGTGGGTTTCTGCGGCCAGATCCCTATCTTCCTGCTGTCGCCGTTCGCCGGCGTGCTGGCCGACCGGCTGGACCGGCACCGCATCCTGATCGTCACGCAGACGCTGTTCATGCTGCAGGCGTTCACGATGGCGTATCTCGTGCTCTCCGGCCGGATCCAGGTCTGGCAGATCATAGCGATCAGCGTGTTCATCGGCCTGGTCAACGCTTTCGATATCCCGGCCAGGCAGTCCTTCGTGATAGACATGGTCACGCGCAAGGAGGACCTCGGCAACGCGATAGCCCTGAACTCCTCGATGTTCAATTCCGCCCGCCTGATCGGGCCTTCCGTCGCGGGCGTGGTCATAGGGCTCACCGGCGAGGGCGCCTGCTTCCTGATGGACGCGGTCAGCTACCTGGCCGTGCTCGCCGCCCTGCTGGCGATGGACCCGATAGCCGCCAAGCCCAAGCCGCCGGCGGAGCCGGTCTTCAAGCGCCTTAAGGACGGGTTCGGCTACGTCCTCGGCTTCGCGCCGATAAAGTTCGTGCTGCTGCTGCTCGCCCTGACCAGCCTGACCGGCATGCCCTATACCGTGCTGATGCCGGTGTTCGTCAAGCAGGCGCTCGGCGGAGGCCCGGGAACGCTGGGCTTCCTGATGGCCTTCTCCGGCGCCGGGGCCCTGCTCGCCGCCGTGACGCTGGCCTCCCGGCGCGACGCGCTCGGGCTGGAACGCCGCATCCCGCTCGCCGGCCTTACCTTCGGGGCCGGGCTCATCCTGCTCTCCACCGCCGCGGCGTTCCACGCGGCCGCGCTCTTCATCGCGCTGGCCAGCTTCGGCATGATCACGCAGATGGCCTCTTCCAACACCCTGATCCAGACGCTCGTGGACGACGACAAGCGCGGCCGCGTGATGGCCATCTACGCGATGGCCTTCCTCGGCATGGCGCCGTTCGGCAGCATCCTAGCCGGCTGGGGCGCCACCCATATAGGGGTGCGCCACACCATCATGGCCAGCGGGGTGATGTCCCTGGTCGGGGCCGGCCTGTTCTACACGCGCCTCGGGGAGATCCGCGAGAAGGCCCGCCCGGTCTTCATGCGCCTCGGCATAGTGAAGGAGGTCGCCGAGGGGATGGAGTCCGCCGCGGAACTGACGGCCCCGCCCGAGGACTGACCGGCGGGCTCCCGCCCGTCAAAGTTTTGTAGAATTTCCCTGTCATGGAAAAACGCGAACGCGCGCACCTGTCCTCCGAGATCAAGGGCGTCCTCAAGAACGTCTCGCGCACCCTTTACCTCAGCGTCAATATCCTCCCCGAGCCCGTCAGGTCCGCGATGGGCATGGGCTACCTGCTCTGCCGCGTGATGGACACCGTAGTGGATTCTCCCGCCATCGGGACGTCCGAAAAGCGGGAGCTCCTGGCCCTGATGCGCGGCTTCCACAAACCGGCCAATTCCGGGGCCGCCGTGGATAAGGCGCGGGCCCTGGTCCATTCGGCCGCCAACCAGGGCGAGCGGGAACTGCTCCTTAAGTTCGGCAAGATCGCCGCCCTCTACTCCCGGTTCCCCGAGCACGAGAAGGAACTTTTCTCCGACCTGGTGGACGCGGTGGCGGCCGGCATGGAGATGGACCTGAAGTTCTTCCCGGGCGGCGCTCCGGCCGCGCTGCCGGCCGAGGCCGACCTGGAGCGTTACTGCGCGCTGATCGGCGGCGCTCCCGGCGTTTTCTGGGCGCGCCTCTACCGCGAGGCCATCCGGCGCTCCACCCGCGCCGTCTCCAATTTCCCGTCCGAGCGCGACGCCGAGATGATAGGCTCCGCGCTGCAGATGACGAATATCCTGAAGGATATGGCCGCGGACCTGCGCATAGGCCGCTGCTATATCCCGCAGACCGACCTGGACACGCGCAATATGAAGCCGGCCGAGCTGCTGGACCCGGCCAACATGCCCCGCCTGCGCGACATAACCGTGAAATGGACCGCCTGGGCGGTGGACCGCCTGGACCAGAGCGAGGCTTTCATGGCCGCCATCCCGAAGACGGAACTCGCGCTGCGCGCCGCGGTGATCTGGCCGGTCTACTGGGCCATGGATTCCCTCGAGCAGGTCATGAACTCCAACCTGCTGGACCCGGCCGCCAGGCCTAAGATCCGGCGCAGCCGCGTCTATTCCACCATAGCGGCCACGCCGCCGCTGCTGCTCAGCAACACCGCTTTCGCCCGGGGCTACCGTTTCCGCCGGGAGACGCTGATCGTTTCCATGAACCGCGGCGATTTCGAGGGACGGGCCGTCTAGCCCGGCGGCGGGGGAAAAGAAAGACCCGGGCCGGGCCCGGGTCTTTTTCTTTGCGTCCGCCGTTGCGCGTCAGGCTATGCCGGAGTCAGGGTCGAACTTGCGGTACTTGTAGGCGAACTTGGAGGGGCGTCCCGTAGGCAGGGCCGCGTCGCTCCACTCGAATTCCCTGGGCCCTACGCGCACCATGTCCCCCTCTACGGCGCCGGCCTTCTTGAGGGCCTTGTCCAGGCCTATCGTCCGGAAGATGCGGCGCAGCCTGTCCCAGGAGTCGGGCTGGGCGAAGTTCGTCATCGCTATCAGCTTCTCGATGCGGGGGCCGCTCACCAGGAAAGCGCCGTCCCCGGCGCGCTCCACGGAGAAGCCGCCCCGCCTGGCCGCCGGGGCCGGGGCCGATTCGGGCTTATAGAGCTCCTCCTCCTTGATGGAGGGGAGCAGCTTTATGATCCGGTCCAGCAGTCGCGGGACGCCCTTGCCTGTGGCGGCGGAGATCAGGAAGACCTCGCGCTTCTTGAATTTCTTCGCCAGCAGGGCGTGCACCGCCTCCGCTTCCGGCAGGTCGGCCTTGTTGACCGCGAGCAGGGTGGTCTTTTTTGCCAGCAGCGGGTGGAATTCCTTGAGCTCCTTCTCGATGACGCGCACGGCCTTCTCCGGCTTCAGGTCCCCGAAGCCGGCCGGGTCCACGAGGTGGACGAGCAGCTTGGTCCTGAGCACGTGCTTGAGGAAGAGGTCGCCGAGGCCCTTGCCCTCGTGGGCGCCCTCGATGAGGCCCGGGATGTCCGCCGCGGCGAAGCCCTTGCCCTTGTGGGCGACCATGCCGATGTTGGGGCTGAGCGTGGTGAACGGGTAGCCGGCGATCTTGGGGCGGGCGGCCGAGACGGCCGCCAGCAGCGTGGACTTGCCGGCGTTCGGGAAGCCCACCAGGCCCACGTCGGCCAGCACGCTGAGCTCCAGCCAGGCCTCGAACTCCTCGCCGGGCTCGCCGTTCTCGGAGATCTTGGGAGCGGTGTTGAAGCGGGTCTTGAAGGCGGTGTTCCCGCGGCCGCCGCGGCCGCCCTTCGCCACGCAGAAGCGCTGGCCCTCCTCCTTGAGGTCGGCCAGGACGGCGCCGTCGCGCTTGACCACGGTGCCGAGCGGCACGTAGAGGGTCTTATCCTCGCCGTAGGCGCCGTCGCGGCGGTTGCCGCCGCCGGGGGAGCCGTCGCCGGCCGTGATGTGGGGGTGGAAAGCTATCTCGCGCAGCGTCGTGACGTTGGAGGTGGCGACGAACCAGACGCTGCCGCCCCTGCCGCCGTGGCCGCCGTCGGGGCCGCCGTAGGGGATGTACTTCTCCCGCCGGAAGGAGGACGCGCCGTTGCCGCCCTTGCCCGCCTTGAGGTAGACGTGGGCGGTGTCGATGAAGACCGCCCCGCCGCGCCTGTCGCCTGGATTTGACATAATGCTTCCTTTAGCCGCTAGCCGCCTAATGAAAAACCTCCTGAACGCCTTCGGCACCCAGGAGGTCTTCGCCCGGCTGAAATGCTATTTCGCGGGGGGGTAGACGCTGATCTGCTTCTTGCCGCGCTTGGCCCACTCGAACTTGACCACGCCGGTGACGACCGCGAAGAGCGTGTCGTCGGAGGCGCGGCGGACGTTCTCGCCGGGCAGGAACTTGGTGCCGCGCTGCCGGACGAGGATCTCGCCCGCGTTCACGGTCTGCATGCCGTAGCGTTTAACGCCGAGCCGCTGGCCGTGGCTGTCACGCCCGTTACTGGATGAACCCTGTCCTTTTGTATGCGCCATAATTTAACCTCTGATTGAAGTGCAGCCGGATGCGAGGCGGGAATCTCTTCCTTCCAAAAGCGTCCGCTGGTCAGCCGGGAACTTAGGACAACTGGATATCTTTTACTTCTATCTCAGTCAGTTCCTGGCGGTGGCCCGAGCCTTTTTCGTAGGCTTTCTTGGTTTTCTTGCGGAAAACAATTATCTTGGGGCCCCGGAGATGCCGGACTATCTTGGCGGTTACTTTGGCGGTGGGAGCCTTGGCAGCCGCGGCGCTCTTTTCTTCCTGTGAGGCAGACCACAGAGCCTTGAAGGTCACTTCCGCGCCTTCCTTGGCCGTGAGCTTTTCAACCTGCAGGATCTCGCCGGGGACTACCCAGTACTGTTTGCCGCCTGTTTCGATGATTGCGTACATAGTAGATATATAATACCAAAAAAGTCCGCGGCAGGCAATAAAAAACAGGGGGGCCGGTGGGCCCAGGGCCCGGTGGGACTTTGGCCTCTTCCCGGGCGCCCGCTTTTATACGATAATCTGGTATGGCTTTCCATCGCTGCTTTACGGAGGACAGGATGCGTATCAATGCAGGACACGTCATGGCGGCTTCCGCCGTACTCTTTCTCAGCGGCCTTGCCTTCGCGGCCGGCAACGCCGTCCCCGCGGCCCCGAAGCCGGCCTCCGTTCCCGTAGCGGCCGGGGAACTGGCCCCGGGCTCCACGGTCCAGTTAGCGCTCCCTTCCGGCACGTCCCTCTCCGGGTCCGATTTCGACGCCTTGAGCGAAGGCAACGATCCTCTCTTCCGCGAGGGGTCCAAAGAACTGCTGCAGCAGGAGCTCAAGGCTTCCGGGCCCGCGGCCCCCGCCGCCAAACCCGTCCTCCGCGACGCCCCCAATTCCGGAGGGAAGGCCGCCGCGCCGGCCAGGGGCAAGCCCGCCGTTAAGCCGCAGCCCGTCATAAAGAAGCCCGCGCCCAGGGACCACGGCCCGGCGGACCCGGTGAAAACCAATAACCTCCTTTAGTCCGGGCCCCGCCCCGCTAGCGCCGCGCGGCCGCGCGGCGCTTTTGCTTTGGGCGGCGCAGAAATAATAGAATAGACCTGTCGCTACTTCGGAGGGAACATGGTAAAGGATTTCGCGGAGCTCTTCATCCAGCCGGTGCTCAACATCTGGGACAAGTTCTCGGCCTACGCCCCGGGCCTGGTCGCGGCGTTCATCTTCATCCTGTTCGGGCTCTTCATCGCCCGCGTGGCCAGCTCGCTGCTGGAGCAGTTCCTGCGCCGCATCAAGCTGGACTCCTATACCAGCCGGGTCGGGGTAAACGAACTGCTGACCCGCTTCGGCTTCGGCAAGTCCTTCTCGCACCTCGTGGCCTTCATCGTCTACTGGGCGCTGCTGCTGGTCTTCTTCGTGACGGCGGCGGACATCCTCAACCTGCACGCTATCTCCGAGATCCTGCACCGCTTCGTCGTGGTCTTCCTGCCCAAGCTGGCGGCGGCCATCCTGATAGGCTTCGGCGGCCTGCTGTTCTCCCGGTTCATGGCCGACGTGGTGCAGAACGCGGCCTCCGCCAACAACCTGAGGGGCGGCCGGTCGCTGGCGAAGATCGTCAATTTCGTCATCATCGTCTTCACGCTGATCTCGGCCATCGAGCAGCTCGGCATCGAGATGAAGATGATCCGCAACGGCGTGAACATCCTGTTCGCCTCGCTGGGCCTGGCCTTCGCCATCGCCATCGGCCTGGGCGCCAAGGACATAGCCCACGACATCATCAAGGGCATGCTGACCGACGCCCGCGAAGAGAAGTAAGGCGCTTAAGCCCGTAAAAAGAAGAAGGCCCGGATCTCTCCGGGCCTTCTTCTTTTTCAGCATGTCCCCAGGCGGGGGGGCGTCAGTCTATGTAGTCCCTGAGCATCTTGCTGCGGGACGGGTGGCGCAGCTTCCTGATGGCCTTGGCCTCGATCTGGCGCACGCGCTCGCGCGTGACGCGGAAGATCTTGCCCACTTCCTCGAGCGTGCGCGGGTAGCCGGTCTCGATGCCGAAGCGCAGCTTGATGATCTTCGCCTCGCGGTCGGTCAGCGTGTCGAGGATCTTGGTCACCTCGCGGCGGCGCAGCAGGTCCACGGCCGAGTTGGACGGCGGGATGCCGCCCTTGTCCTCGATGAAGTCCTCGAGGTGGGAATCCTCGTCCTCGCCTATCGGGGTCGACAGCGAGATCGGGTCCTGCATGATCTTCAGCGCGTTCTTCACCTTGTCCATCGAGATGTGCATGTGCTTGGAGTATTCCTCGATCGACGGGTCGCGGCCGAACTCCTGGCGGTACTTGCGCGTGACCTTCATCAGCTTGGACACGAGCTCCTTCATGTGCACCGGGATGCGGATCGTGCGGGCCTGGTCGGCGATGGCGCGGTTGATGCTCTGGCGGATCCACCAGGTGGCGTAGGTGGAGAACTTGAAGCCGCGCTTGTACTCGAACTTCTCGACGGCCTTCATCAGGCCGAGGCCGCCTTCCTGGATCAGGTCGGACAACTCGAGGTTGGAGTTCACGTGCTTCTTGGCGATCGAGACGACGAGGCGGAGGTTCGCCTTGATCAGCTTCAGCTTGTCCTGCAGGATCTGGTCCTCGAGGAACGTGATCTTGTCGTTCAGGGACATGAAGTCGTCCGGGTTGATCGGCAGCGTGCGCACCAGGTGGTGCTCGCGCTCGCGCACCGCCGTTATGTTCTGCAGCGCCGCCTCGACCTCGGTCGGGTTATAGCCCCACTTGCTCCGGAACGCGGCGGGTTTCATGCGGCCGCGGCCTACCAGCTCGTGGTCGTGCTGCAGCTTGGTCAGGTCGCCGTAGATCTTCTGGTATTTCTCCAGCTCCAGGCGGTACTCGCGGACCTTGTGCGCGAGGTTCTTGATCTTGTTCGTCAGGCGCTTTATCTTCTCCTGGTTCAGGTTCAGGTTGATGATGTTCTTGACGATGTCCTTGCGCTTCTTGTCGATGACCGCGTCTATCTTCTTGCGCATCTCGTTGGAGAGCGCCGGGCGGCGGGCCCGCTCCTCGAGCTTGGTGATCTCCTTCTCGCTGCGGGTGATCAGCCTGGCGATGTTCTTCATCTTGCGCTTCATCGCCGACAGCTCCTGGTTGGACTTGCGGCCGCGGGGCATCAGCTCCTTGGTCGTCATCTCGTCCTGTTCGATCAGCGTCTCCCAGTTGCGGATCTCGCGCATCGTGATCGGGGACTCCAGCACCAGCATCCGGAGCTCGCGCTCGCGCTCGCGGATGTTGCGGGCCAGCGTGACCTCCTCGTCGCGCGAGAGCAGCGGCACCTTGCCCATCTCGGACAGGTACATGCGGATCGAGTTGGAGACGTCGGGGGTCGCGCTCCATTCCTCGGTGTAGGCCTCGCGCTCGGCGCCGACGACCATCTTGAACTTCTTGCGGTCTACGACCTCGATGCCGAGGTCCTCGAGCGTGCCCATCAGCGTGTCGATCTCCTCGCTGGACATCGACGCGTTGGTCAGCGAGCGGTTCATCTCCTCGAGGGTGATGTAGCCGTGTTCCTTGCCCAGTTCCACCAGGTCGCGTAAAGCCTTCTTAGCCTGTGCCATTGTAGTCTCCTAGTCCTTGCCTTCTGCTAGATCTCTTTCGACGCCTTCAGGTCCGCCGTGACCTGCCTGAACTCCTCCAGCTCGGCCGGCGTCAGCGAGCCGAGGCGGGCCTTCAGCGCCTTCCAGCGCCGCTCCAGCGAGAAGCGCCTGAGCATGCGGACGGCGCCCGCCGCGCCCTGCCTGCCGTCGGTCTCGCCGCTGATGTCGGCCACCGACAGCTCCATGATGAGCCCGGCGCGCTCCGGCAGGGCTTCCGCCAGCGCGGCCGGGGCCCTGCCCCGCTTCTCCGCCGGCAGCGCCAGCAGGGCGGAGAACAGCTCGCGGGCCAGCGGGTCCGAAAGGTCCCCGGGCGTGAGCGCCGAGGCCTGCTCTATCAGCGACGGGTCGCCGAGCAGCAGCTGCAGGAAGCCGCGCTCCAGCGCCGGCATCGCGCGCGAGGGGGCCGCCGGTTTCTCGGGGCGCCGTTCCTGGCGCCTGTCCGGGCCTGGGGCCTTGCGGAGCTGCTTGAGCACGGAGTCCTCGGCCACGCCGAAACGTCCCGCCACGGACTTCACCCACTCGCTCTTGAGGATCTCGTCCGACTGCCGCGCCACGGTCTCGAGCAGCGCCGCTATGGCCTGCGCCTTCTCCTGCGAGGAGGGGGGCGTCTTGCGGCCTTTGAAGAACAGGTCCATCCGGAAATCCAGCGGGTCCGAGGCGGCCGCCAGCACCTGCTCGAACTTCTCGCGGCCGTTGTCGTTGAGGTACTCGTCCGGGTCCTGGCCGGTGCCGAGGTTCGCGAGGCGGACGTAGAGCCCGGCGTCCATGAAGACCTCCGCGGCCCGGACCGAGGCCTGGATGCCGGCGCGGTCGTCGTCGAACATCACGACGGTGTCCTTCGCGTAGCGGCCTATCAGCGAGGCGTGCTCCGGCGTGAGCGAGGTGCCCAGCGGGGCCACGGCCCAGGTCACGCCGTGCTGGTGGGCGCCGATGACGTCCATGTAGCCCTCCAGCAGCAGCAGGCGCCCGCTGCGGCGGATCTCGGGCAGGGCCTCGTGCAGGCCGTAGAGCGTGCGGCGCTTGGAGAAGAGGACGGTCTCCGGCGAGTTCAGATATTTGGGCTGGGCCTCGGGGTCCAGCACGCGCCCGCCGAAGGCTATGGCGTCGCCGGCCTGGCTCTTGATCGGGAACATGATGCGCCCGCGGAACGTGTCGCCGGTGCGGCCGCCCTCGCGCTCGGTCACCAGGCCCGCCTTCAGCGCGAGGTCCCTGCTCCAGCCCTTCGCCTTGAGCTCCTGCATCAGCGCGGCGCCGCCGGCCGGGGCCCAGCCGAGGCCGAAGCGCTCGACGGTGGTCTTGTTGAGGCGGCGCTCCGCCAGGTAGAGCCTGGCCTTGTGGCCGTCCTCGGAGAAGAGCGCCTTCTGGTAGAAAGAGGCCGCGAAGGCCAGCATCTTCTTGAGCTCCAGGCGCTCCCGGTCGGCCTCGGTCAGCTCGTGCGTCCGGTCGTCGCCGTACTCGACGCCCGCCATCAGGGCGAGCTTCCTCGCGGCTTCCGGGAAGGTCATCCCCTCTATCTTCATCACGAAAGAGAACATGTCGCCGCCCTCGCCGCAGCCGAAGCAGTGGAAGATCTGCTTGTCGGGGCTGACGTTGAAGGAGGGGGTCTTCTCGTTGTGGAAAGGGCAGTTGGCCTTGTAGTTGCGCCCGGCCTTCTTCAGGGCAGGGACGTACTCCCGGACGACATCGACGATGTCGAGCTTTTCCTTGATCTTGTCTATGACCGGGGATGAACTCATCTATTAATGCGCCGTCTGCCGTCGGCAGGCAAAAAGCCGCGCGGACCGTGGTCCGCGCGGCCGTGACGGCAGGGGCCCCTTAGTAGGCCCTTCTGCCTTTGCGGACCTTGCGGCGGGCCTCCTGCGACTTGATCTTGCGCTTCATGCTCGGGGGCATGTAGTGCTCCCGGCGCTTGATCTCCTTGAGGATGCCGTTGCGCTCGCAGTCGTGCTTGAAGCGCCTGAGCGCCTCTTCTATCGATTCTTCGTCCCTTACTTTGACAAATACCACGCTGATCACCACCTTCCGGTACGTATTTTAGATCTGTCCTAGCCCGGGGGCCACAGCATCTTCCTGCCGCCGAGCAGGTGGTAGTGCAGATGGTCCACCGACTGGCCGGCCCCTTTGCCGTTGTTAGTGACTAGGCGGAACGCGCCTTCCACTTTCAAAATTTTCGCCGTCTTCGCCGCCGCCAGCTGCAGCTTGCCGAGCAGCGCGGCGTCGGCTTCCTCCGCCGCGGTGAGCCGGTCTATGTGCCGGCGGGGGATCACCAGGGCGTGGGTGGGGGCCTGCGGGTTCAGGTCGAGGAAGGCCAGCGTGTCGGGGTCCTCGTAGACCACCTTGGCGTTAACCTCGCCCGATGCTATCTTGCAGAAGATGCAGTCCGCCATCCGCATATATTTTATTATTTTATAGGCGGCGGGGCAATGGGGGCGGGGGCCTAGAAGGAGGAGAGCGGCAGGTAGCGCTCCCCGAACTTGCCGGGATTGTAATCGAAGCCGAGCAGCGAGCGCGGGCTGCGCTCGATGCGCAGCGGCGGCACGCCGGCCTTCCTGGCCTGGATGATCCCCGCGTCGGAGGGGCCGGCGAAGAGGACGAAGCGGCCCTTCTCCAGGAGGCGGTACTCCTCGTTCTCGGAACGGACGAAGTAGAAATAGTCGGCCAGCCGGCGCCAGGAGGCCTCGAGGCTGTCGCCGCCCTCCGGGCCGCGGTCGCAGAAAACGGCTATCTTGACGCCCAGGGCCTTGAGCGCCCAGGCCGTCAGCCAGGGCAGCGGCTTGAGCCGCTCGTAGACGCAGGAGCGGTTGACCGCGTTCCAGTAGTCGGGGGTGCCGGGCTTCAGCCCGTCCTTCTCGGCGGCCTTGAAGGCCGGCGTGGAGTAGGAGAGACCGTCGTCGTATTCGAAGCCGGCCTTGAAACCTATCAGGGAATTCACGCTGAAGAGGAAGCCCCAAGCGCCGGCCAGCATCGAGAAGGCCTTCAGGCGGCCCAGCCACCTGGCGAAAAAGCCCGGTCCCGGCTTCGGCGGCTGTTCCGGCATCAGTTCCTCGTTATCCTGGCCCCGGCTGGGCGGGGGATGGAGCGCTGCCGCGAGAAGCACCAGCTTATTACCTCGCGCAGCGGGCGGCGGGAATTGGCGAATTCCATCGCGCTGGAGAGCACGGGGTTGTCGCGCCCGCCTACGAAGGAGTCCGGGACGGCGAGCCTGTAGACGCGCGCGGGCTGCAGCGGGCCCCTTTCGGTCTCCACGCGCTCCAGCGCGCCGTCCCTGGCGAAGAGCCTGAGGCCCGAGACGCTTATCCCCGAGAGCGGCACGGCGGCCATGGCCCGCTCCAGGTCGTCGCCGCGGATCTTCACGAAGACCACGCTGGAATCCAGCGGGAAGGCCGCGCGCAGTTCCCCGACGGTGACGGTGCCCGAGCTCAGGCCGGCGGCCGGCTCGGAAAGACCTATCAGCGCGGCGTCGGTGCGGGCCCAGCGCCGCATGCAGTCGGCCGCGAAGTCGGCCAGCGGGGTGTCGGCGCCCGCGGCCAGCGGCAGCGCCGCTTCCAGCCGGCCCACCGGCCTGGACATGTGGGCGGAGGCCGCCCGCCGGTAGCCGGCTATGAGTTTAAGCAGGGCCTGGTCCTGGCCGTACTTCTCCTCCAGCAGGGGCACCCGGTCCCAGTCCACGTCCGACAGGCGGCCGGAGGCCGGGTCCAGCCTGAGCACGATGCGCGCGGCATAAAGGGCCTCGAGCCCGGCCGGCACCACCCAGGAACGGCCTGCCCTGAAAGGCCCGTCTATGGCCGGGTCGTCGGTGACGACCACGTCCACGCGGGGGCCGCGCGCAAGGAACTCCTTGTAGAAGGCGCGGTCTGTCCTCTCCCTGGGATTGACCGAGAGCAGCAGCACTATGAGCTCCGCGCCGCCGTCTCGCAGCGCCTTTACCGCCTTCTCGGTCTCGTAGCTGGCCTTCTCGAGCTTGTAGTGCTGCAGGTACCTGGCGCGGTTGGGGGCTGACGCGGCGGCGACGATGAGGGAGAAGACGCCGATCCTGCGGCCGCCGGCGCGCACCAGCTGCTGGCTGCGCAGGAAATCGGGCTTCCTGTTGCTCTTGAGATAGAGGTTGGAGGCGAGCAGCGGCGTCGGAGAGGCCTTGGCCAGGTCCTCCAGCTCGCGGGGGGTGAGGGAGAGCTCCTCCATGCCGGCCGCCGCGGCCGCGTAAGGCACCGCGGCGAGGCAGTCCAGCGTGGAGCGGCCCCGCGTCAGCCAGCCTTCCGGCGTGGCGGAGTACCAGCCGCCGCCGTCCAGCGCGAACTTGGGGCGGGCCTCGGCGTCGTAGAGCTTCTTGAACACGGCGAAGCCGCCGGCGAGGCGGCCCTTGAGGGAGGGCTCCGGGCGGGCCCACAGGCGGCCCTGCGTGCGGGCCGTCGCGAAAACGACTATCTCCTCCTTGCGGGCGCAGGCCCCCGCGCCCAGCAGGAGCAGGGCGGGGAGCAGCAGCGCGGGGAGGGAGCGGCCGCTCATCGGTCCAGGCGGACTATCCTGCCGCCCTCGGGGGCGGCCTTGACCGGGTTCTCTTTGATGTCCTTGAGCAGCAGCTCGCGGATCGGCCGCATCGAGTCCTCGGACTTCCTGGCTTCGGAGAAGACCTGGCCGCCGGTGCCGCCGGTGGTCAGGTAGTTGTTGGTGGCTACCGTCAGTTCCTCGTCGGGCCGGATCTCGGCGCCGCCGCGCTCCAGCTTCACCACCTCGGCGCCTTTGTCGGTCTTGCGGAAAGTGACCTTCATGCCCGAGACCTGCAGCTTGGAGAAGCCGCCCTTCAGGTTGTCCTCCATCAGGCGCTTGAGCTGGTCGCCGGTCATCGTCAGCTTGACCAGCGTGTTCTCGAACGGCATGATCTGGAAGATGTCGCGCACGCGCACGGGGCCCTTCTTGAGGTCGGAGCGGATGCCCGCCGTGTTCTGCAGCGCCACGTCGGCGCCGCTCTGGCGGCGCATCGCGTCGGCGAACCAGTTGCCGATGTCCGAGTCGAGGCCGGCCTTGGAGGGGCCGAGGTCCACGGCGCTCTCGCCGATGACCGCGCCCATCTCCTTGTCGACCTGCTCGCTGAAGCCCTTGAGGGTGGCCAGCACGGCCGGGTCCTCGCCGGTCACGTCGGTCCAAAGCGGGACCAGCGTGTCGGAGACGCCGGTCAGCCTGCCGGTCCTGTCGTCGAAGGTCAGGTCTATCTTGCTGACGTTGGTGAGCCCGAAATAGCTCTCGGCTATCAGCGCGCCGCTCTGCGGGTCGCGCCAGCCCTTGAGCATGGCGGCGTGGTTGTGGCCGCCTATCACGACGTCGGCCCGGGAGGCGCGCGCTATGGGCAGCGTGCCGCCGGCGGTCTGCTCGTCGGTGAAGGTCCAGGTGGAGACGTCGGTCGGCGCGAAGAAATTGCCGCCGAAGCCGACGTGCGCGAGCACGATGACGGCGTCGGGGTGCTCGGTCTTCCTGACCTCGTCGGCCCACTTGGCGGCCTCGGCGGCCTCGTCGCGGAACTCGAGGTGCGCCACGTTGGCGGGCAGCGTGGAGGTGGCGGTGTGGCGGCCGGCTATGCCGATGACCGCTATCCGTTTGCCGGCCACCGTGACGACGGTGTACGGCTTGAGGTAATCGACGTGGGCGCCGGTGGAGGCCACGTAGACGTTGGCGCCAAGCCAAGGGAAGCCGGAGGCGGCGATGACGGCTTTCAGGTTGGGCTCGGTGTAGTCGTAGTCGTGGTTGCCCACCTCGGCGGCGGAGTAGCCCAGCTGGCTCATCAGCTTCGCGGTGGCGAGCCCCTTGGTCATCGTGCCTTCGGGCGTGCCCTGGAAGGTGTCGCCGGAGTCGAGCAGGATGTGCGGGTTCTTGTCGGCCTTCACGAGGGCCGAGAGCGCGGGGAAGCCGCCTATCGTGCGGGTGGAGTTCTGCTTGTCCCATTTGGCGGGGCGGGAGAAGTACCAGCCGTGGACGTCGCTGGTGTGGTAGACGGACACGGTCAGGGACCAGGCCGAAGCGGGGAGGGCGAGCAGCAGCGCGGCGATGATCTTCTTCATGTGGGGCTCCTATACCTTGGCGAGAGCTTCGGCGCAGCGCTCGAAAGCGTCGAAAGCGGCGTCGAATCCGGCATATATACTACTAAATTTGAGATTTTGCGGGAATTCGTCCCGGGCCCGGTCCGCGGCGGTCCTGGCGAGCGCGAGGGCCCTGCGCCCGGAGGCGGAGAGCGCCAGGACCTCGCGCAGGGAGCGCCCGTCGGGCTCGGAGGCCAGCAGGCGGGGGGCGAGGGCGCAGGCGCGCTGCAGGAAGGCCAGCGCCTCCGGCGCTGCTTCCGGGCGGGCGTCCAGGCGGTCCATGTCGGCGAAGGTCCGGGCCAGCAGGTCGCAGAATTCCTCCGCGGCGCGCAGGGCCGCCTGGGCTCCCGGGCGCTTGCTGCGCGCCGCGGCCGCCCGGCGCAGGGCCTGGCGCAGCGGGGGAAAGAACTCCGCGGCCATGCCCGGATATCCGGTCAGGTCCCCGAGCGCCGGGCCGCAGCGGTCCAGGGCCGCCATCGCGGCCCGGATCTTGGGATCGGTGAGCGCCAGCCAGAGCCTGCGCATATATAAGGAATGATAAATAATTAAGCGGCGGCAGTAAACAGCGGGTAAAAATGAGCCGGGGGAGGCTTTCGCCTCCCCCGGCCGGCAGTATCGCCAGGCGCTCTTTAGCGCTTGGAGAACTGGAAGCGCTTGCGGGCCTTCGGGTGGCCGTACTTCTTGCGCTCGACCATGCGGGAGTCGCGGGTCAGGAACCCGGCCTTCTTCATGGAGCTGTGGAAGGTGTCGCCGAGGCTGGCGATCGCGCGGGCGATGCCGTGGCGGATCGCGCCGGCCTGGCTGCTGACGCCGCCGCCGGTCACCTTGATCACGCAGTCGAACTTCTGGTCCTTCGTCAGGTCGAAGGGGGTGGTGATCACGTGCTTGAGGCGGGGGTTGTTGCCGAAGTAGGACTCCGGGGTCTTGCCGTTGATGGTGACCTTGCCCTCGCCGCCCTGCGACATGCGGATCTGGGCTACGGAGGTCTTGCGGCGGCCGGTGGCCAGTATCAGATTCTTGTTTTCCATGTTTCTGTCTTTCCTCTCTTCTTACTTCGCGGCCTTGGCGGCCTTGAACTGGGTCTGCTCGGCTTTGAAGATGCGCAGGCGCTTCATGCGCTTGGCGCGCAGCTTGTTCTCGTCCAGCATGCGCTTGACGGAGAGCTCGAGCACCTTGGTGGAGTCCTGCTCCATCTGCCGCTTGTACGGGATGGTCTTCGCGCCGTTGGCGTAGCCGGAGTGGCGGAAGTAGAACTTGTCCTCGGCCTTGTTGCCGGTGATGCGGAGCTTGTCGGTGTTGGTCACGACGACGAAATCACCGCAGTCCATGTTGGGGGTGAAGTCGCGCTTGTGCTTGCCCATCAGGAGGACGGCTATCTTGGTGGAGAGCCTGCCCAGGACCTGATCGGAAGCGTCTAGGAAATGCCACTTCCTGGTTTTTTCGGCCGTGTCGGCTTTGGGCAAAGTTGTTTTCTGTATCATAGTCATATTATGATACAAAATTTCCCGGATTTATGCAAAACCCGCGAGGCTCAGCGGGGAGCGGAGGCGGTGCTGCAGGGGTTGCTCTCGGAGCCCGTGCCGCCTACCCAGACTTCGCCGTTCTCGCAGAAACGGCGGCGCTTCGCCCCGGCGATGCCGAAGAAGGCCCCGCTGGCGCCGCCTTCGAACAGCGCGGTGTTGTTGCTGCGGTAGGCCGCCACGTACTCCGGCAGCCGGCTGTTGCACTTGTTGGTGCAGAGCTTCGCGGGGTCGGAGCACAGCAGGTAGCGGGTGCGGACCCCGTCGAAGATCTCCTTGACGGCCTCCACCGGGGGCCTTTTCAGCGTGGCGTCCGGGCACGTGGTCGCCTTCAGCAGCCACAGATACTCGGGCTCGGAGATCTCGGCGTAGCCGCCGGCGTTCCACTCGGCTATCTTCGCCGCGGCCTCGTCGCTCCGGCGGGCCTGCGCGCTCTGCGGCACCGGTTCGGCGGGCAGCAGCCAGGACTTGCGGCCTTCCTCCGCGTCGCGCCAGGCCTTAAGGCCTTCGGCCGTCAGCTTGCCGGCGGGGTCGAAGATCTGCGCCCCGGAGAGGTCGCGCAGCTTGAAGAGCTCGCGCAGGCCTATGCCCTTGCCTTCGAAGAGCTTGACGGCGTCCCTGCTGGCGAAAGCCACGTAGGCCCGGTAGCCGGCGGACGTCAGCAGCAGCCGCACCCCTTCCGGGGTCTTGCGCTCCGCGGTGAGGCCGCGGGCGGCCGGGGCCTTGCGCTTGAGGTAGTCGGCTGCGCCGGCCAGCTCGGCGTCCTTGATGTCCTCGAAAAGTTTGCGGTCTTCCGGGGTCAGCGCGGTCTTGGCCGGGTCGGCGGCCTGGCGCGAGCGCAGCTCCTCCAGGACCTGTTCGTCGGTCAGGGCCGCCGTCCTAAGTTCCTCCAGGCGGGCCTTGGCCCCGGCGTCGCCGGGGGAAAGCTTCAGGATGGCCTCGTAGGTCTCCTCGGCTCCCTTCGTGTCGGACCTGGCCTCCAGCGCGGCCGCCAGTCCCTTCAGGGCATTAAGGTCGCCGGGGTTGGCCGCGAGGGCCTTGCGGTACTGTTCCACGGCCTTGGCCGGGTCGCCCAGCTTGAGCCAGGTCTCGGCGGCTTTCCCGCGGCAGAAAGCCTCCATCGGCTTATTGTCCCTGTAGAGCGCGGCGGCGCGCTCGTATTCCTTCACGCCGTCCTCGTAGCGGCCCAGGCGCACCAGCAGCGGCGCGCGTTCTGAGGCCAACTGCGGGTCGGAGGGGGAGAGCCTGGCGCAGATATCGCTCTGCTCAAGCGCGGAACCCAGGTTGTCCTTGAGGAACTCCTCCTTGAACTTCTTCAGGCAGTCGGCCTGCTCGGCCGCTCCGGCCGGGCTGGTCTTCGGGGCCGCTTTGGCGCGCGGCTTGGGCGCGGCCTTGGCCTTGGGGCGGGCGCGCGCGCACCGCCTGGCGCCGGACCTGGCGAGCGCGGCGTAATAGCGGGCTTCGAGCGAACCGTCCCGGCGGCTAAGTTCTACGGCGCGGGCGTACGAGGCGGCGGCCCTGGCGGAGTCGCCGCGGGCCTCGAGGACCTTGGCCAGGGTGTAGCGGGCCTTATAATCGGAAGAGGAGAGTTCCACGCCCTGCTCGAGTGTCTCGGTGGCCTTGCGCGCGTCCCCGGCGGCGGCGTAGGCCAGGCCGAGCTCGCGGTAGACCGGGTAGGCGGTAGGCTCCAGTTCGAGGGCCTTGCGGCAGTTGGCCACGGCGTCCTGGAGGCGGCCTGAGCAGCGCAGGGCCTTGCAGAGCCCGAGGTAGCCGGCGTAGTCCTCCCCGGAGGCCTTCAGCAGCCTGCGGGAGGCGTCCTCCAGCGCGGCCGCCCGGGGCGAGCGGCCGTCGGGCAGGAGCTCCGCGGCCAGCAGCAGCCGGGCGCGGTCCACCGGGTCCGTCTTGATGGCGGCGAAAGCCTTGTCCAGCGCGGCCGCCTCGGACGCGGCCCGGGCCTCCGCCGCGGCGCGCGCAGGGGCCGCCGCCGCCGCGGTCAGCGCGGCGCAGAACAGCAGGCTCCTGGCGGTACGGTTCACCTTGGTTTAAGTATGCGGGGGAGAGTCACCCCGCGCTGGGCCTGGTACTTGCCCTTCCTGTCCTTGTATGAGGTTTCGCAGGCGCGGTCCGACTCGATGAAGACGAGCTGGGCTATGCCCTCGTTGGAGTAGATCTTGGCGGGCAGCGGCGTGGTGTTGGAGATCTCCAGCGTCAGGTGGCCTTCCCATTCCGGCTCGAGGGGGGTGATGTTCACGACGATGCCGCAGCGGGCGTAGGTGCTCTTGCCGATGCACAACCCGATGACGCTGCGCGGGATGCGGAAGTATTCGACCGAGCGGGCCAGCGCGAACGAGTGCGCCGGCACGATGCAGTACGGGGCCTTGATGTCGACGAAGGATTTGTCGTCGAAGGCCTTCGGGTCGACGACGCAGTTGTGCACGTCGGTGAAGACCTTGTACTCGTCGGAGACGCGGATGTCGTAGCCGTAGGAGGACAGGCCGTAAGAGACCTTGCCTTTGGCCACCAGCCCCTCCACGAAGGGGGCTATCATCTTTTCCCTGCGGCACTTCTCCCGGATCCAAGCGTCGGACTTTAGCATGTCAAATTCTCCTGTAATCGAGATAGGCCAGCCAGAGGGCCCTGAGCTTCTGGGCCGCCGTGAGCCTGACGCGGCCTTCCTTTATCCGGAAGCCGCCCCTCGCTATCTTGCGCAGCAGCTCGCGGTAGAGCCGGCCCATGATCAGCGCCGGCGCGAGGGCCCGCTTGCGGCCGGGCTCGGCCAGCGCGAGGGCCTCCCCGTAGAGGGCCTCCGCCCTGTCGGCCTCGAATTTCATCAATTCTATAAAATTGGGGGTATATTGGGAACCGCCCAGGTCGGCCGGGGCGCAGCCGAAGCGCCGCAGGTCCTCTTCCGGGAGGTAGACCCGCCCGGCGGCCAGGTCCTCGGCCGCGTCGCGGACGATGTTGGTCAGCTGCACCGCGTAGCCCAGCTTCTCGGCGAAGAGCGGCGCGCTCGGGACGTCGTAGCCGGAGATGGCCAGGCAGGCCAGCCCCACGGCGGAGGCGACGCGGTACATGTACCGCTCCAGCTCCGCGCGGGTGGCGTAGGAGGACCGGTCCAGGTCCATCGAAACCCCGTCGATGACCAGCAGGAAATGCTCCGGCTTCAGCGGGAAAGCCCTCACGGCCGCCGCGAGTTCCGCCTCCAGCGGAGCGGCGGGGGGGGCGCCGGCGAAGAGCCGGGCGACGGCCGCGCGCCAGCCGTCCAGCAGTTCCCGGCGGCGGGCCGGCTCAAGGCCCGGCTCGTCGGCGATATCGTCGACCGCGCGGGCGAAGCCGTAGTAGGCGGAGAGCGCCCTGCGCTGGTCTTCCTTCAGAAAGAAAAAAGCGGGCCTGAAGGACGAGCCCGCTTCGTGAGGCTGGGCCATCCGTCAGTCCGGTATCTCCGAGAGATACTTCATGAAGTTTTCCCAGCCGCTGGCCTTGGCGAACTGGAGGCTGGAATAGGTGGGGTAGTACTCGATGAGCGTGCCGGGCTTGCCGGGGATGTCGATCGAGATGCCTTTGACGGCGGAAAAATCCTTGCCGGTGCGGTCCTTGCCCAGCGCGGCGTTGCTGACCACCAGCTCCGAGTCGATGAAAGCGTCGAGCTTCTCGCCGGCGGCGATGGCCGCGGCGGCGCCGGGGCGGGAGCGGTCGGCGTAGCGGCCGGCGAGCTCCACGAAATGGTGCAGGTCGCCGTAGAAGGCGATGCGCTTCTCGGGGTCGGTGTCGGGCTCGCCGATCTCGAAGCGGACCACCTCGGCCTTGGCCCTGGCCAGCGCGGCCCTGTCTCCGGCGGCCATCTCGAGGGTGTACCAGTCCTTGAGGCGTTTAACGAGCCCGGGCAGCTTGGCGGCGCGGATGGCGGAGAGCTGGGTGCCGAAGCCGCCCTGCTGCAGCAGCTCCTGCATGTCGGGGCGGGAGTACATCTCCCCGAAGGTCTCCACCAGGTAGGCGCCGGCCTTCTCGGCCCCCGCGGAGGGGTCGGAGGAGAGGCGCGCGAAGAAATCCTCCCAGTTGAGGCTGGGCAGCTGGATCACCTCTTCGGCGCCTACGATCACGTCGGCCGCGTCCTTCAGCTCGTAGGCGACCTCGGCCATCTGCATGAAGCAGGCCATCGAGACGTAGGCGTCGACGCGGCCCGCCTCCTTGAAGATCTTCCCGAGGTCGTGCGTGGAGATGTAATTGCCGGTGACGAAGTCGTGCGAGATGGACTTGCCGCCGCGGGCGGCGGGCTTGCCGGGCTTGACCGGGTCCAGCCAGCCCCAGCCGTGGTCCCAGATGATGAACATGTACTTCTTGGCCGGGTAGGCGGCGCGGGCCCATTTAAGGAAGGCGGCGGCCTCTTTCCAGTCGCCCATGTCCGGGTTGCCGACGTCGGCCAGCAGCGTCGAGGCGATATGCTCCTTGTCCTGGTCCTTCGTGACGTAGTAGCGGCGCACGCCGGCCCAGTCCCCGTCGGCCGCGGTGTCGTTGTCGAGGCCCTTCGAGCGGCCTATCTCCGCGACGATGTTGACCTTGTCGCCGGAACCGACCGTCTCGAAGCGGTTGAGATCGCCGAGGGCGAACGGCTCGATGTTGCTCTTGCCGTTCATGTAGACCATCACGGTCCAGTCTTTCAGGGCCGGCGCGGCGGGGGCGGGAGCCTCGGCGGGGGAGGAAGCCCGGGCGGCCAGGCTTTCGAAAGCCGGCCCGGCGGAAAGCGGGGAGGTCAAAGTTAAGGGCAGCAGCAGGGCTAGGGTTCTCATTGTTCTCCGGGGTCTCGTCCTCGTCTCTTAAAGATTATCCAGAAAAAGAACGCGCGAATCAAGGGCAAAAGGTCCCAGGCTCACATGGGCCCGCCCTGCACGCGGGTCTTCTCCTCGAGCAGGGCGTCGTAGTATTCCACCAGGTCGCCGCGGTTGGCGGCCGTCTTGTAGACCTTGCCGAGCGGGAAGACGTAGGTCTTCCACTGGGTCTGGAGGGACCAGCCGCCGTCCTCGCCGTCGGTGTTGTACCAGGTGGCCTTGAAATCCTTCATCAGCGTGGCCGCCAGCAGGTGGCCGTAGCAGCGCAGCAGCTTCCAGCCGTCCGCCGTGGGCGGGATCTCGGGCTTGAAGTTGGACCGGATCGCTTCGTTGAGCTTGTAGAGGCCCGAGCGGCCGGTCTCGATGCCGGAGGTCTCCGGCAGAGAGGACGCCAGCACCAGCATGCGCCGGTGTTCGGCCGCGGTGTCGGCGAGCCTTTCGGGGTGGCTCATCAGGCCGCCCTTCACCGCGGCCGCGCCGCCCTTGAGGGGCACCGGGTTGCGCAGGCGGTCCGCCACCCAGTCCGCGTATTTGGCGAGCCAGCCCGGCTCGGGCACGTTCTCCTGCCAGAGCAGGCGCCAGACGCGCTGCACCGGGTAGGTGGTGAGCTTGAACTCCGGCAGTTCGAAGACCATCGGCCAGCCCCACGGGTCGAAGTCCGGCAGCTTCAGCAGCCTGCCCTTGTAGCGCTCCTGCAGGAAATAGCAGAGGAAGGCGGCGCCGTCCCTGACCGCGTCGATCTTGCGCTGCTGGCCGGCGGAGGACTTCAGGAAGGTCAGGCGCAGCTTCTTCTCGACCTCGGAGAGGCCGTCGGCGTTGAAGTAGACCTTGCGGCCGAGCTCGTCCTCGAGCCCGGAGGCCAGCTGGAAAGCGCGGGAGATGAAGTCGTCCTTGCGGCTCTCCTCCTCGGTGGGGGCGCCGGGCGCGGCCATGATGTCCCTGAAAGTCTCGATCTTGACTTCCTGCGGCGCGGGGGCCGGTCCCGGCGCGGGGGTCTCCGGGCGGGCCCGGCCCGACGGTGACGGCTGCTGCGGCCTGGCCGGCGCCAGCGAGGCGGCCTCCAGCGCCGGGGGCGCGGGCTCCGGCGCGGCGGCGGGCCTGCGGAAAGCGGCCGGTATGTCCGGCGAGGACTGCGGAGCCGCGGCGGGCGAGGGGCTCTGCGGCCCCGGCGCGGCCACGGGCGGCGCGCCGAAGGCCTGCCGCGCGGGTCCCGGGGCGGGAGCCTCCGGGCGGGGCGCCGGCGCGGGGCTTGGCGCCGGGAAGAAACCGGCGAGGGAATCCGGGGGGAATTCCGCGGCCAGGCGCGCGGCGGCGGCCGGGTCGGTCAGGGCCGTCCGCAGCGTTACCGCGGCGGCCTCGGCCCGGCGGCCGTTCCTGAGCAGGGCCAGCGCCAGGTTGCCCAGGGTCTGAACTGCGGGCGCTGCGGCGGCCGAACTGCGGTAGCAGGCCTCGGCCTGAGCGAAATCCCCGGCGCGGAAATAGAGGCTGCCCAGCTGGAAGGCTATCCGGGCGTAACCGTGGGAGGGGGAGAGCAGGGCGGAGCGCAGCGTTCCCGCGGCCTCGGCCAGCCTGCCCCGGTCCTTGGCGCGGAATGCCGCCTTGGCCAGCGCGGCGCCCAGGCCGCTGAGCGCTTCGGCCTTCTCGAAAGCCGAAGCCGAAAGGCGGCGGAAGGCCTTTTCCGCCTCTTCGTCGCGGCCGCTCTCCAGCGCCAGCCAGGCCAGCTCCGTCTCCCTGCGTTCCGCCAAAGCGGAGCCCGGCGGCAGCGAGGCCAGCAGGCCGGCGGCCGAAGCCGTGTCGCCGGTCTTCCTGTAGACCGCGGCCAGCGTGAGGACGGCCTCCGGGTCGCCGTCGCCCTTAAGAGCGTCGTAGGCCTCCTGAAGAAGGCCCAGCTCGACGAGAACGGAATTCAGCGCGTAGCGCGCGCGGGAGGCCGGGTTGCGGGCCGCCGCGACGGCGTAGAGATAGTGGGCGGCGTGCAGCCTGCCGGCCGCCAGCTCGGCGGCCGCGGCCCCGGAGGGGTCCGCCGCCGCCTTGCCGCCCGCCGCCAGGAAGCCGGCCAGCAGCGAGACTTCGCGCCTGGCGGCGCGCAGCGGGGCGGGGTTCCCGGCCGCCTGCGGATGGGGCGGGTTGAAGACGAAGAACTCGTGGCCCGGGGCGTGGAACAGCAGCAGCGCCGCCTCGCCGGCCGGGAAGGTCACGGACGGGGGCGGCAACAGCGAGGGGGCGGTGAAGGCCGGCAGGCAGGCCCGGCCGCCCTCCTCGTACGGGACGACGGAGTAGAGCGTGCCCGCGCCCGCGCTCTGCGGCTTGACGGGCAGCGAGAGGGAAGGCACCGCGGCGAAGGCTTTGACCGCCTCCAGGAAAGAGGCTGGCGCCCCGGCAAAAATGTTAGAATCCGTAGCGTCCGGCATCAGGAACATTCTAATATATTTTAAAATGGAAAAAACCCTCGTCCTCGCAACGTTCAACAGGCACAAGGCTTCGGAAATGCTCGCTATCATGCCCCGGCTCCCGCTGGAACCGCGCACGCTGGCGGAATTCCCCGGGGCCGTGCCCGCCGAGGAGGACGGGGCAAGCCTCGAAGAGAACGCCGTAAAGAAGGCCGCGGCCGCCGCCGCCTTCACCGGGCTGTGGGCCCTGGCCGACGATACCGGCCTGGAGGTGGACGCCCTCGGCGGGGCCCCCGGCGTGCGCTCCGCGCGCTACGCCGGCGGGAACGCCACGGCGGCCGCCAACAACGCGCTGCTGCTGGCCAGGCTGGCGGACGTGCCGCCGGAACGGCGCACGGCGCGCTTCGTCTGCGTCGTGGCGCTGGCCTCCCCCGGGGGCGGCGTCTTCACCGCCAGGGGGGCGCTGGAAGGCCGCATAACCGCCGGCGGCCGCGGCGGGGCCGGCTTCGGCTACGACCCGCTCTTCGAACTGCCGGACGGCCGCACGCTGGCCGAACTTTCCGAAGCCGAAAAGAACGCCGTCAGCCACCGTGCCCGGGCGCTGGCCGCCATGCTGCCGCGCCTGCTGGCCCTGCGCTGACCGGCAAATGCTATAATAAACCCCGCGAAATGAAATTAAGGCTCCTGCACAAGTTCGCGGCCGTCCTGGTCCTGGTCTCGGTCCTGCCCATGGTCCTGCTCGGGGTGCGGCTGATCGACCTCGGCCAGCTCGGGGTGCGCACCGCCATCCTGGAGCTGCACCTGACCACCGCGGACAAGATCGCCTCGGATTTCAATTCCTATATCAGGAGCGCCGACCAGGCGCTCCGCGCGGGCATGCTCGCGATGTCGGGCATGGACTGGGAGAACAAGCAGGTCCTGGTGACCGCCCTGCTGGAGACCCGCCGCGAGGTCCGCCAGATCTCGGTCCTGTCGAAGGACGGCGCCGAGGTGGTCAAGTTCGTCTCGCCGTACGACGGCCGGCAGCAGGCCCTTAAGAAGTACGGCTCCGACCCGGGCTTCAAGGCCTGCCTCGCTTCCGGCCGCCGCAGCCTTGCCGTGGACCCCGCCACCCGGACCGCCGTGTTCTACTACCCGTTCGGCAAGGGGATGGTCCTCAGGGCCGAGCTCGACCTCGGCGCGTTCCTCGATTCGCTGGACCTCAAACGCATAGGCTCCCAGGGCTTCCCGGTGATACTCGACGCGAAGGCCCGGCCCATAGCCTGGCCCGCCGACCTGCCGCCCGCCGAGGCGGCCTCGGCCGCGGCGTGGCGCGTCTCGCGCGACGCGGTCAAGGCTCTCTCCTCCGGCTCGGTGGAGTTCGACGACGGCTCCGGCCGGCAGATGCTGGGCGCCTACGCGCCCATCTCGGAGCTGGGCGGCGCCGTAGTGGTCAGCCAGCCGCGCGAGGGCGCCTACCGCTACGCTATGTTCATGAGGCGCCAGGCCATCTACGCCGTGCTGCTGTTCCTCGCGCTGGCCGTCGCGGCCGCCTGGTTCCTCAGCCGCAGCCTCTCCAAGCCCATCATGGTGCTGACGCGCGCGGCCGAGCACGTGGCCGCCGGCGACTTCACCCGCCGGGCCGAGGTCGACACCTCCGACGAGCTCCGCGACCTGGCCGAGACCTTCAACAAGATGACGGCCCAGCTGAAGGCCTATTCCGACATGCAGGTGGACCGCATCATCCGCGAGCAGAAGAACACCGAGGCCATCCTGTTCTCCACCGAGGACGGCATCCTGATGATAGACACGGAGGGCAAGGTCCGCGTCGCCAACCGCAAGGCCCGCTCTGTGCTCGGCGTCGCGCAGGACGCGCCGGTGGAAGGCCTGGCCCTCGAAAGCCTTATCCGGGCCGAGGCGCTGCTGGAGCCGGTCCGGGACGTGCTCGGTTCCGACAAGGAGAACTATTTCCGCGAGGTCGAGATCTCGCTCGAGCACTCGCGCCGCTTCTTCAAATGCTTCTCGCGGCCCATCACCGCGCCCGGGCGCAACGCGCCGCTGGGCCGCCTGGTCGGCTTCTACGACATCACGCTGGACAAGGAACTCGCGCGCATCAAGGACGAGTTCCTCCACTCCATCACGCACGACCTGCGCAACCCGATGGGCGCGATCAAGGGCTTCGTCGAGTTCATGCTCAAGGAGATCCCCGGCCCGGTCAACGAGGCGCAGAAGAAGATGCTGGTCTCGATAGACCGCGCGGCGTTCCGCCTGCTCGGCATGATCAACAACATCCTCGACGTGGCCAAGATGGAGGCCGGCAAGATGGAAGTCAAGCTGGCCCCGGTCAACCTGCGCGAGGTGGCCACCCGCGTCATCGAACTGATGGAGTCGCTCGGCCAGCGCAAGCAGATCAAGTTCGAGGTCGAGGGGCCGGACCAGCTCGTCGTCAGCGCCGACAGCGGCCTGATGGAGCGCATGTTCACCAACCTCATCGGCAACGCCATCAAGTTCACGCCGGAGAAAGGCGTGATCACGGCCGGCATGGCCGACGAAGGCGACAGGATCACCGCGTGGGTGCGCGACACCGGCGACGGCATCCCGCCGGAGTACCTCGACAAGGTCTTCGAGAAGTTCGAGCAGGTCAAAGGTCAGAAGGCCGGCGGTACCGGCCTCGGCCTGACCATCTGCAAATACGTCGCGTCCGCCCACCTCGGCCGGATCTGGGCCGAGTCCGAGCCCGGCAAAGGCGCGAAGTTCGTCTTCTCCATCCCCAAGGACCTGTTCCTCGACGAGGCCGGCAAGGTCGCCTCCAGGGGGGGCGCGTGAGGAGGCTGCTGCCGGCGCTGCTCTCCGCGCTGCTGCTCGCCGGCCCGGCCCGGGCCGAGGAGCTGCAGAACGTCGTCGTCCGCCCGGGCGACACGCTGTGGAGCATCTCCAATACCTATCTCAAGGACCCCACCAAGTGGAACGAGCTGCTCAAGTACAACCGGCTCCCTGCCTCCGACCCGTCGATAGCCCTGCCAGGCATGACGCTTAAGGTGCCGGTGCGCCTGATCAAGGAACAGTACCGCGCGGCCAAGCTGGTCTATTTCCTCAACGAGGTCATGTTCCGCCGCACCGGCGCGCCCGACTGGAAGGGCGTGGCCCTGAGAATGGACCTTTTCAAGAACGACACGCTCCGCACCAGGGCGGACGCCAGGGCCGACGTGCGGTTCTATACCGGCGAGGTGCTCAACCTCTACCCCAATTCCATCGCCGTGCTCCGGCCGCCCGGCAAGAAGAACACCGACGTGCAGCTGCTGGCCGGCGAGATGCGCGGCCTGCGCTCGAGGGTGGTGACGGCCTCCGCCCGCATCACGCCCAAGACCAGGGACACCGAGTTCGGCGCCAAGCTCAAGGACGACCTGACGACGCTGGTGCAGGTCTACAAGGGCAAGGCCGACGTCGAAGCGCAGGGCAAGACCGTGGAGGTGCCGGCCGGCTTCGCCGCCGAGGTGAAGATGGACATGCCGCCATCCGAGCCGGTCAAGCTGCCGCCGCTGCCCGAGCTGGAGCAGACCCAGACCACGCTGGCCTCCGCCTCCGGCGCGCCTAAGCTGAGCGCCGAGAACGGCGTGATCTCGCTGAACCTGAAGAAGGACCTTAAGCCCGGCGCCGCCACGGCCGCGGTGCCCAAGGGCCGCGACCTGGCCGGGAACATGCCGGCGGCCGGCAACGTGGACGACAAGAACATAGACGCCAACGAGATCGTCAAGATGATCTCGGTGGCCAACCCGGTGCAGAGCTACCACCTGCAGGTCTCGAAGGACCAGAATTTCACGAACACCGTAGTGGACAAGACCTACGACGCGTTCGCCGACATCAACCTCAACGACCTGCTGCCGCCCGGCGACTACTATATGCGGGTGGCGCTGGTCGACCTGCTCGGCTTCGAGGGTAAGTTCAGCGCGCCGCGCCGGATCACGGTCGGCAAGCGCTAGCCCCCGCCTTATTAATATAATCCTGTATATGAAGTCCCGCAGAGCTACGCAGCTGGCCGCGCTCCTGCTGGCGGCCCTCGCCGGGCCGGCCGCCGCGGTGCCGGCCGAGCCGGGCCGCGTCACGGTCTGGGACCGCATCATGCGCGAGCAGAGCGCGGTCAACCTGCGGCGCGGCTACGCGCTGATGGGGGAGGAGAACTACCCCGCCGCTGCCGACGAGTTCTTCAAAGCCTCGCAGAAGGACCCCGACGACCCGCTGCCTCACCTCTTCTACGGCTCCGCGCTGTACTGGCTGGGCGCCCCGGACAAGGCCGCCGACGAGTTCGATGAGGCGCTCAGGCTGGACCCGCGCAATTCCATGGCGCTGCAGCTGAGGGGGATAGTGAAGGCCCGCGGCGGGCTCTACCGTGAGGCGCTGGCCGATTTCCTCGCTTCGGAGAAGCTCGACCCTTCGCGCGCCGACGTCAAGATGAACGCCGGCTCGGTCTACCAGGCCCTCGGCGATCCCGGCCGCGCCCTCGACTATTTCCGCGAGGCCGCGGACCTGGACCCCTCCAACCCGCTCTACCGCTACCAGCTGGGCCTGTTCTATTCCAGGCTGGGCCGCTACGACCAGGCCGCGGCGCAGCTGGCCAAGGCGGTCTCGCTGTACCCGGGCTACGAGGACGCGATGCTGGAGCTGGCGGTCCTGCGCGAGCGCGACGGCGACCTGGCCGGCGCGATAAAGCTCTACCGCAAGGCGATAGCGGCCAAGCCGCGGGACTCGGTGGCGCGGTTCAGGCTGGGCTGGGCGCTGCGCAAGGCCGGGCGCTCCTCCGAGATAAAGAAGGCGCTCGACGGGGCCTTCCTGCTGGCCCCGGCCAACGAGAAAGGCGGGATCTCCATGGGGCTGGCCTACGCCGGGAAACCCCAGGACCGTTCCGGCGGCGCCGCGCCCGGAGGCGGGCCGGTCTACTCCGCGCTGAGCAAGCTGCCGCCCGGGCAGACGGCCCGCGTGACCATAGAACTTCTCGAAACCCCCAAGGCCGCGCTGACGCCCGCCGCCGCACCCGAGAAACTGGCCTCCGGCCTGCGGGCGGCCCTCCGCAGGCCGCGGGTCAGCTATACCAAGCGGGAATATTTCCTCCCGGTCTCCTCCCCGGAAGAGCGGGAGAAGCGCGTGAAGGAGATATCGGCCGCGGCCGACGGGCTGCTCAAGGGCGTTTCGCCCGCCAACGACGCGCGCCTCAGTTTCAACGTCGAGACCGGCCCGCCCGCGCCGGCGTCGGAGGACGGCAAGGCCAGGGCCCTCTACGTCCCTCGCGACGTCGGCAACGACATGGGCCTCTGGGTGATGGGCGACACGTGGCTCGATAACGCCTCGGAGGCCATGGAGGAGCTCGACGACGCCGGGCCCGCCGGGGACCCGGACCTGAAGCTGCTGCGGGGGCTGGGCTACCTGCTGCTGGGAGAGCATTCGCGGGCCCTCGCTGAGTTCTCCGGAGGGGACGCGCAGGCCGCTCTCGGCCGCTGCGCCGCCTACGTGGAGGCCGGGGCCGAGGATAAGGCCCTGGCCGAGTGCCGCGAGGCCCTCCGGCTGGCGCCGCGCGACCGGACGGCCCTGGCCAACGCCGCGTGGCTGGGAGGCGCCAAATGACGGACCGCGCCGCTTCCGCGTCCAACCTGGTGATCTCTTTCTCCGACTGCGCCCTCAAGGAGCGGCTGTCGGCCAAGCTCTGCGTTTCATACGGGCGCTGGCTGGGCGGGTTCGTCACGCGCGAGATCCGCCGCGGTAATTCCCGCGAAGGCTTCGAGGTCGAGGCCCTCGGCGGGGGGAAGGCCGTGCTGGCCTCCAGGGCCATCCTGTCCCCGGTCGCCTTCAACAAGTACGGCGTGGACCTGCGCGCCCTGGAGGGGACGGCTCTGCCCGCGCTGGAGGCGGCCCTGGCCGCCGGCAAGGTGCTGGTCTTCGACGAGCTCGGCCCTATGGCCCTGCTCTCCCCGGCGTTCGCGGCCCGCGCCGTGGAGCTGCTGTTCTCCGGCGCGCCCTGCCTGGTCTTCTACCGCCGGGGCGCGCGCGCCTTCGAGGACGCTTTCGGGCGGATGAGCGATACTGCTATAATCGAGCTGACCCCGGGGACCTGGGCCGAGGCCGTGGCCGCGGCCCAGGCGTGGCTGGACCGGCTCGCCGGGCGCATAGAGGGACCCAGATGACGGACTACACCGAGGATATAGACCTTTCCGCAGTGCGCCGCGCGCATTTCATCGGCATCGGCGGCATCGGCATGAGCGGCATCGCGCGGCTCATGCTGGGGCTGGGCTACGAGGTCTCCGGCTCCGACGCGCGCGGCTCCGAGATAACGAAAGCGCTGGCCCGGGAGGGGGCGAAGGTGTCGCTGGGGCACGCCGCCTCCGCGCTCGGCGCTCCCGACGTCGTGGTCGTGAGCTCCGCGATCAAGCCGGACAACCCCGAGCTGCGCGCCGCGTTCAAGCGCGGCCTGCCGGTGGTCAGGCGGGCGCTGATGCTCTCGCGGCTGGCCGCGCTCAAGAAGACCGTGACCGTCGCCGGCACGCACGGCAAGACCACCACCACGTCGATGACGGCCGCGGCTTTCGAGGCCGCCGGCGCCGACGCGACGGCGGTGGTCGGCGGCATCGTGAAGGGGGCGGGCTCCAATCTGAAGCTCGGCGGCGGCGAGTACCTGGTGGCCGAGGCCGACGAATCCGACGGCTCCTTCCTGTACTTCTCGCCGCTCGTCACCTGCGTGACCAACATCGATTCCGACCACCTGGACCACTACGGGAACATGGCCAACCTGAAGGCGGCTTTCCTGAACCACCTGGCCCGCGTCCCGTTCTACGGCCAGGCCGTGCTCTGCTCCGACGACCCCGTCGTCAGGGAACTGCTGCCCGGGCTGCGCGCGCCTCATGTCACTTGCGGCATAGGCGCCGGGGCCGACTGGACCGCGCGGGGCGTGAGGTTCTCTTCCGCCGGCGCGTCCTACGACGCTTTCTTCCGCGGCCGCCGGAAAGGCCGCGTGCGGCTGCGCGTCGGCGGCGCGCACAACGTGCGCAACTCGCTGCTGGCCCTGGCGGCCGGCTGCTACCTGGGCTTCGATTTCGGCAGGCTGGCCGAGGGCCTCGCCGCCTTCTCCGGCGTGAAGCGCCGCATGGACCGCCTCGGCGCGGCCGGCGGCGTGGAGTTCGTGGACGATTACGGCCACCATCCGACGGAAGTGAAGGCCACGCTGCAGGCGGCCCGCGGCCTTTTCCCCGGCCGCCGCCTCGTCGTGCTGTTCCAGCCCCACCGCTACAGCCGGACCGCGCTGCTCTACAGGGATTTCGGCCGCGCCTTCGG
>JAJZRA010000019.1 GCA_021847485.1 bacterium
CCGCCGCGGCCTCGGCGGCGGCCTGCCCCAGCTGGGCCAGCGTCACGCCGTGGCGCCCCTCATAGCCTTCCTCGCTCACCAGCGCCTTCCACGGGAAGCCCTTCACCAGGTCCGGCACCCCGCGCTGGTCCAGGTTCTTCTCCTCGTCCCCGCGCTGGCGGCGCGCGTTCAGCAGCGCGTTCAGCGCCATCGTGACGGCGGCGTCCGAACAGGCGGCGCCGGTGTACTGCGGCACGTAGAAGGCGGCCAGGTCCCAGTAGTCGTAGGCCGGCGTCCCCGGCGTCCTGAAATAGGCGTTGTCCTGCGCCAGCGGCACGGCCACGGCCCCGCCGACCGGCGAATACTTGGGCGTGCCGGCCAGGGCCGGCGGCGCGCAGAACAGCAGGGCGGCGAGCAGTCTTTTCATGATCGTCAGTCGGCCGTCAGCGGCTGCGGCTCCTCCGCCGCGCGCGCGCGGCGCTTGTCCTCTATCGCCAGCGCCGTCAGGAAGCCCGCCACCGAGAGCGCCGAGGCCGCCAGGAAGACCGAGCGGTAGCCGTAGGCGGCCCACAGCAGGCCGCCGGCGGCCGGGATGGCCATCGAGACAGCGTGGTCCAGCGTGATGCCGAGCGACAGCGTCGGCGCGAGGTCGCTCTTGTGCTCGGCGATCCTGTTGAGGTAGGTGGTGCGGGCGATGCGGACGGCGAACATCAGGTTGTCCAGCACGAACAGGCAGTAAAGCAGCGGTTTGAACCCGGAAAAGGCGAAACCCGCGCAGATGCCCAGCAGGACCACCGCGTCCGCGGCCAGCACCAGGCGCTCGCCGAACCTGTCCACCACCATCCCGAACGCCTGCCTGAAGACCACGCCGAGCGCGGCCGCCGCCAGCATCAGCGCGGCCATGACCGCGGGGCTGGCGCCGTAGCGGGTGACCAGCACCCACGGCGCGAAGGTCAGGAAGATCTGCTTGCGCGCGCCGAAGAGCACGTTGAGCAGGTAATACCACTTGTAGCTCCTCCTGAAGACGAAGCGCTTGCCGCCGGGGACCTTCTCCTCCCCGGCCCGCGGCATGCGCGAGAACATCACCGCCGCCGCCAGCGAGGAGACGGCGGCCGCGGCGAAGGAGATCCGGTAGACGGCGGCGCCGGCCAGCCCGGCCACCAGCCAGACCAGCCCGGCGCCGGCGATGCCGGCGAAATTGGTCATGCCGCTGATCTGCCCGAGGCGGCGGCCGTGCCCCCCCTCCCGGGCGAAGCGCAGGCCCATCACGCTCTCGACCGTCATGAACAGGTGGCTGCCCGCGCTCCACAGCAGCATCCAGACCAGCATCAGGTGGTACGACGGCGAGAGGAAGGCCAGCCCGGCCACGCCGGCGGCGGTCAGCAGGCCGGTGAGCACGGCCCAGCGGCCCACCGGCAGCGCCGCGAGCAGCCCGGTCATGAAGATCACCAGGAAGCCCGGCAGCTCGCGCGGGAACTCCAGGAAGCCGCGCTGCTCCGACGTCAGGCGGAAGGAATCGTTGAGGTAGTTATTGAAGGCCGAGGAGAGCACCCCGGCGTTGATGCCGAGGAAGAAGACCCCGAGCAGGAAGGCCTTGAAGGCGGGATCGGCCGCGCGCCAGCGGTTGAGGAGCTTTCTCATCCGGGGTCAGCCAGCCATGAACTTCTTGAGGCCGGTCATGATCATCTGCACCGAGATGGCGACGAGTATCATGCCCATCAGCTTCTCCATCGCGAGCAGGCCGCGGCGGCCGAGCAGGCGCGACAGCCAGCCGGACAGCCCCGCGAGGATCGCCGCGTTTATCAGCCACGCCACGCCCACCACCCCGAGCCACATGCCCAGCCGGCCTGGGTCCCTCAGGGAGAACAGCAGCACCGTGGTCAGCGTGGACGGCCCGGCCACCAGCGGGATGGCCAGCGGCACGATGAACGGCTCGCCCTCCGGGCCCTCGGCGAAATGGGAATGGTGCGGCGGGAAGATCATCTGCACGGCTATCAGGAACAGCACTATGCCGCCCGCGACGGCCATCGCCGTCAGATCCAGCCCCAGCGCCGAGACGAAATATTTTCCGAACAGCAGGAAGAACACCATGATGCCCAGCGCGATGAAGAGCTCCCGCGCGATGACCCTGCGGCGGCGCTCCTCGCTGACCCCTTTCAGCGCGGTCATGAACAGCGGGATATTGCCGAGCGGGTCCATGACCAGCGTCAGCGTGAAGACGGTAGAGACGAAAAGCGCCAGGTCCATCCCTATATGATAGCAAACCCGCCGGCAGGAAGCGGGCCCCGGCCGTCAGGCTTTGACCGGGTCCAGCACGCGGTAGGCCAGCAGTTTGAAGCGGTCGCTGATAAGGAACCAGACCACCGCGTAGGCCCAGACCAGCGAAGCCCAGCCCCAGCCTATAGGCTCCATCAGCACCCCGTAGACGGCGAAGAAGGTCGCGATCAGCTGCGTGCCTCCCACCGCCGCCAGCAGTATGCGCGCGGGCCGTATGGACCAGAACGGCCCCCTGGCCCGGGTCAGGAAAACGGTCAGGTGGCCAGCCACGGAAAGCATCAGGTACATCAGCGTCTGCAGCTGCGGGCGCGGCAGGTGGAAGACCCTGTCCCCCAGGAAGAACAGGCCGAACGACGCCAACGGCCCGACGATCCCCAGCACCGTAGCTATCCCCAGCACCACGCGCATGTTCCAGGCTTCGGGCCGGTCCTTGCTCTTCACGTTGTCGTAGGCGATGGAGAGGATGGCGCCGTCGTTGAGCAGCGCCAGCATGACTATCATGACCGCCGTCAGGGGGTAGAAGTTGAAGACGAGGATGGAGAGCGTCATGAACAGCAGCACCCGCAGCGTCTCGGCTATGCGGTAGATGGCGTAGTTGTTCATCCTCTGGAAGATGTCGCGGCTCTCCCTTATGGCGCCGATGATGACGGAAAGGCCCGGCGTCATAAGCACGATGGAGGCCGCGGCGCGCGCCGCGTCCGTGGCGCCGGAAACCGCTATGCCGCAGTCCGCCTTCTTGAGCGCCGGGGCGTCGTTGACGCCGTCGCCGGTCATGCCCACGATGTGGCCCCGCCCCTGCAGGACGTCGACGATATGGAACTTATGCTCGGGGAAGACCTGCGCGAAGCCGTCAGCCTTCTCTATGTCGGCCGAGACCGCGGGAGACTCCTTGCTCCCGGCGTTGACGAACTCGGCGGCGTCCAGGATGCCGGTGCCCATGCCCAGCTTGGCCGAGGTCTCTCGGGCTATGGCCAGCTGGTCCCCGGTCACCATCTTGACGGCCACGCCCATCGCGCGGGCGGTGGTTATGGTCTCCCGCGCGTCCGCGCGCGGCGGGTCGAAGAGCGGCAGGACCCCGAGGAAACGCCAGGCCCCGTCCTTGCCGGCGCGGGCCACCCCCAGCGAGCGGTAGCCGCGCTCGGCGAAACCGGCTACGGCCTTTTCCACCCCGGCCTTGACCTCGGCGGCATTGGCGCAGAGGGGCAGTATCACCTGGGGCGCTCCCTTGGTCACCCTGAACTCCTCTCCGCCGGGGCCTCCCGCCAGCGCCTCCGTCCTCTTGTGCACAGGGTCGAAAGGCTGAAAGTGCAGCGTCCGGTAGGCCTTGAGCGCGCCCGGGTCCTTCAGCCCGCCGATAACGGCCAGGTCTATGGTATCGTTGTTCTCGGCCCGGGAGGCCAGCGCCCCGTTGAGCACCACCTCTTCGGGAGAGGCGCCGGCCGCGCAGAAGGGCTCGCCCAGGGTCAGTTTGTTCTGCGTGAGCGTACCCGTCTTGTCAGAGCAGAGCACGTCCACCCCGGCCAGTTCCTCGATAGCCGCCAGGCGCGTCACTATGGCCTCCCTGGCGGCCAGCAGGCGCGCGCCCACCGCCATCGTAACGGAAAGGACCGTGGGCATGGCCACCGGTATGGCCGCCACGGTAAGCACCAGGGCGAACTGCAGAGTGGTCACCATCCTGTCACCGCGCAGCAGCGCCACCAGGATTATCAGCGCCACCAGCGCGACCGCGAGTATGATGAGGTAGTTGCCTATCTTCAATACCGCGCGCTGAAAATGGCTGACCGTATGAGCCGACTCCACCAGCTTGGCGGTACGGCCGAAATAGGTCTCCGTCCCGGTGGCGTAGACCACCGCCTCGGCCTCGCCCTGCCGCAGGATGGAGCCGGAGAAGACAGGGTCTCCGCCTTTGCGCTCCACGGGCAGCGACTCGCCGGTCAGCGCGGACTGGTCCACCTGCACCGGGTCGCCGTCCAGCAGGCGGGCGTCCGCCGGGACGATGTCCCCCAGCCGCAGGCGGACTACGTCCCCCGGTACCAGCTCCCGCGTGGCGACCACGGTCCAGTTGCCGCCCCGCTTGACCCGGGCCTGCAGCGCCAGTTTGGCTTTCAGCGCGGCTATGGCGTTGCCGGCCTGATGTTCTTCCCAGAACCCGACCACGGCGTTGGCCGCGAGCAGCAGCAGGATGATGAAGAAGTCGGGCCAATGCCGGTCCACGGCCGACAGGACCACGGCGGCCTCTATCATCCACGGGATGGGTCCCCAGAAATAACCCAGGAACTTCAGCAGCTGGTTCTGCTCTTTTTCGGCTATCTCGTTGGGTCCGTACTTGGCCAGCCGCTCCCGCGCCGCGCCCTCGGTCAGGCCTTCGGCGGAGGCGCCCAGGGCCGACAGCAGTTCCGCCATGGGAACGCTTTTCAGATCTTGTTTGACGCCGGCCCCCGAAGATGGGTCTTGCTTGAGCTTCTCTTCTTTCATGGCGATCGCCCCTGTATTATTAAGATATTCGGCCCGGCCGGGCCTGTCTCCACGTCACTCCGCGCGGAGCTTTTCCAGCAGTTTATACGCCGCTTCCGGAGCGCTTTCCGGCGGGGCCCCGGGAGCCAGGGCTCTCCTAAGGGCGGCCAGCAGCTTATTGTAGCCCGGCACCCGCTGCTCCCACAGCGCGTGGTGCGCTCCCTTGCGCAGGGCGAAAGACTTGGGGCCGCACTTGAGCACTGCGGCCAGCAGGGCGGGCCAGGCCGCTTTGCCGGACCCTCTCAGGAACTCGGCGGCTATCCAGGCCACGTCCTCGTCGGGATCTTTCAGGGCCCGGACCATGAAGGAGATCGCCCGGGGGTCCTCTATCTCGGCCAGCGTCTTGGCGGCCTCCCAGCGGACCTGCTCCTCCGGGGAAGTCCTCAGGGCGGCGCACAGGCCGGGGACGGCCGGCCCGCCGATCTTCACCAGTTCAGCCCTGCTTCTTGCCCGCAAATTCCCGTCCTTGCCGCTGAACTGTCCGATCAGCGACTTTACCTTTCCAGCTTCCTGTCCGGCATCTTTCATTCGGTCCTCCGAGACAATACGCCGGCCCCGGCTCCCTCACGGGAGGCGCGTGCTGGCCCTCAGGTCCCTTCGCCGGGAACAATACCGGCGCAGGAACCGTCTAAAATAAGCTATCGAAATAACCCAAATTCTTACTTTCATTATACACCACCTTCGGCCAAAACACAAAAACCGGGTCTTTTTAACCCGCAGGAGGCCGCGCCTTTCTATATAATATCCGTTAAAACGGAGCGGGCAAGGCACGATAATTGCCCCCCCCCACGACAGGATCACACACAGGGAGGATGAATGACGACCGGTAAAGAGATCTCTTCCCCGGCGCTGCGGATAAACGGGCTGGCCAAGAGCTTCGGGGCCAAGAAGGCGGTGGACGGGCTGGACCTGCTGGTGCCGGCCGGGGAGTTCCACGCGCTGCTGGGCCCGAACGGCGCCGGCAAGACCACCACGCTGCGCATGGTGGCCGGACTGCTGCGGGCTGACGCCGGCAGCGTCCATATCTACGGGCACGACGCGGCCTCGGCGGCGCCGGACGCCAAGAAGGTCACGGCTTTCCTGCCGGACGACCCGCTGCTCTACGGCAAGCTGACGCCGCTGGAATACCTCGAGTTCGTCTCCGGCCTGTGGGGCGTGCCGGCCGACGCGGCGGAGAAGCGCGCCAGGGAACTCCTGGAATGGCTGGAGCTCTGGAACGACCGCGGAGAATACACCGAAGGTTTTTCCCGCGGCATGCGCCAGAAGCTGGCGCTCGCCGGCGCGATGATCCACGAGCCGCGCCTGATGATCCTGGACGAACCGCTGACCGGCCTGGACGCGCGCGCCGCGCGGTCGGTAAAGGACATGCTGTCGGACTACGTCAAGCGCGGCAACACCGTGCTGCTGACCACCCATATCCTCGAGATCGCCGAACGGCTGGCCGAGCGCATCAGCATCATCCTGGGCGGCCGCATCGTCGCGCAGGGCACGCTGGACGAGCTCCGCTCGCGGGCCGGCGCGGCGGCCGGGGCCGGCGGCGGCACGCTGGAGGACGTCTTCCTGCAGCTGACGGAGCCGGCATGAGCGCGCGCCCCGGCTCCTGGCCCTGGCTGCTGCGCAACGAGCTGCGCCTGAGCTGGCGCGGCGTCAGCGGCGGCCACCTGTGGTTCATCGCGTTCTTCGGCGGCCTGCTGTGGCTGTTCATGCACTGGGGCGCGTGGGTGGTCCTGCCCTCGATGCTCCCGGTCCTGCTCGGCATGCTGAAAGCGCCGTTCTTCGGCGGCGCCGTGTTCTGGCTGTTCGCGACGCTGGCGGTCTCGCAGACCACCATACACGCCGTGAACGCCTTCATCGTGCGCGGCGACCTGGACCTGCTGCTGTCCTCGCCGCTGGAACAGCGGGATATCTTCCTGGTACGGGGCCTGGCGATAGCGCTGAGCGTGCTGCCGCTGCCGGCCTTCCTGCTGCTGCCGCTGGCCCATGTCGGAGCGCTGCGCGGCTTCCCGGGTTTCCTCGCCGTCTACCCGGCGCTGGCGGCCGCGGCCCTCGGTTGCGCCGCGGCCGGCATCCTGCTGACGATGACGCTGGTGCGGCTGCTCGGCGCCAGGCGCGCGCGGACGGCCGGTCAGATCATGGCGGCCGCTATCGGCGCGGTCTTCTTCCTGGCCTTCCAGCTCCCGAACATGCTGCCGCCGGAGCGCCGGGCGCGAATGTTCGACTGGTTCAAGACCGCGGTGACGGACGGCGGCCCGCTCGGTCCGGCCAGCCCGCTGTGGTGGCCCCTGCGCGCGCTGTACGGCGAACCCGGCCCGCTCCTGGCGCTGGCGCTGGCCGGGACGCTCGGCTTCTGGCTGGTCGTCAACCTGGCCTACAGGCGCTTCGTCACCGGCACGCAGGAGACCCTGACCGGAGGCGGCACCGCCGCGCCGGCGGGACCGGCGGCCTTCCGCTCCGGCCTGACCCGCGTCCTGCTGGTAAAGGAATGGAAACTGATCCTGCGCGACATGCAGGTGATCTCGCAGGCGCTGCTGCAGTTGCTCTACCTTCTGCCGATGGTATTCGCCGGCTTCAGCCGCGGGCCGCGGAACCCGGTCATCGTGCCGGTGCTGGTGGCGGCCGCGGCCATGCTGGCGGGCAACCTGGCCTGGATCACCGTCAACGCCGAGGACGCGCCGGAACTGATGGCGACGGCCCCGGTGCCGCTGGCCCGGGTGCTGTGGATAAAGGCCGCGGCCGCGGTGCTGCCGGTCCTGGCGGTACTGCTGCCGCTGGCCGCGTGGTGGGTCACCCGCAGCCCGGCCAAGGCCGCCACGCTGCTCTTCTGCGGCGCCGGCGGGATGCTTTCGGCGGCGCTGGTGCAGGTCTGGAACCCGCGCCAGGGCAAGCGCCACGACCTCCGGTACCGCCACAGGACCGGAGGGCCGGCCTCCTTCATCGAGCTGTTCAGCACGGTGTCGTGGATAGGCGCGGCCGTTCTCCTGGACTCAAAGCCCGTCATGCTGCCGGCGGCCCTGGCCGGGGTGGCCCTGGCCCTGGCCGTCGCCCGGCGCACCGGGCGCGCGGCCCGGGAAGACAGCTGGGGCTCAGCCATGAAAGCGGCCTAGCCCGGTCCGCCGGGAGAAAAAAGAACGGCCGGGGAGGAGAACCTCCCCGGCCGCTCTCTTTGGCCGCCGGCCCTTACTTCTTCTCTTCCGCCGGCTTGGCCTCGTCCTCGCCGTCGTCCACGACCGGCTCGACCGAGGCTATCTTGTCGCCTTCCTCCAGGCGCACGAGGCGCACGCCCTGGGTGTTGCGGCTGATCACGCGCAGGTCCTTGCAGGCCATGCGGATGATCTTGCCCTTCTCGGTCATCACCATCAGGTGGTCCTTGTTCTCCACCAGGTGGATGCCGACCACGGCGCCGTTGCGGTCCGTCGCCTTGATCGTGATGACGCCGGAGCCGCCGCGGCCCTGGTGCCGGTACTCGTCGAGGTCGGTGCGCTTGCCGTAGCCGTTCACGCAGACCGTCAGCAGCGTCTTCTTGGTCTTCGGCTCGGCCACTTCCATGCCGATGACCTGGTCCTTATCGTCGAGGCGGATGCCGCGCACGCCCATGGCCCCGCGGCCCATGCTGCGCACGTCGCTCTCGCTGAAGCGGATGCTCATGCCGTCGCGGGTGCCGATGATGATCTCATGGCTGCCGCCGGTATGGCCCACGCTCGTCAGGATATCGCCGTCCTCGAGCCCGATGGCTATGATGCCGCCGCGCCGGATGTTGGCGAAGTCGGAGATCGGGGTCTTCTTGATGTTGCCCTTGCGGGTGCACATCACGATGAAGCTCTCCTTGCCCTTGGCCTCCTCGAAGGATTCGACCGCGAGCACCGAGGTGACCTTCTCGTCCTTGACCTGCAGCAGGTTCACTATCGCCTTGCCGCGGGACGTCCGGTTGCCCTCGGGGATCTCGTAGCCCTTCAGCGCGTACACCTTGCCGCGCGTGGTGAACATCAGGATCGTGGCGTGGCTGGAGGTCACGAAGAGCTTCTCGATGAAGTCCTCCTCCTTGACCTCGGAGCCGATGATGCCCTTGCCGCCCCTGCCCTGCACCTTGTAGGTGTCGGCCGGGATGCGCTTAATGTAGCCGCCGTGGCTCATCGTGATGACGACCTTCTCCTCGGGGATCAGGTCCTCGATGTCCAGCTCGGCGGCCTCGCCGGTGATGTCGGTGGCGCGCTTGTCGCCGTACTTCTCCTTCATCTCCTTGAGCTCGTCGATGATTATCTTCAGGACCTTCTTCGGGTCGGCCAGGATGCTCTTCAGCTCGGCGATCAGCTTCATCAGCGCGCGGTGCTCCTCCTCTATGTCGCCGACCTCCAGCCTGGTCAGCTGGTGCAGGCGCATGTCGAGGATGGCCTGGGCCTGGATGTCGCTGAGGGCGAACTTCGCCATCAACTTGCCCTTGGCCTCCAGCGCGTCCTTGGATTTCTTTATGATCTCGACGACCGCGTCGATGTTCTGCAGCGCTATCAGGTAGCCTTCCAGGATGTGGGCGCGGGCGAGGGCCTTCTTCAGGTCGTACTTGGTGCGGTTCACCACCATCAGGCGGCGGTGGCGCACGTACTGCAGCATCACTTCCTTGACGGGCAGCACGCGCGGGCGGCCGTCCACGATGGCCAGCATGATGACGCCGAAGCTGGTCTCCATCTGCGTGTGCTTGAACAGCTGGTTCAGCACCACCTGGGCGTTGCCGTCGCGCTTGACCTCTATGACGATGCGCATGCCGCGGCGGTCCGACTCGTCGCGGATGTCGGAGATGTCGGGGATCTTCTTCTCCTTGACGAGCTCGGCGATGTTCTCGATCAGCGCGCTCTTGTTGACCTGGTAGGGGATCTCGGTGACGATGATCGCCTCGCGGTTGCCCTTGATCTCCTCGATCTCGGTGCGGGCCTGGATCTTGATCGAGCCGCGGCCGGTCTCGAAGTAGTCCATGATGCCCTTGCGGCCGCGGATGATGCCGCCGGTCGGGAAGTCGGGACCCTTGAGGATCTTGACGAGCTCCTTGGTGGTCAGCTCGGGATTGTCGATGACGGCGATAGTCGCGTCGCAGACCTCGGCGAGGTTATGCGTCGGGATGTTGGTCGCCATGCCGACGGCGATGCCGGAGGAGCCGTTGACGAGCAGGTTCGGGAGCTTGGCCGGCAGCACGGAAGGCTCGGTCAGCGAGCCGTCGTAGTTGGGCGTCCACTTCACCGTCTCCTTCTCGATATCGGCCAGCAGCTCGCCGGCTATGCCGGACAGGCGGGCCTCGGTGTAACGCATGGCCGCGGCGGGGTCGCCGTCCACGGAACCGAAGTTACCCTGCCCGTCCACCAGCGTGTAGCGCAGCGAGAATTCCTGCGCCATGCGCACCAGCGTGTCGTAGATCGCGGCGTCGCCGTGCGGGTGGTACTTACCCATCACGTCGCCGACGATGCGGGCGGATTTCTTGAAGGGCTTGTTGTGCTGCAGGCCCATGTCGTCCATCGTGTAGAGCACGCGGCGGTGCACGGGCTTGAGGCCGTCGCGCACGTCCGGCAGCGCGCGGCCGACGATGACGCTCATCGAGTAGTCTATGTACGAGGACTTCATCTCCTCGCTGATGTCGCGGTCAACGATGTTCACGAACATGTTGTCCTGCTTCGGTGTCTGGTCTTTATGTTCCGTCATTTTCCTTTACTCCGTTAAATGTCCAGGTTGCGGGCGGCCAGCGCGTTCTGCTCTATGAACACGCGGCGCGGCTCGACTTTGTCGCCCATCAGGGTGGTGAACATCTTCTCGGCCTCGGCCGGGTCCTCGAGGGACACCTTGAGGAGTTTGCGCCTCATCGGGTCCATCGTGGTCTCCCAGAGCTGCTCCGGGTTCATTTCGCCCAGACCCTTGTAGCGCTGGATGTGCGCGCCCGCCGCGCCTATCTTCATCGCGGTGTCGAGCAGGCCCTTGAGGTCCTTGGCGGCGGTCAGCGTCTTCTCGTTGGAGATCTCGAAGACGTCGGCCTTCTTGGGGTCCTCGTTGTGGAAGTCGGCTATCGCCCAGCCGAGCGGCTTGAGCTTGGCCGAGATGTTGTTGAAGCGGGTGAACTCGCCGAGCGGCTGGAACTCGGGGCCGAGCTCCTCGTCGTCTATCTCGGCCTCCGGCACGCCGTCCTTGGCGAGCTGGTCCTTGTGCTTCTGGATGTACTCGTTCTCGTAGTCCTGCCACTCCTTCTCGGTGAAGAAGTATTTGTAGGTCTCGGGGCCGGTCTCGATGCGGTACAGCGGCACCTGGCCGTCGGCCTGGAACTGGAGGTAATCCTTCAGCGTCAGGTTCTTGGTCTCGAGCTTGCGGTTGGTGTTGTCGATCGCGATGATCAGGTCGAGCAGCTCGGCGAGGTCCTTGCCCTCGAGCTTCTTGCCCTTGGCCTTCACGGTGATGCCGCTGACGGCCTCCTTCATCTGCCACTTCTGCAGCTTCTCCTCGTTCTCGAAGTAGGCCTCGAACTTGCCCTTCTTGACCTTGTAGAGCGGCGGCTGCGCGATGTAGACGTGGCCCTGCTCCACGAGCTGGCGCATCTGGCGGTAGAAGAACGTCAGCAGCAGCGTGCGGATGTGCTGGCCGTCGACGTCGGCGTCGGCCATGATGACGATCTTGTGGTAGCGCAGCTTCTCGAGGTTGAAGCCGTCCTCGCCCTCGCCTATGCCGGTGCCGATCGCGCTGATCAGCGTGCGGACGGCGTCGGAGGAGATGATCTTGACGAGCTGGGCCTTCTCGACGTTCAGGATCTTGCCGCGGATCGGCAGGATGGCCTGGAACACGCGGTCGCGGCCCTGCTTGGCCGAGCCGCCGGCCGAGTCGCCCTCGACGATGAACAGCTCCGACTTCTTCGGGTCGCGCTCCTGGCAGTCGGCGAGCTTGCCCGGCAGGCCGGAATCGGTCAGCGAGCCCTTGCGGCGCGCCAGGTCCTTGGCGCGGCGGGCGGCCTCGCGGGCCTCGGCGGCGCCGAGGCACTTCTGGCAGATCGCCTTGGCCACGGACGGGTGCTCCTCGAAGAAGACGCTGAGCGCCTCCCCGGAGAGGGTCTTCACGATGCCTTCCACCTCGCCGTTGCCCAGCTTGGTCTTGGTCTGGCCCTCGAACTGCGGGTGCGGCACCTTGACGGACACCACGACGGTCAGGCCTTCGCGGCAGTCGTCGCCGGTGACGTTGTAGTTCTTGTCCTTCAAGAGCTCGTACTTCTTGATATAGTCGTTGATGACGCGCGTCAGCGACGAGCGGAAACCGGAGACGTGCGTGCCGCCCTCGATCGTCTTGATGTTGTTGACGAAGGAGAACATCGTCTCGGAATAGTCCGTGTTGTACTGGATGGCGAGGTCGAGGACCACGTCGCCCTCGTTCTTCGACACGAAGATCGGCTCCTCGTTGATGACCTGCTTGTTGGTATTGAGGAACTTCACGAACTGCTTGATGCCGCCCTCGAAGAAGAAAGTGTGCTTCTTGTTCTCTTCGCGTTCGTCGATTATGGTGATGCGGGCGCCGGGGTTGAGGAAGGCCAGTTCGCGCAGGCGGTTGGAGATCACGTCGAAGGACAGCGTCACGTCGCCGAAGATCTCGCGGTCGGCCTTCCAGGTCACGGTGGTGCCGTGGCCGTCGGTGGTCCCGACGGACTTCACGTCGTACTGCGGGCGGCCGCGCTTGTACTCCTGCTTCCAGATCTTGCCGTCGCGGTGCACCTGCACCTCGAGCCACTCTGACAGCGCGTTGACGCAGCTGACGCCGACGCCGTGGAGGCCGCCGGACACCTTGTAGGCGCCCGCGTCGAACTTTCCGCCGGCGTGCAGCACGGTCAGCACGACCTCGAGGGCGCTCTTGCCCTTGAGCTTCGGGTCCTTCACTTCCTTCATCGGGTCCACGGGGATGCCGCGGCCGTTGTCGGTGATGGAGCAGATGTTGTCCTCTTTCATCACGACGTCGATCTTGTTGCACCCGCCGGCGAGGATCTCGTCGATGGAATTGTCCACGACCTCGTAGACCAGGTGGTGCAGGCCCTGCACGCCGGTGGAGCCGATGTACATGGCGGGGCGCTTGCGCACCGCCTCGAGGCCCTCCATCACCTGTATTTTAGAGGAATCGTAACCGCCCTCTTTGGGGTTGGCTGTCTTTGTCATGGCTGTCATACTCCTGTTATTTTCCTTGGTCCTCAAGAAAAGGTAGCCGCTACCTTTTCAGACCTTTTAGATCTTGGTGGCGGGCCTGATGGCCCTTATCCACGGTCTCTTGAAATACTTGTTCAGTCCCTTCACCAGCACCGAGCTGCGCAGCGCGAGCTCGCTGGCGGCCGCGGCCGAGGACGGCCGGACCAGGATCACGCCCTTGTCCACGCCCAGCAGCGCGCAATGCTCCCCGAGGCGGCCCATCTCCTTCTTCCAGACCGCGTCCAGCAGGGCCAGCCTGTCCAGGCCCGCCCCGGCGAACAGCTTCCAGGACGAACAGACGGTGTCCGCCTTGGTCCAGTTGTAGCGTTTGCGCTGCAGGAACATATCACTGGGTGCGCAGCGGCATCACTATATAGATCAGGTCCTCGCGGCCCTTTATGCGGAACAGCGCGGGGGTGGCGGGGGAGGTGAACTCCGCTTCCACCTCGGCCTCGCCGGCGGCCTTCAGGATGTCCATCAGGAACTTGGGGTTGAAGCTGATCTGGAACTCCTTGCCTTTATAGCCGACCTCAAGCTCGTCCTCGAAATCCATGCTCTGCGAGGCCGAGTTGACCACGAGCGCGCCGGGCTTGAAGGTGTACTTGACCGCGCCGGAACGCTCGTTGGAGCAGATGGCCGCGCGCTTGGTCACCGCCATCAGCTTGTCGGCGTTGAGGGAGACCTCCAGCTCGTGGCTCTTGGGGATGATCTGCTCGTAGGCGGGGAAGTTGCCCTCGACCAGCCTGGAGATGAACACGGTCTTGCCGATCTTGAAACCGATCTGGTTGGAGGAGAGCCCCACGGTCACTTCGTCGGCGTCCTTGGCGCCGCCCTTGATGAAGCGGGCCAGTTCCCCGAGTATCTTGGAGGGCACGATGACCTTGAACTCCTTCTTGGCCTTCACCTTTTTGGTGGAGGCCACGGCCAGGCGGCGGCCGTCGGTGGCGACCAGCGAGAACAGGTCCTTCTCGTACTTCCACAGCAGGCCGTTAAGGAAATGCCTGTCGTCCTCGGTGGAGGCCGAGAAGATCGTTGAATTGATCATATCCGCCAGCAGCCTGGCCGGGACCTTGAAAGAGTTGCTCTCGTCTATGTCGGGGATGACGGGGTAGTCGTTCTTGGGGGCGCCGCCCAGCTTGAAGCGGGACTTGCCGCTGAGGATGGAGATCCTGCTGTTCTCGTCCACCGAGATGTTGACCTCGGAGTCCTCGCCCAGGTTCTGCACTATCTCCATGAACTTCTTTATGGGCACGGTGATGCTGCCCTCGCCCTTGATGTCCACCGGGATATGGTGCTTTATCGCCATCTCCAGGTCCGTGAAGACGACCTTCAGGCCCTTGTCCTCGGTCTCCATCAGGAAGTTCTGTAATATAGGTATAGTGCCAGTCTTGGAGGAGACCCCGGCCTGTATGGTTTGGATCCCTTTGATCAGGGTTTCGCGATTACTGTTTATTTTCATAATCATCATCCTCTATATATATGGGGTGTTGATAGTGTCAGCGCTGTTGAAAGCATTGGTAAAAGTTATCAACAACCCGCCATTTTTTACTGACACTGCTGACACTCTTTCCCCTTTTCAGACTTTCAAACAGAGTTACTGACATTCTTTATCTTGGCTATCATCTGGTTGAGCGTCTCGTTGAAATACGGGTCGGTCTGGACCATCTGGCCGATCTTGTTCTTGGCGTAGAGCACGGTGGCGTGGTCCCGGCCGAAGGCGTCGCCTATGTCGTTGAGGGACATCTCGGTCAGGCTGCAGGCCAGGTACATGGCCACCTGCCGCGGGAAGGCGATGTTCTCGCTGCGCTTCTTGGAGTTGAACTCCTTGAGCTCTATGTTGTACTTGTCCGACACCACGTTCTTGATCAGGTCGATGGAGATCTTCCGGTCGTCGTGCTCCGGGTCGCTGATGTGGTCCTTGATGATCTCCTTGACCGCGTCGATGGACGGGTGGATCTTCATGTTGGAGCAGAAATTGCCGACCGTGATCAGGCAGCCTTCCAACTCCCTGATGCTCTTCTTGACGTTCTCGGCGATGAAGGTGATGACGTCGTCGGGGATCTCGTATTTGTGCTGGTCGCGCTTCTGGCGCAGGATGGCCACTCGCGTCTCGAAATCCGGGATCTTGATGTCGGCCACGACGCCCGACAGGAAGCGCGAGATCAGGCGCTGGCCCAGCGCGAGTTCCCGGGGCGGCCGGTCGGAGGTCACGACGACCTGCTTCTTGGACTCGAACAGCGAATTGAAGGTGTAGAAGAACTCCTCCTCGCTGCGCTCCTTGTCCACGAGGAACTGGATGTCGTCGAGCAGCAGGCAGTCGAGCTTGCGGTACTTGCTGCGGAACTGTTCGGTGGCGCCGCCGCGCACCGCGTCGATGTACTCGTTGACGAAATTCTCGCTGGCCGTGTAGAGGATCTTCGCCCCGGGGTTGTTCTTGAAGATGCCGTGCGCTATCGCGTGCAGCAGGTGGGTCTTGCCGAGGCCGGGCGGGCTGTAGATGAAGAAAGGGTTGGTCTGGCCCGGCGTCCTGGCTACGCCCTCCGCCGAGGCGAAGGCGAACCTGTTGGACGTGCCCATGATGAAGCTCTCGAACGTGTAGTTCGGGTTGAAGGAGAAATAGTTGGCCGGCACCTGCTGCGGCGCGGGCGCGGGTTTGGGCGCCGGCGGCGGCGCCGTCGGCGCCAGCGACATGGAGTAGTTTATCTTCAGCTTTTTACCCGTGAGGTCGGAGAGGAGAGAGATAAGCTTCTCCTCGTAGCGCTGTTTTACGGTGTTGTAGATTATGGAATCCGGCACTTCCAGTTTGAGTTCGTCGCCTTCGACGAAAAGAGGCTTTATGGGGCGTATCCACAGGTCTATGGCCTCGCTGCCTATTTCGGCGCCCAGCTGTTCTACCGCTTCCTGCCAGATTTCCTTGATATCGGTTAAGTTATCCACAAGTTATCCACAACTGTTAGTAATTTAAATCGAAATATAAAAAATGATTGTTTTTTAATTGTTTTTTATGTTAGTAACTTTTTTTGGCTTCTCCAGAAGAGGCTTTTTGTGAAGAAAAAATGTTTCAAAAACGTGACAAAGCCCCGGCTTTCAGGGGGCTCCCCTTATATTAATTAATTTATAAATAGAAGTCAATACCGAAATGATGTCAGCCGTGCACGCCTATCCTTACCTTACGGAAGCGCGCCGGGCTGGACCCGTGCGTCATCATGGCGACCTGGCCGGGCTGGCCCTTGCCGCAGTTGGCTACGCCCCAGGGGCGCCACTCCTGCGGGCCCGCTATGGCGTCGCAGGAGCCCCAGAATTCGGGCGTAATGCCCTGGTACGTGGGGTTCTTGAGCAGGCGGCCCTTGCGGCCGTTCTTTATCTCCCAGCCGGCCTCGCAGCCGAACTGGAAGTTAAGACGCTTCTGGTCTATGCTCCAGGAGACGTTGTTCTCCATCAGCACGCCGTCCTTTATGCCGGAGACGAGCTCTTCCGTGGAGGAGGAGCCGGGCATCAGGCTGAGGTTGCAGATGCGGGTTATCGGGATGTTGGCGTAGCCGTCGGCGCGGCAGCTGCCCCACGAGCGGTCCCTGCCGATGCGCCCGCAGAACTCGCGGTTGGTCATGTAGCCGGCCAGTACGCCGTCCTTGACGATGTGCCAGCGCTGCGCCTTAACGGCGTCGTCGTCGTAGCCGGCCGTGGCGAGGCCGCCGGGCAGCGTCGCGTCGGCCACCAGGTTCACGATGGGGGAGCCGTAGCGGAACTTCCCCAGCTTTTCCGTGGTGGCGAAGCTGGAGCCCGCGTAGGATTCCTCGTAGCCGAGCACGCGGTCGAGCTCGCTGGCGTGCCCCACGCTCTCATGGATCTGCAGCGCGAGCTGGTTGCCGGAGATGATCAGGTCCTTGACCCCCGAGGGGCACCGCGGGGCTTTCAGCAGGGCTACGGCCTCGTCGCGAACGCGGTCCGCGTGGGCGGGCAGGTCCATCGCCTCCACGACCTCCCAGCCGCCGCCGTGCATCTGGCCGCCGTGAGAACAGGGATAACTGCGCAACTGCGATTCCCCGTCCTGCACCGCGGTGGCGGTCATGCCGGCCCCGGAGGAGAGCAGCACCTGCTCTATGCGGGAGCCTTCGGTGGTCAGGTGCCACTGGTGTTCGCGGTTGAAGCGCAGGCTGACGGCCGACACGCGGATTCGCCTGTCGCGGCGCAGGACCGCGTCCAGCCGGAACATCAGGTCCAGCTTGGCCTGCACGGGCACGGCGAAGGGGTCTTTCAGGAAAGGGGTCTGCCAGAAGTCCTGGTAGGCCGGCTCGGGCGCCAGGCGCACGCGGCCGCGCATCAGCAGGCGGCTCGCCTTGGCTATCGCTATGGCCTTCAGCGCCGTCGCGGCCACGGCCCGCCCGGTCATCTCGCTCCCCGAGGCGAAGCCCCACGCCCCCTTATAGAGGACGCGCACGCCGTAGCCCAGCGTGGTCTCGTCGGTCAGGCCGGCCGTTTCGCCGTTCTTGACGGCGAGGTACTGGCCGCGGTCCTCGACGACGCGGATGTCACCGAAGTCCGCGCCGTGCTTGTCGGCGATCTCTATGGCTTTGGTCGCTAATTTGAACATGATGCCGTCCTTTTAGAACTTCGTCGAAGAGGAGAAGTTTAATCCCGCCAGCCTGACCGCCGGGCAGGAGAGGGCTCCCCACTCCATGACCAGCGCTTTTTCGGCCGCTACCGCCTCCAGGCCCGCGAAAGCCTCCACCATGCTCTGAGTGAAGCGCAGGTTCTTGACGGGGTAGGCTATCCGCCCGTCCTCTATCATGAACGTGCCGTTGCGGGTCATGCCGGTCATCTCTACGGTGAGCGGGCGCAGGAGGTTTGTATAGTGGAACTGGGTGACCAGCAGGCCGCGCTCAGTGCCCTTTATAAGGTCCTCCAGCGTGCCCTGGCCGGGTTTTACGGCCAGGTTGAGGGGGATGGGGCCCATGTAGTTGGGCTGGGGCAGCGCGTGGCCCGTGGAGGCCGCCCCGGCTTTCTTGGCCGTTTTGCGGTCGTGGACCACGGCCTTGAGCACGCCGTTCTCCACCAGCGTCACGCGGGAGCGGGGCTGCCCCTCGAAGTCGAAGGGCATGCCGGCGGAGGGCCCGTCCAGGGCGTTGTCCTCGATGGTCAACAGCGGGCTCAGGACCCGCTTGCCGAGGGCGCCGCTGGCGAAGGAGCGGCCTTCGTTGTAGAGCTGGCCGCCGAAGCCGTAGACCCCGAGGTAGGACACCAGGCCGGCCGCCGCGGCGGGCTCCAGCACCACGGTGTACCTGCCGGGCTTTACCTCGCGCGGCGCGCGGCCGGCCGCCGCCTTGGCGCGGGCCCGCTCGTTGAGCCCGGCGAAATCTATCTCCCCCACCGCGCGCGCCGGCTGCTCGGCCCAGCCGAAGCCGTCGCGGTCGCGCACCGTCACGCTGTGCGTGACGAAGCTCTCCCGGTGCTGCGCGAAGACGCCGCGGCTGTTGGCTATGGTGACGCGCGACCAGCCGTTGTCCACGGTGCCGTAGGCCGTCTGCCCCGTCCTGCGGCAGGCCCGGGCCAGTTCGGCCGCTTTGGCCGCCCGGAAGGCCGGCGTCAGCCCCGCGGTGTCGGCGTCGTAGAGGCCGGCCGCCGGCGGCAGCCGGCGCGGCCCCGGCAGCGCCGGCTGGTGGGGGTCTTTCTTCTGGCGCTTGAGGATCTCCCGGGCCGAGGCCAGCGCGGCCTTCAGCGTGGCGTCGTCCGCCTGGTTCAGGTTCACCTTGGCCGAGCGCCCGGCGTCCAGCAGCCGCACCGAGACGTTCAGCGACGAGGAGGCCACGTTCTGCGAGATGACGTTGTCGGCGAAGCGCGTAAGCGCCGCTTCCCGCTCCTCCGCCGTCACCTCGCAGGGCACGCCTCCGGCGAGCCCGAGGATCCGTTCGCAGATGTGTTCTATTTTTCTCATAAAAAGCCTCTCATCTTTTCCCCGGCTTTCCGTGAAAGCGGGGAGAGGACCCCGCTTTAGAGCGGAAGGCCGTGAAGCCGGCGCCTCCGTAGAAAGGAAGCGGCTTTTCCTGCGGGTGCAGGGATATCCTCATAAATCCTGCGCCGGGGACCGGGCCTCCCGGGCCGGGCGGAGCGTCAGAGGGGCGGGTTTTCCTGGGTGGGAGGCAGGCCCGGTTCCTGCGGGCTCTTGGCGTGCCTGCGGTGCCTCTTGTGCTCGGCCGGCGCGGGGGCCGGGGCCGGCTTGGGCGGGGGCGGCGGCTCCGGCGCGTGGAACAGCGGCGGCAGGGCCTCGCGGCCCTCCATCCACTTGCGCAGGGCTTCCTCGCCGTTGACGGCGTAGGTCTCGGGCGTGTTGAAGACGGCCAGCTTGGCCTTTTTGGCCCGTTCGGTCATGGTCTCGGCGTTCTTGCCGTGGGAGAAGCCCGGCGTCTCCAGCAGCCTGAGGTTCTGCTGGGTCAGGCCGAGCATATAAAGCGAGCCGTCCTGGTTGGGGCCTATGACCACCGTCCTGTCGCTGGTGGAGTCGAAAGCCTGGTAGAGCCAGTCCTTCTTGATCTCGGGGGAGAGGTGGTTGAGCAGCACGGCCTTCTTGGCCCCGGTGAAGAAGGCCAGGCGGAACGCGTCGGCCATCCGCTCCTCGAGCGAACGGTTCTTGACCTCGAGGAAGCCGGGGTCCTCCTGGTCCAGCCAGGTCAGGTCCTGGTGATGAGGGGTCTTCTCGTAGGAAAGTATCAGGATGGCCTCGGGAAAGGCTTTGGCCGTCTTGTAGACGTTCTGGAGCAGGTCGCTGTTGACGTGGACCGCGCGCTCGGGGCCGAAAGCCGTCTTCAGCTCCTGGCTGAGCTTCTCGGGCTCGGGGGCGTCCAGCAGCAGTATGATGCAATTGTCTCTTTTTTGTGCCATATCCGTGAGGTTTGGTATAAATATAAAGGTATATTATACTAAATAGCCCGTCCGCCGGGGCGGGGAAGGCTTACGCGTGCCTGCAGAAAAGAGACCGATCGTTATCTACGGGGGCAGCTTCGACCCGCCCCACCGCGGCCACATAGAGCTGGCCGCGGCCGCCCTGCGCCAGCTCCGGCCGGAGGCGCTCTATTTCGTGCCCGGCTTCCGCACGCCGTTCAAGGATTTCCGGCCGGTGCCCTTTGCCGAGCGCCGCCGCCTGCTGGAGGCCGCCCTCGGCGAGGCCGGCCTGGCGGGCCGGCCCGACGTGAGGATCAGTTCCTTCGAGGCGGGCCTGCGGCGCGTAGTCTACACCTACGAGACCGTGGCCTATTTCCGGGCCAGGCACCCCGGTTCCCAGCTCTATTTCCTGATGGGCTCGGACTGCCTGGCCGGCTTCACCCGCTGGCGCCGCTGGCGCTCCGTGCTGAAGGGCGCCCGCCTGCTCGTCGGGCTGCGGCCCGGTTTCGCGCGCGCCGCGCGGGGCGTGCCTTTCGAGGCGCTGCGCGGCCGCTTCCCCCGGGCGGCCTCCAGCGACCTGCGCGGAGAGCTTTTCCTCGGAGGGCGGCCGCCCGGCCTGCACCGGGCGGTGCTGCGCGCCATCGGCGAGCGCGGCCTTTATTTCTCCGCCGAGCGGGCGGCCCTGCGCCGGCTGATCTCGCCGTCCCGCTACGCCCACTGCCTGGATTCGGCCGGCCTCGCCGTGAAGCTGGCCCCGCTGCTGGGTTTGCCCGCTCAGCGGGCCGCCGCCGCCGCGCTGGTCCACGACTGCGCCCGCGAGCTGCCGCCGGCCGCGCTGGTCCGCTACGCCGGGCGGCACGCGCCGCGCGCCCCCCTGTTCGAGGAGACCGCCCGCCGGGCGCCGGTGCTGCTGCACGCGTGGGCCGGCGCCGCGAGGGCCAGGGAGCTCTTCGGCCTGCGCGACCCGGAGATCGCCGAGGCCGTGGCGCTGCACGCCACCGGCGCGCCCGGCATGGGGCCGCTGGCGCGGCTGATCTACGTCTGCGACCTGGCCTGTCCCGGGAGGGATTTCGAGGAGGCGCGCCTGGTGAGGGAGCTGGCCTTCCGGGATTTCGACGCGGCTTTCCGCGCGGCTAATTATGTTAAACTTACCTATGCGTTCTCGGGGGGCGGCTGGGTGCATCCCCTGAGCGTGGAGCTATGGAACAGCCTTCGGACAAAAAAGCGCGGGTGATCCTCGCCGCCGGCCTGGCGGCTTCGCTGGCGCTGGCCGCCGCGCAGTACCTGTCGCCGCTGGCCGGCGCGGTCTGGCGCGGGCACGACGTCGGGGTGGCCGCGCTGGGGGAGCGCTCCTCCGTGCTGCTGGTCTACCGGCCGGGGGCCGGGACCGTGAACGCCTATTCTTTCGTCCACGCCCGCCCGCGCCCGGGGACGGACCCCCGCCGCCGCGCGGCGGACCTCGCCCGGCAGGCCGGTTCGCTGCAGGATTCCGACAGGGACGAGACCTTCTTCGTCTCGGTCTCCTCCGCGCCGGACCTGGAGGCGCTGCTGGGGCCGCTCAACGCCTGGCGCTCCAGGCCGGCTCTCTTCCTTTCCGCCGCCGCCTGGGCCCGCGGCCTGGGCCGGGCCGGCAACATCTCCGGCTTCGACAGGTTCGTTCTCTTTTCCGAGCTGTCCGGCCTGTCCGCCTCCGATTTCGTGCTGACGGAGGCCTCCAGGCAGGCCGCCGCCCCGGCGCTGGAAGCGGGCTCCGAAGCGGACCCGGCGCCGCTGGTGGAGGTGTTCAACGCCTCCGGCCGCAACGGCCTCGCCGAGCGCGCCGCCAGGCGCCTGCGGGGGCTGGGGTTCGACGTGATAACCGCGGCCTCCTACCGCAGGAGGGAGAGGAGCACGCGCATACTTTGTTTTTCCGCCGACAACGGCACGGCGCTGAGGCTGCGCTCGGCGCTGGGCCTGGACGGGCTCGAGATCCGCGTGGACCCGGCGCAGAAGAGCGTCGCGGGCGCGGCGGTGGTGCTCGGGGCGGATTTCGACGAGAAGGCACTTAAGTAGGCGGCGCGGGCCGCCGACGGGAGGCAAGCTATGGACATGGTGACGATCCTGAAGACGGCCGTTCAGCGCGGCTCGAGCGACATCCACATCTGCGTCAACAAGCCGCCGATGATGCGCCTGAACGGCGAGATGATCCCCGTGGTGGAGGGGGCGGCCCCGCTGACCGCGGAGCAGACCAAGGCCCTCGTTTACTCGGCCCTCTACGACGAGCAGCGCGCCAAGTTCGAGAAGGACTGGGAACTGGACTGCTCGTTCGCGATCACCGGCGTGTCGCGCTTCCGGCTGAACGTGCTGGTGGCCCGCAACGGCGTCGAGGCGGTCATGCGCGTGATCCCGTCGGTGATCCCGACGCCCGAGCAGCTCGGCCTGCCGCCCTCGATAGTCAACTTCGCCGGCCTGCCCAAGGGCCTGGTGCTCGTCACCGGCCCCACCGGCTCCGGCAAGTCCACCACGCTGGCCGCGCTGATCAACCAGATCAACATCGGCAAGAAAAAGCATATTCTCACCGTCGAGGACCCGATAGAGTTCACCTACGAACCGAAGGCCTGCGTCGTGCGGCAGCGCGAGATAGGCCAGCACACGCGCTCGTTCAACAACGCGCTGCGCGCCGCGCTGCGCGAGGACCCCAACGTCATCCTCGTCGGCGAGATGCGCGACCTGGAGACGATCCAGCTGACGATCACCGCCGCCGAGACCGGCCACCTGACGTTCGCGACGCTCCACACGCAGGACGCGCCGTCCACCGTGGACCGCATCATCGACGTCTTCCCGCCGCACCAGCAGACGCAGGTCCGCGTGCAGCTGGCCGCGTCGCTGCAGGGCGTGGTCTCGCAGATCCTGCTGCCCCGCAAGGACGGCAAGGGCCGCGTGGCCGCGCGCGAGATCATGGTGATGACGCCCGCCATCCAGAACCTCATCCGCGAGGGCAAGACGCACATGATCTACAGCGCCATCGAGACCGGCGCCAAGTTCGGCATGCAGCCCATGGACCGGGCTCTCGCGATGCTGGTCAAGCAGGGGATCGTGGACATCGAGGTCGCGGCCTCGAAGGCCCACGACGCGGAAGGCATGCGCAAGCTCTGCGGCGCCGGCGCCGCGGTGTAGCCGGCGGCCAGGTTTATTGAGGAAGAGGCGGAGGCACATATGTCAGATACCGCGAAACTGAAGGAAATACCCCTTTTCAAGGACCTTTCGGAGGACATGCTCGGGGAGTTCTCGGGCTATTTCAAACGGACCTCGTACGCCGCCGGCGACGTGATCTTCAAGGAGCGGAGCACCGGCGACACGCTCTACATCATCGTCGACGGCGAGGTCGTCATCGAGAAGGGCCTGGACGAGGAGGGCCGCGAGTTCAAGACGCTCGCGATCCTGTCCGCCGGCGACTTCTTCGGCGAAATGGCGGTGATAGAGGGGCAGGTGCGCTTCGCGCAGGCCCGCGCCTCGAAGGACGTCTCGCTCTACGAGGTGGGCCGCGAACGGTTCTTCTCGTTCATCACGGAGCACCCGGGGACCGGCATCGGCATCTTCAGCGCGATCACGCGCACCGTCTTCCGCCGCCTGCAGCACACCTCCAGCGAGCTGACCATGCTCTTCGACCTGAGCCGGCTGCTGCTGGAGCGGCACGCGTCGCCGGCCGAGTTCCTGCGCGCGGTGATGAACGAGGTGCGCCCCTACCTCGAGGGGGAGTGGAACGCGCGCGCCTACGTCTACAACGTGTTCAACGAGGAGTACGAGGAGGTCTACGCCAGGGACGCCTTCCCGGCGGAGCCCCCGCCGCTGCCGGTCCGCCCCGAGAGCGGCTGGAGCGGCGACCGCCGCTACGTGCTCGAATGCTCGGCCGGCGGGCGGCGGCTGGCCTGCGCCGTCTTCGAGCGCAAGGAGCCCCTCTCCGGGGTGGAGCGGAACAACCTCGCCACCATATTTAATACAATATCCTCCATAGCGGGCTCGGCGATGATCAACATAGAGCACCAGGCCGAGGCCGCGATGCTGGAAAAGCTTAGGAAGACGAAGAACACCATATGAGCACCCCCAAAAGCAGCTTCAAGAAGATAGCCCTGATAGCGGCGCGCGCCGGCGACTCCAAGAAGGCCGAGCCGGTCGTAGTGCTGGACCTGGCCGGGCGGTCCCCGCTGGCCGATTACGCCGTGCTGATGCGCGTGGAGTCCGCGCCGCAGCTCGAGGCCGTGGAGGAGGAGGTCGTCGTCAAGCTCAAGCACGAGGGCGTCTACTGCCTGCACAAGGACGGCATGCGCTCCAGGAACTGGAAGGTGCTGGACTACGGCGGCGTCCTCGTGCACGTCTACGACGCGCACGCCGCCGGCTTCTACGCCATCGACAAGGTCTACGAAGGGGCGAAGCCCGTGGAGTGGCAGGAGCCGCCCTCCGCCCCGGCCGTCGTTAAAAAGGCCCCGGCGAAGAAACCCGCGGCGAAACCGGTCAAAAAGGCCGCGAAGAAAGCCCCGGCCAAAAAGGCCCCGGCGAAGAAAGCCGCGGCGAAAAAGGCCGTGAAAAGGTCCGTAAAGAAGGCCCCGAAGAGACCCGCCGGCAAGGCCGTTAAAAAAGCCGCGAAGAGGCCGGCCGGGAAAACCTCGAAGAAGAAGTGACCCGCCGCGCGCGCCGGACCCGCTCCACCGCGGGCCGGCGCTTTATTTTACCCCCAAGGCTCACCGATGAAGATATCCGAACTGGAAAAAGACCTCAAGGCCCGCGCCAAGGCGGCCTTCTCGCTCGACGACGCGGCCGCGGCGCCCTTCGCGCTGGCCGCCCCGCCGCCGCATATCAAGGCCGACGCCTCGATAGCCTGGCCGATAGCCGGCGCGAAGCTCCTTAAGAAGCCGCCGCTCAAGATAGCCGAGGAGCTCAAGGCCGCGCTCGCCGGCGCCGTGGACGCCGAGGTCGTCCCGCCCGGCTTCGTCAACGTGAAGTTCTCTCCGGCATTCCTGTTCGCCGCGCTGAAGGACCTGGAGAAGCCGGGCTGTTTCCACCGGCCCGAGTACGCCGGCGAGAAGATAAACCTCGAGTTCGTCTCGGCCAACCCGACCGGCCCCATGCATCTCGCCAGCGGCCGCGGCGCCACGCTGGGCGACAGCCTCGCCCGCATCTGGAAGGAGCTCGGCGCCGAGGTGGCCACTGAATTTTACGTCAACAACGTCGGCCGCCAGGTGGAGAAGCTGGGCCTGTCCCTGAAGGCGCGCCTGGAGGGCAAGGAGCCCCCCGAGGACGGCTATCACGGCGATTACCTGAAGGACATGGCCGCCGCGCTGCCTAAAGAGGCCGCCGGCTGGACCGACGCGCAATTTTCCGGGTACGCGGTCACGGAGATGCTGAAGCTGCACAAGGCCGACATGGCCGCCTTCGGCGTGCATTTCGACCGCTGGTTCATGGAGAGCGAGCTGCACGACGCCGGCGGGCCGAAGGCCGCGCTGGAGACGCTGAAGGCCCGCGGCATGGCCTACGAGAAGGAAGGCGCCGTCTGGTTCGGCGCCGCCTCGGAGCTGGACAGCGACGACAAGGACCGCGTGCTGGTGAAGGCCGACGGCCGCAATACCTATTTCCTCAACGACATCGCCTACCACCTCAACAAGTTCTCCCGCGGCTTCCGCCGCCTGATCGACATCTGGGGCGCCGACCACCACGGCTACGTGCCGCGCATGGAGGCCGCCGTGAAGGCGCTCGGCTCCGAGAAGGGCACGTTCAAGGTCATCATTCACCAGCAGGTCTCGCTGCTGCGCGGCAAGGAAGTCGTGAAGATGTCCAAGCGCGCCGGCGACTTCATCTCGCTTAAAGAGCTGATAGAGGACGTGGGCACGGACGCCTGCCGGTTCTTCTTCGCCTCGCGCGGCCCGAACACGCACCTGAACTTCGACGTCGAGCTCGCCAAGAAGCAGTCGAACGAGAACCCGGTCTATTACGTGCAGTACGTGCACGCCCGCATCTGCTCCATCTTCGATAACGCTCCGGCCAAGGGCGTGGACCCGGCGGCCTCTTTCGACGAGGCCAAGGCCGCGATAAACCCCGAGGAGCGGGCGCTGATGCTGAAGCTGCTGTGGATGGAGAAGACGCTGGCCGACTGCGCCCGCGACAATTCCCCCCACCACCTGACCACCTACCTGACGGAGCTCGCGGCGCTGTTCCATTCGTTCTACGACCAGCACAAGGTGCTGGACCCTGAGAACAGGGAAGTCACCGCCTACAGGCTGTTCCTGCTGAAAGCGGTGAAGTCCATGATAGCCCGCGGCCTCGGCATGCTGGGCGTCTCGGCCCCCGAACGCATGTAACCCCGGCCGCCGCAAAAAAAAGACCGCTCCGGCCGGGGCGGTCTTTTTTTATCCCCGCGCGGGCTATTTCTTCGCGGCGGACAGGGCGGCCAGGAAAAGGTGGTCGGAAAGGCGGTTCAGGTAGACGGCGGGGGCCCTGGCCTTTATTTCCCAGGCCAGGACCTCGCAGACGCGGGTCTTGGCGCGGGCGAGGTGGGCCAGCGCCTCGGTCTCGTTGACGCCGGGCAGGACGAACTTCCTGGGCGGCTTCACCCTGGCCGCGCGGGCCTCGATGACCGCCTCCAGCGCCCCGGTCTCGGCCTTCATGTCGCCTTTCATCCCGGCTATCAGCGCGGAGGCCCTGACCAGCCCGGACTGGGCGGCGGTCAGCTCGCGGCGCAGCGCGGCCTCGCGTACGCCGGTCTTCAGCAGGCCTATCAGGGCGTTCAGGTCGTCGATCAGGGCGTTCAGCTTGACGCGGCGGTGGGTCTTGGGCACCCGGCGGCCTCCGAACAGGTCGGTGAAACCCAGGTCCCCGGCGCCGAGGCGCGGCTTGAAGTTCTTCGGCATGCCTAGATTCTACTAAAAAGGCCGCCCTTGAGCGGCTCTTGAGCCGGACGTGCTATAATTTAGATATCTAAGGAGCGCTTCTTATGAAAGACAAGGTCGTTGCCGTTATAGAGAAGATAAAGCCGATGCTGGCCGCCGACGGCGGTTCGGTGGAGCTGGTCGGGGTGGACGAGGCCAAGGGCGTCGTCACCGTGCGCCTGACCGGCGCCTGCGGCTGCTGCCCGCACGCCACGATGACGCTGAAGAACGTCGTCGAGCGCATGATCCGGGAAGAGGTCCCCGAGGTCAAGGAAGTCGCGGTAGGCTGAGCCGAAGGCTTCACGCGCGCGGACCGGCCGGGACCCCAGCGGGCTCCGCCGGTCCGCGCCGTCAGGTATGGCGCTGATCAACCTCCACACCCACTCCACCTTCTCCGACGGCACTCTTACGCCGGCGCAGCTGGCCCGCGAGGCCGCGCGCGCCGGGATAACCTATTTTTCGCTGACCGACCACGACATGACCGGCGGCTGGGCCGAGATGGGGCCGGCGCTGAAAGCCGAGGGCATAGCCTACTGCTACGGCGTGGAGATCAGCACCGGGCTGCACGAGAACCTGCACATCCTGGGCTACGGCGTGAACCCTGCCGACCCCGCCTTCGCGGCCGCGCTGGCCGGCTTCCGCGAGCGCCGGATAGCCCGGGTAAAGAAGATCCTGGAGCTGCTCAGGGGGCTCGGCATCGACATCGCCTTCTCCGACCTGCCGGACCTGAGCGGCCGCACCGTCGGCCGGCCGCACGTGGCCGACGTGCTGCGCGCCCGCAAGCTGGTGCCCACCCGCAGCCAGGCCTTCAAGCGCTACCTGGCGCCCGGCGCGCCCGCCTACGTGCCGCCCAACGGCCCCACGGTGCAGGAGGCCATAAAGGCCGTCCGGGCCGCCGGCGGCAGGGCCGTGGTGGCCCACCCCGGCGTGGTGGCCAAGGTGCTGGACCTGCCCGCCTGGAAGGACGCCGGGCTGGAGGGCCTGGAGGCCTTCTACCCGGCCCATACAGGCGCGGCCACGCGGGAGTTCGTGGCCCTGGCCGCCCGCCACGGGCTGTTCGTGACGGCCGGCACCGATTTCCACGGCCCCGGCTCCGAGCGCGATAAGATGTTCGGCTTCGACTATTCCGAGGAGCGGTTCGCCGAGATAAGGAAGGTCTTCGTATGAAAATAATCTCCCACCGCGGCGCCTCCGCCTACGCGCCCGAGAACACCCTGAAGGCTTTCAGGCTGGCCGTGGAGATGGGGTCGCGGGACTTCGAGTTCGACGTCCACCGCACGAAGGACGGCATCCTCGTGGTGCACCACGACTATTCGCTGCTGAAGACCTCCGGCAGGGACGTGAAGATAGCCGACCTGGCCTGGGCCGAGCTGAAGAGGATCAACGTGGCCTTCCACTACCGGCCGGACCGGGCCTTCCAGCGCGTGCCTCGGCTGGAGGAGGTCATCGACGTCATCGAGCCCGCCGCCGACTGGCTGAACTTCGAGGTGAAGAACGACGGCAACGTCTACCCCGGCATCGAGGAGCAGTTGCTGGATTTCATCAACAGCCGGCCCGGGCTGTTCGCCAAGGCCGTGGTGTCCAGCTTCGACCACGGCACGCTCAAGCGCTTCCGGGAACTGTCCCACGACCTGAAGCTGGCCTTCCTGGGTCACGGGCTTAGCACCGTGCTGCTGCTGCCGGCCATCCGCCGGGCCAGGGCCGTGCGCGCGGTCAATTTCCACATGGCGCTGCGCCTGGCCTTCAAGACCAACGTCTCGCGCATCAGGAAGGCCGGTTTCAACGTCTGTATCTACACCGTCAACACCGGGAAGGACGCCAGGCGGATGCAGGCCATAGGCGTGGACGGGATCTTCACCAACCACCCCGACATCATGGGCAAGTGGACGCTGAAGGGCTGATATGGACCGGGCTCTCGCCGAAGAGATAAAGAGGCTGACCTCGCTGGGGCTGCACCGCCGCTGCGTGGAAGGGGACATCGAGAAGGTCGCCGCGCTGACGCTGGAGATCGACCGGCTGAAGCGCGAGCGCAACGCGGTGGTCTGCGCGCACGTCTACCAGACCCCGGACATCATCCTGGGGATAGGCGACCTCGTCGGCGATTCCTACAAGCTCGCCGACGACTGCCGCAGGACCTCCGCCGACGTCATAGTTTTCTGCGGCGTGCACTTCATGGCCGAGACGGCCAAGATCCTCAACCCGTCGAAGAAGGTCTACGTCCCGTCGAAGCGGGCCGGCTGCTCCCTTTCCGAAGCCATCACCGCCGCCGACGTGCGCAAGCTGAAGGCCGAACACCCCGGCCTGCCGGTCGTCACCTATATCAACACCTCGGCCGAGGTGAAGGCCGAGTCGGACTGCATCGTCACGAGCGCCAACGCCGAGAGGATCCTGCGCCGCATGTACGAGAAGCACGACCGGGTGATCTTCATCCCGGACCGCTTCATGGGCGCCAACCTCGCCAAGGCGCTCGGCAAGACGCCGGGGAAGGACATCGTACTCTGGCACGGCACCTGCGTGGTGCACGAGCGGTTCAAGCCGGAGCTGGTGGACGTCTACCGGAAGCGCTACCCCGGCCTGGTCGCGCTGGCGCACGCGGAGTGCCCGGCGGAGCTGATCAAGGCCGTGGACTTCATGGGCGGCACCGGCGACATGATGCGCTACGTGGAGAGCACGGACGCCTCGGCCTACCTGCTGGTGACGGAGTGCGGCTTCGGCGAGCTGGCGAAGCTCCGCTTCCCGGAGAAGAATTTCATAGCGATGTGCCGGCTCTGCCCGTACATGAAGAGCATCACGCTCGAGAGCGTGGCGGCCCTGCTGCGCGACCCGGCCTCCGCCGAGGAAGTGACCGTGCCGCCCGCCGTGGCCGCGAAGGCCAAGGTCGCCATAGACCGCATGTTCGAACTGGCCGCTTAAAAGGTCGGTCCACCAAGTCGGTGGGCCCGTATCCCGTGCAGCCTGCCACGGGCCCGGGGGCCGGAAAAACCGGCGTCGCGGTCACGGATAAGCCGCATAGCGGCTTTCCGCGACCCCAGCTCGGCAATTTTTCGCTGAGAAAATTGCCTGCGCTCTTGCGGCCGGGACGCGAAGCATAATTATGCTTCGCTCTTCGCCCGGCCTCACACCGTGCGCGCGCCTGCCTACCTCGGACCTCGCGCTTACGCAAGCTCGGTGCGAGTTGTGTCGCTTCGCTCCACCCCGGAGGCTTTTTCCAACCCCCGGGCCCGCGTCAGGCCTATCGAACCCGGA
>JAJZRA010000020.1 GCA_021847485.1 bacterium
CTTCTTCTCCTCTTTCCGCAAGCAGGGCTTGAAGCTCAACCTGCTGGCCGCCGCCGTCGTGCTGGGCGGCATAGGCGTGATGCTGGCCGCCGCGCGCCTGGCCGGCTTCGACATACCCACGGCCGTCGGTATGTATTCCGGCGCCGTGACCAATACCCCGTCGCTGGCCGCCGCGCAGCAGGCCCTCGGCGCCGTCAGTCCCGACGCGGCCAACGCCGCCTCGGTCGGCTACGCGCTGGCCTACCCGGGCGCTATCATGGGCATCATCCTGACCATGCTGCTGATCCGCCGCCTGTTCCCGGCGCAGTCCGAGAAGGACATGCTCGAGGTCCACTCCGACAGGGCGGCCGCCGCGCTGATCAACGCGAGCGTGCTGGTCGAGAATAAGAACCTGGACGGGCTCAGGATAAAGGACATCCCCGCCGTGAACGAGCTCGGCGTCGTGGTCTCCCGCGTCTATCACGACGGCCGGCTGGGCGTGGCGCACGACGACACCGTAGTGCACGCCGGCGACGTGCTGCTGGCCGTGGGCCTCGAGGAGAACGTCCGCAAGTTCACGCTGGTGGTCGGCTCCCGCAGCGGGACGGACCTGAAGAAGCTGCCGAGCCGCATCATCAATTCCCGCGTCATCGTCACGCATAAGGACGTCATCGGCCGGACGGTGGACGAACTGGGGCTCGAGTCCCAGTACGACGTGGCGGTCACCCGCGCGGCCAGGGCCGACGTGGAGTTCATCGTCTCGGATTCCTATACGCTGCAGTTCGCCGACAACCTCGTCATCGTCGGCGAGGAGGCGGCCGTGGCCAAGGCGGCCGAGCGCCTGGGCAACTCCCCGAAGGACCTGAACCATCCGCAGCTCATCCCGGCTTTCATCGGTATCGCCGCCGGCGTGCTGCTGGGCTCCCTGCCGATAGCCATCCCGGGGCTCTCGACCCCGGTCAAACTGGGCCTGGCCGGCGGGCCGCTGATCATGGCCATAATCCTCAGCTACGTGCAGCATATCGGCCCGCTGAACTGGTACCTGCCGCCCGCCGGCAACCTGATGCTCAGGGAGCTGGGGATAGTGCTGTTCCTGTCCTGCGTGGGCCTGAAGGCGGGCGGGCAGTTCTTCTACACGCTGATACACGGCAACGGCGCGTCGATCGTGCTGTTCTCCTTCCTGATCACCGTGCTGCCGATCCTCGCGCTGGGCGTGCTGGCCAAGGCCCGGTTCAAGCTCAATTACCTGTCCCTGTGCGGCGCGCTCGCCGGCTCGATGACGGACCCGCCCGCGCTGGCCTTCGCCAACTCGATGAGCCCCTCCAACCTGCCGGCGATGTCGTACGCCACCGTCTATCCCCTGGTGATGATCCTGCGCGTGATCCTCTCCCAGGTCATAGTGCTGACGCTTTTCAGATGACCGTCATTATCGCCAACCTGGTCCTCGTGCTGGCGGCCGGCTGGCTGTTCAGGCGCCTCGGCATAATAGGCGAGGGCGCCGAGCACGCCTTCAACCAGTACCTCTATTACCTCGCCCTGCCGGCCCTCATCGTGCTGAAGATCGCCGACACGCCGCTGGGCGGCCTGGGCTGGCGCTTCTTCGCGGCCAATACGCTGCCGCTCGCGGCCCTGATGGCCGCGTGCTGGGCACTCTGGAAGGCCGGCAAGGCGGACTGGCGCCTGGCCCGGCTGCTGATCATCGTCACGGCGCTCGGCAATACCGTCTACCTGGGTTTTCCAGTGGTCTCGATGCGCCTCGGGGCGGAGGCGCTGGGCTACGCCGCCATCGCCTCCTCGGTGCAGAACATCGTCATCTTCACTTTCGGCTTCCTGCTGATGAGCTCGGTCTGCGAGCGGGACTGTCCCCCGGCGAGTTTCGCGCGGCTCTTGGGCCGCAGCGTGGTGCTGTGGGCCTCGGTGGCGGGGCTTTTGATCGCCGGCCTGGGCCTGCATATCCCGGCGCTGGCCCGCCGCGTGCTGGGCGACATCGGTTCCACTACGCTGCCGCTGTCGCTGTTCACGCTGGGCGTAGGGCTCTACGGCAAGAAGATCGCCCACAATCTGCCGCGCATCGCCCTGGTCGGCGCGCTGAAGCTGCTGGTCCTGCCGGCCGTCTTCCTGCTGACCGCGCGGGCTTTCGGCTATACCGGGCTGGTGCCGCGCGTGCTCTTCCTCGAGATGGTGATGCCGGTCGCCGTGATGAACTACATCGTGGCCCGGGAATTCGGCTTCGACGAGGAGCTGGTCGGGCAGAGCATCCTGTTCTCCACGCTGGTCTTCTTCCCCCTGCTCTACCTTTACGACCGGGCCATGACGGCTTTCCTGTAGGCCGTTTGCCCGCGCACGACCGGGACTTTGGGCCCTTGGAACCGGGCCGCCCCGGCGCTATTATATATACATGGTAAAACGTTCCGCGGCCCTGTTCTGCACCCTCGCGGCTTTCCCCTTCCCGGTCAGTTCCCAACCCCCTTCCGTCCTGCAGCTTTACGGCGCCGCCGGCGTCCAGGACGTCCCCGCGGCGCCGCCGGCCGAGGCCGCCCCGGCCGTAGAGCAGGGCCGCTGGCCTACCGCCTCGCACGGCTATTTCGACACCGCCCTGGTGCTGGGCATTTCCGGAGAGGACCCCGAAAGCGGCTTTTACCCTTTCGCCGGAGAGGTCAGGGTGGAGCCGCCCCCCTACGGCGAGGGGCAGCAGGACGAGGAGGTACTGGGCCTCAGGGGCGGCATGGCCAGCGAGAACGGGCATCCGTCCATCTTCGCGAACGGCGGCGACACGAAGAAGCTCTGGGAGCGGGCCCTGAAGGATTACCGCGACCTCGATTTCCCCCGCGCCTATTACGAGATAGGCCTCGTGGCGCACCTCACGCAGGACCAGGCCGTCCCGGCCCACGCCGCCAATATCAACCACGTCATCACTTTCGGGGACAGGTTCGAGAAAGCCATAAAGAAGGACCTGGGCCTTTTCGGCAAGCTCAAGGGCAAGGTGCAGGCCCTCCTGCTGCCGGACGCCGAACCGTATGCCTATTACCAGGCGCTGCAGGACGATACCCGCGCCCACCTGGCCGGGTGGAGAGACCCGGCGACCGGCGCGCCCTACTGGCCGGCCGCCCCCGGCTCGCCGGCCGCGGGCAGCGACGCCACTAAAGGCCCCTGGAGCCGTTACTCCGGCGGCAAGGACACTTACGATATCAAGGTCAGCCCCGGGATCATGGACCGCCAGATGCTGCAGGCCGCCGTCTATACGGCCGGCGTGCTGCGGGCGGCTGCCAGGCGCCTGCCGCCGGTGGCCGGGGCTTTCAGCGCGCTGAAGACCGAGGATTCCAGGCTGGCGCCGGTGGACGTCAGCCTGACCGCCTATGACAACCGCCGCGGCGTCCTCGAAGCGGAGGTCTCTCGCCCGCTTTACGGCTATACCAGCCGCCTGCAGCTTTCCGCCCGCTCCGGCGGCGATACGCTCCCTTCCGCCGCCCTGCGCCTGCGCCTGCCGCCTCCGGCGGCCTGGAAAAAGGGCGACGACGTCGTCACCGTCACGCTCCGCGACGCCGACGGCAACGTTTCGCAGGCCTCGGTCAAGGTCCGCTACGACGCTCCGTTCGACCCCTATTGAATCTAGCCGCCTAACGCGAAAAAGCCGCCCTACGGGCGGCTTTTTCGTCCCTGACCGCGCCTGCTTCAGGCCGCGGCGGGGCCGAGCTCTTCCTGCAGCTTCTGGCGCTCGTAGATCTGCCGGTAGACGCCGCCGGCGGCTATCAGCTCCGCGTGGGTGCCCTTCTCCGCCAGGCGCCCCTCGTCGAGGACCAGGATGAGGTCCGAGGTCTCGATCGTATTGACGCGGTGCGTCACGGCCAGGCACAGCGCTTCCGGGTGCTCCCGGCGGAAGGCCTGCCAGAAAAGATGCTCGGTCTGCGCGTCCATCGCGCTGGTAGCGTCGTCCAGCAGCAGGACGTCGGGGCCGGTCAGCAGGGCCCGGGCTATGGCCACGCGCTGCTTCTGTCCGCCCGACAGGGCGAAGCCCCGGGTGCCGACCACGGTGTCGAGCCCCTTCGGGAACTTGTGCAGTTCCTGCTTGAGCTGGGCGGTGGCGAGCGCCTTCTCGAACATGCCGTCGGTCACGCCGAACTTGCGGTCCATCAGGATGTTGTCGCGCAGCGTGCCGCTGAAGATGGCCGCCTCCTGCGAAGTGTAGCCCACCCGCTCGCGGAAGAGGCGCAGGTCCCACTCCCGGATGTTCCTGCCGTTCACCAGCATGTCCCCCGCGTCGTGCTCGCTGAGGCGCAGCGCCAGCGACAGCAGCGTGGATTTGCCGGAGCCGATCTTGCCCACCACGGCCACGCGCTGGCCCCGGTGCGCCTTGAAGGTGACGCCGTGGACCAGCATCGCCTCGCCCTTGGGGCTCTTCAGGCCCGCGCCGCGGAACTCCAGCTCGGTGATATGGTCCGGCGTGGTCCTGTCGCCGAGGCCCATCTTCAGCGAGGAGCGCGCCTTCAGCAGCTCGTCCACGCGCTTGATGGAGACGCCGGCCCGGTTGCCGGTCACGACGAACTGGCTGATGTCCATCAGCGGGCCGACCACCATGGTGGCGTAGAACTGGAAGGCGATAAGTTCGCCCAGCGTCGCCTTGTGGTTTATGACCAGCAGGCCGCCGGCCGCGAACAGCAGGGCGGTGGAGACGAAGCCCGCCTCGTGCCAGAAATAGGAGAACAGGACCTGCAGCTTGGCGGTGGAGACCTCGGCCTCGCGCTGGGCGGCGGTCCTGGAGGCGAAGAAGCCCAGCTGCGACTCCTCCTTGGCGTTGGCCTTGATCACGCGCACGCCGGTGAAGCAGGTCTCCAGGAAGTCGAACAGCTCGGTTATGGATTCCTGCAGTTCCTTGTATTTGCCGGTCAGCAGCCTGCCGGTCCTTATCGAGAACAGCAGCACGAGCGGCAGCGGCAGCAGCACGCAGAGCGCGAAGAGCGGGTTCAGGTACAGCATCATGCCGACGGAGGCCGTCAGCGTGAAACAGGCCTGGATGAAGCGGAACACCCCGGAGCAGGCGAACCAGGAGATCTTGTCCGAGATGTCGTCGGCCATGCGGGTCACGAGGTCGCCGGTCGTGAAGCGGTGGAAGAAGTTGCGGTCCATCGTGACGACGTGGTCGAAGACGTCCCGCCGGATCTCCCATTCCAGCGTCATGTTCATCACGGCGCGGTTGCGCATCGCCATCGCGCTGGTCAGGAACATCCCGAGCCCCACGCCGAGGATCAGCAGCACGTTGTGGCGCAGGTACTCCTGGGTCGGGCTCTGGCTCAGGCCGTTGACGATGTTCTTGATCAGTACCGGGTTATAGGCCTGCAGCGCCGCGCTGGCCATGCCCAGCGTCACGATGAGGAGCATCCTGCCGGAGTGCCGGCGCCAGTAGGGATAGAGCCACTTGAGACTTGCGATCATGCGGCCTCCCCGAACTGCAGCCGGTAGTATTTGGCGTAGAGCCCGTCCCTGGCCAGCAGCTCGTCGTGGGTGCCGAGCTCCTTGACCTCGCCGCCGGAGATCATCATGATGCGGTCGGCGCTCCTGACGGTGGAGAGGCGGTGGGCGATGACGATGACGGTCTTGTGCTTTATCAGGCTCTTGATGGCGCCGGTGATGGCCCGCTCCGTGTGCGGGTCCATGTTGGAGGTCGCCTCGTCGAGGACCAGGACTTCCTGGTCCAGCACCATCGCGCGGGCCAGCGAGATCACCTGCTTCTCGCCGATAGAGAGGTTGGCCCCCTTCTCCTGCACTTTCTTGTCGAGCGGGTGCTTCTTGAAGAAGCCGTCCAGGCCCATCGTGCGGATCGCGTCGTGGACGCGGCTGTCCGGTATCGAGGCGTCCATCAGCTTCAGGTTGTCCATCACGGTGCCCGGGAACAGGTAGATGTCCTGCTGCACGAGGCCGATCGCCTGGCGCAGCGAGCCCAGGCTGACCTTCCGCAGGTCGGTCCCGTCGATCTCGATATGGCCTTTCTGGAAGTCGTAGAAGCGGAAGAGGAGGCTGGTGACTGTGGTCTTGCCGCCGCCGGTCTCGCCGAGGATGGCGAGGCTCTGCCCGCGCGGCAGGCGGAAAGAGACGTCCTTCAGCACCCAGGCGGAATCCTCCTTGTAGCGCATCCAGACGTTGCGGAACTCGATGGCCTCGCGCACGCTGGTCAGGTAGTGCGGTTTCTCCGGGTCCGTCAGCCGGGGCTTCATGGCGAGGATCTTCGCGATGCGGTGGCCGGCCGAGAACGAGCGCTGGATGACGCTGAGGTGGTCGGACAGGCGGAAGATGGGTTCGAACAGGTAGCCGAGGTAGAGCAGGAACATCACGACCACGCCGACCGTCATCTTGCCGGCCAGCACCTGGGTGCCGCCGTAGCCGAAGATCCCCGCCGTGGCGATGGGCTGCAGGGCCACTATCGAAGTGAAGAAGAGCACGCCGTAGAGCTCGACGCGGATCTCGGCTGAGAACTTGCGCTTGTTGAGGTCCTCCATCTTGGCGCTGGCGTCGGCTTCGCGGCTGAAGGCCTGCAGCACGCCGATGCCGTTGAGCTGCTCGGTCAGGAACCCGGGCACCTCGGCCGCCAGCTTGCGGACCTTCACGAACATCGGGGAGGTGATCCGGGCGTACCCCCACCCCATCAGGACGAGCACCGGGAAGACCGGCAGCAGGACCATGGACAGCCTGCGGTTGAAATGGAACATCACCCCGAAGGCCACGCAGAACATCAGCACGTCGTTGAGGATCGTGATGACGGTGTTGGTGAAGAGGGCGTAGAGCGTGCTGGTGTCGGACTGGACGCGGGCGGTGAGGCGGCCTACCGGGGTGGCCGAGTAGAATTCCAGGTCCTGCGAGAGCATGTGCCGCAGCAGGCGCCGCTTCAGGTGGACGATGGTGTCCTGGCCGGCGCGCGCGAGCTGGGCGACCTGGAGGTAGTTGAAGTAGAGGTAGAGCAGGGTGACGCCGAGGTAGCCGCCGACGGCCGCCAGCAGGCCGCGGGCGTTCATGGCGGGCAGGGCGGTGTCGATGATGTACTTGGTTATGACCGGGATCAGCAGGCTCAGCAGCGTGGCCGCCGTCATGTAGAGCGCCGCGACCGCGAACGGCCCCTTGCGCTCGAGGACGAGGCGGGACAGCAGCCCGAAGGCCGCCTTGTAATTTATCTGTTCCTTGGGGTCCTGCCCGTCGTCGTGATCGCCGTGGTGCATAGGTATATCTTATTAAAATATGAGTGCGCTGTCTTCCGGGGAGCAATTTCGGTGCCAACGCCTCCCCTCCCGCCCCAAATAAGAAGGCCCGGGTGTTGCCCGGGCCTTCCTGTCCGCGGGTGAGAAGGGCTCAGGCCTTGAACTCCGCGCCGCGCTTGAGGGCCTTCACGTTGAGCTCGATGACCTCGGGCTTGAGCTTCTTGTAGACCTTGGGCAGCGCCTTGGCTATCGCGTCTACGGTCATCGCGCCGGTCGCCGCGGAGAAGGCTCCCAGCGCCACCATGTTCATGGCCTTGGGGTTGCCGATCTCGGCCGCGATCTCGTTGCAGGGCACGTACATCACCTTTATGTCCTTGCGGGTGGCCTTGGAGTTGACCAGCGAGCTGTTGATGATCAGCAGGCCGCCGGGCTTCACCGAAGGTTCGAACTTGGCGAGCGAGGGCTCGTTGAGCACGATCGCGGTGTCCGGCGTGGACACGATCGGGGTGGAGACCTCCTCGGAGGCCACCACCACGGAGCAGTTGGCCGTGCCGCCGCGCATCTCGGCGCCGTAAGCCGGGAAGAAGCTGACCTCCTTGCCCTCCATCATGCCGGCCTGCGCCAGCAGATAGCCGGCGGAGATGACGCCCTGGCCGCCGAAACCGGATATCTTTATGCCTTGGTACATGTTAAAGTCCTCCGTTATTTCTTGTCGGCCGCGCAGGCGTCCTTGTACACGCCGAGCGGGAACACGGGCAGCATGCCTTCCGCCACGAACTTGGTGGCTTCGGAAGGGTTGTCGAGGCGCGTGCCCCAGTTGGTCGGACACATGCTGAGTATCTCCACCATCGAGAAGCCCTTGCCGTCGATCTGCGTCTGGAAGGCCTTCTTTATAGCGGCCTTCGTCTTGATGACGCCGGGGTTGGTGTGCACGGTGGTGCGCTCGATGTAGGTGGCGCCGTCTATCGTGGCCAGCATCTCCGACATCTTGATCGGGTAGCCGGCCTGCTTGGCGGTGCGGCCGTCCACGCAGGTGGTGGCCTTCTGGCCTATCAGCGTGGTCGGCGCCATCTGGCCGCCGGTCATGCCGTAGATCGCGTTGTTCACGAAGATCACGGTGATGTTCTCGCCGCGGATGGCCGCGTGCACGATCTCGGCCATGCCGATGGAGGCCAGGTCGCCGTCGCCCTGGTAGCTGAAAACTATCGTGTCCGGCTTGGCGCGCTTGATCCCGGTGGCCTCGGCCGGGCCGCGGCCGTGCGGGCCCTGGATCATGTCGCAGTTGAAGTACGTGTCGGCGAACACCGCGCAGCCGACGGGCGCCACGCCTATCGTGCGGCCGCGGATGCCGAGCTCGTCCATTACCTCGGCGACGAGGCGGTGTATGATGCCGTGCCCGCAACCGGGGCAGTAGTGCATCTTGACGTCCAGCAGGGATTCGGGGCGCTTATTTAACAGCTGCATATTCTTTGGCCTCCTTCTTGGAGATGGACTCGAGGGTCTTGACCACTTCCTCGGCGGTGATGATCGACGCGCCGGGCTTGGCGTGCAGGTAGACCTGCGACTTGCCGTTGAGCGAGAGCTGTACGTCCTCGACCATCTGGCCCAGGCTCATCTCGACCGCGACGAACTTCTTGACGCGGTTGCCGAGCTCGGCCAGCCGGGCCTTCGGGAACGGCCACAGCGTGATCGGGCGGAACAGGCCCACCTTCAGGCCTTTCTCGCGGGCGATCTTCAGCGCGGCCGAGGAGATGCGGGCCGCGGTGCCGTAGGCCACCATCACGATGTCGGCGTCCTCTATCATCTTCTCCTCGTACATCACCTCGTTCTGCTCGATCTGCTTGTAGCGCTTGACGCGCTCGTTGACCATGACCTCGAGGTAGCCCTCGCGCAGGTCGTAGGACTTCACGATGCGCTTGGCGCGGCCCTCGCACTTGCCCAGCGCCCACTCGGGCTCCTTCAGGGTCTTCACGTCGACCTCGGGGTTCTTGAACTCGACGGGCTCCATCATCTGGCCGATGATGCCGTCCGCCAGCACCATCGAGGGGATGCGGTACTTGAAAGAGACCTCGAAGCACTTGTGCGGGAAGTTGGCCATCTCGTTGACGCCGTTGGGCGCCATGACGAACGTGCGGTAGTCGCCGTGGCCGCCGCCGCGGGTGGCCTGCCAGTAGTCGCCCTGCGCGCCGGCTATGTTGCCGAGGCCGGGACCGCCGCGCATCACGTTGCCGATGAAGATCGGCAGGTCGGCGCCGGCCGCGTAGGAGATGCCCTCCTGCTTGAGGCTGATGCCGGGGCTGGACGAGGAGGTCATGCAGCGCACGCCGGTGGCGGCCGCGCCGTAGACCGTGTTGATGGCCGCGACCTCGGATTCGGACTGCAGGAAGGCGCCGCCCACCTGCGGCAGGCGCCAGCTCATGTATTCGGGGACCTCGTTCTGAGGGGTTATCGGGTAGCCGGCGAAGAAGCGGCAGCCGGCGCGGATGGCGCCTTCCGCGAGCGCCTCGTTGCCTTTCCAGAGTTTCTTTTCAGCCATGGTTGCTCTCCTTATTTATAGACCCTGACGGCGAGGTCGGGGCAGATGCGCGCGCAGGCCAGGCAGGCTATGCAGCAGCCTTCCTTGGAGTCCTTGGCCGGGTAGTAGCCGGTCTTGGAGAACTTGTCGGACTTCTCGATGCATTTCTTGGGGCAGACCTGTATGCAAAGGTAACAGCCTTTGCATTTGTCCACGTCAACTTCCATCTTCGGCATAGGACCTCCGGGTCGTTATTTTTGCTGCTGGCGCGGCGTGCGCCCGGCGGGAGTACAGGCTGTGTCGGGCTGCCAAAAAGTCGCGCTGGGTGCTGAAAGCCTATATAAAAAGTATAACAAAAAAAACCGGGCTTTAATACCCGGTTCTTTCCCCCGCAGGCGGGCTTTCAGCGCGTCCGTGACAGCAGTTCCCGGTAGAGCGCCAGCAGCTTGCGGTTCATGCTCTCCGGCCCGAACCTGGCCTCGCCGTTCTCGTCGGAAGAGAGAGCCCACTTGGCGGCCGCCGTTCCCATGCGCTCTCGCAGTTCCGGGGTTATCGCCAGCACCTTTACGGCCGCCGCCAGCGAGTCCGTGTCGGCCGGCCGGACGCAGAGGCCGGTCTCCCCGGCGCGGACGGTCTCGGGCAGGCCGCAGACCTCGGTCACCACGGCCGGGATCCCCATGGCCTGCGCTTCCAGCGGCGCCCTGCCCATGGCCTCGTTCAGGGAGGGCTGGACGTAGATGTCCACGGCCCCCAGCGCGGCCGCGGCGTCCCCGCGGAAGCCGGTAAAGAGCACCCGGTCCGCGATCCCGAGGTCCGCGGCCAGGGCTTTCAGTTCCCCCTCCAGCGCCCCGCCGCCTATGATCACGGTGCGCAGGGCGGGCACGCTGTCCCTGACCCTGGCGGCGGCGCGGACGAGGTACTCCACGCCTTTAACGGGCTCGAGCCTGGCTATCGTGCCGGCGGTCACGCAGTCCGCGGGCAGCCCCAGGTCCGCCTTGGTCAGCTTTTTGGCCGGAGGCGCGAGGTGCACGCCGCTGTGGACGACTGCCCAGTTCCCGGCCCCGCCTATGCCCGCCGCCAGGCTTTCGCGCTTTTCCCCCTCGGTCAGCGCCACCAGGCGGTCCGCGAACAGCGCGAGGAACATCTCGGCGAGCCGGAATACGAGGCTCCTTGCCTTCCCGTAGTAGCCGTACAGCAGGTGGCCGTGCGGGGTATGCACTACGGCCGTCTTAGTGGAAGGGCAGTTGTAGAGCGCCGCGGCCAGGCGGCCCAGGGCGCCGGCCTTGGAGGTGTGGGTGTGGACGATGTCGGGGCGGAAGGCGGCTATCTCGCGGCGGAGGGCCAGCAGCGCCCGGAGGTCCCTGCCGGCGGCTATCTCTCGCCGCAGGTCGGGGATCTCGACGTACTTTACGGAAGGCGGCAGCAGGGCCAGCAGTTCCTTGGAGCCGGGGTGCGGCCCGGCCAGCAGCGCCACGTCGAACTCCTCCGCCTGGGCGGCGCAGGAATCGACGGTGTTGCGGCTGGACCCGCCCGGTTCCAGCCGCGTTATGATATGGAGGACCCGCGGCCTCTTCAAGCGCGCTCCCTGGTGGCGGCCTGGGCGGCGCCGAGGCAGGCGCAGAAGATGAAGATCATGCCGGAGACGTAGATCCACAGCAGCAGGGCCATGATGCCGCCGAAGGCCCCGTAGAGGGCGCTCAGGGCGGCGATGTGCCGGAGGTAGAGCACGAAGAGGTTCTGCGCGGCGTGCAGCAGCAGCGTGGCGCAGAGGGCGGAGAACCACACCTCCGAATACCTCGTGCGCCGGTGCGGGGCGACCTTGTAGAAGAACGTGAGGCTCAGGAACACTATCAGCCAGGGCAGCACGAACAGCCAGAACCGGTAGGCCAGCGGCAGGAAGACGCCGGTCTTCAGGAAGCCGCCGAAGAGCTTGCCGGCCAGCGGCACTCCGAGGCCGGTCAGCACGGCGGCGCCGGTGAAGGCCATCAGCGAAAGGCTCTTGAGCGGCAGCCTCCACCAGTCGGCGCCGACCGTGCCCCAGGCCCGGTTGGCGGCGCGGATCAGCGTGGTGAAGAACTGCGACGAGACCCAGACCAGCATCAGCAGCGCCACCGCCCCCGCCTGGCCGCGGGCGCGCACCACGTGCGAGACCGTGTCGAAGATGTAGGACTGCATGTCGCCGCTGATCGGCACGAACCGCTCCACGTAGGAGATCACGATCCGCACCGCCGAGCCCCTGTCCGTGAACAGGGTCACAGCGGTGACGAAGAGGACGATCAGCGGGAACAGGGCGAAGAAGGCGCTGTAGGCGAAGGCCGCCGCGCGCTGGCCCCCGTCTATGTGGTAGAACTTCCCCGCCGCCAGCCGGACGGTGGTCCAGCCGCGGCGCAGGTAGCCTTCTAACCCTCCGTGCATCGCGGTCAAGCGGTCTTCTTGATCTCTTCCAGGGATTCGGCGATCATGTCGGCCGCGTGGTTGAGGTCCTTGGAGGAATGCCGGTAGCAGACGTAGCCGTGGTGGTACGGCTGCAGGAACACCTTGCGGCGGATCAGCTGCGTGTAGAAGGCGGCGCGCTGCTTCTTGTAATGCCCGGTCTCGTCCTTGTCGAACGTGATGTAGGGCATCCACGGCTCGCCGGTGAACTTGACCGGCAGACCGCTGGCCTTTACGTATTTGCGCACCTTTTTGCAGAACGCGTGGCCGCGTTTCGAGATCACGTCGAGGATGTTGTCCCGCTCGAGCATGCCGATCGTCGCCAGCGACCCGACCATCGCGAGCGTGTTGTTGAAGTAGGTGGAGCTGACGAAGGCCTTGCTGACGAGCACGTCCATGACGTCCCGGCGGCCGGCCACCATGCTGATCTCGTAGCCGTTGGCCATGGCCTTGCCGAAGACGCTCATGTGCGGGGTCACGCCGAAGAACTTCTGCGCGCCGCCCAGGGACACGCGGAAGCCGGTGCGGATCTCGTCGAAGCAGAGCACCGCGCCGTGCTGCTCGGCGAGCTTCTTGCAACCCTCGAGGAAGCCGGGCTTGGGCATCTCGACCTCGTGGGCGTTAGGGTGCCCGACGGGCGTCATGATGATCAGCGCGACGTCGCCGCTGTGGGCCTTCAGCAGGTCCTCGAGGCCCTGCAGGTCGTTGTAGTGGAACTCGAGGGTGTCCTCGTAGAGCTTGGGCAGCACGCCGCCCTTCTGCTCGACGCACCAGTCGTGCCAGCCGTGGTAGCCGCAGCGGATTATCTTGGTCCTGCCGGTGAACGAGCGGGCTATGCGGCCGGCCAGCGTGGTGGCGTCGGAGCCGGTCTTGCAGAAGACGACCTTCTCGGCCGACGGCACGAGGGAGATCACTTTCTTGGCCAGCGTGTTCTGGACCTCCTGCACGATGGACATGCAGAAGCCCTTGCCCTTGATCTGCTCGATGACGGCGCGGTCTATCTCCTTCTCGCGGTGGCCGATGATGATGGGGCCGTAGGCGCAGAGCATGTCCAGGTACTCGTTGCCGTCGGCGTCGGTGACCTTGCCGCCCTTGGCGCTCTCGAAGAAGATCGGGTATTCGCCTGGTACGAAGTTGTACGGGCGGCGGATGCCCATCATGCCGCCGGGGATCAGCTCCTGGGCCTCCTTGTAGAGGCGCTCCGAATTGTCCAGTTTCAGATGTTCAGCCATTTTTGTCTCCTTATAAATTCACTAGCTCGCAGCATTCGCGTGGTCGGAGGCTGTCAAGGTATTCCCCTGTGCCCCAGACCCGGGAACCGTTGCGCGGTTCCCCCGTCCCTGCGGGACGGGTCCCCTTCCCCAACTGGGGCCTTAGGGGAACACCTTGCCCGCCTCCTCCAGGCGCACTTACTTGCGCGTTGTCATGCGCTCGTAGAGCTTCTTGACCACGAAGGTCGCCACGTGCTCGGCGTAGGTGCCGGCGCCGAAGCCGGCGTCGTAGCCCAGCTCCTTGGCCAGCTTGTTGTTGACGCGCGGGCCGCCCATGATCAGCAGCATCTTGCCGCGCACCTTCTCCGCCTCGGCCAGCTCTATCAGCCCGGTCAGGTTCTTGATGTGCACGTCCTTCTGCGTCACGATCTGCGACACCAGCACCGCGTCGGCCTTGAGCTCCTTGGCCTTCTCCAGGATCTTCTCGTTCGGGACCTGCGAGCCCATGTTCAGGGCCTCGATCATCGGGTAGCGCTCCAGTCCGAAGTGGTGGTTGTAGCCCTTCATGTTCATGATGGCGTCGATGCCGACGGTGTGCGCGTCGGTGCCGGTGCACGCGCCCACGATGACCAGCTTGCGCTTGAAATGCGTCTTGATGAAGTCGTTGACCTCGTCCATCGACATGTACTTGTCGACGGCCTCGGCGTACTCCACCTTGTCGTAGTCCAGGCTGACGTCGGTCTTGCCGTAGGCCACGAAGAAAGTGAAGTCCTCGGAAAGGGGCGCCGCGTGGACCACGTCCACCTTCTTGAAGCCCAGCTTCTGCACGTAGAGCCTGGCGGCCTCCTTGGCCCTGCCGCAGTTCTTCACCGGCAGCGTGAAGGAGAGTTGTACCGCGCCGTCGTCGGAAGTGTCGCCGTAAGGTTTGATGAACATAGCGGTCTCCTTATTTCCCCACCTTGAGCTTCTTCTTCAGGTACGCCTCGACCGGGTTGTAGTAGCCGGCCGCCTTCTCGTAGACGCCGTCGAAACCCTTGCCGCCGTCGCGCGGCCGCTTGATCTCGGCGAACATGCCCGTCTCGATGGCCGTGAACAGGCCGCGCTTCTTCACGTCCTGCAGCATCTCTATCGTCTCGTCGAGGACCTGCTGCGCGCGCTTCTGGATCACGCCGCCCTTCTTGAACTCTATCTCGTCGGCGAACCCGGCCATCGTGTTGTGCACGTACAGCGCGTTCTCTATCGCCAGGTGCCTGTCCTGCAGGTACGGCGTATGGATGGCCTCGGTCAGCATGCCGAGCAGCTCGATCCCCTGGCCGGTGGCCTTGGAGACGAAGTTGAACAGCGTGTTCATCGCGTAGCCCTTGAAGATGTCGCCGGTCATGAACTTGGTCGGCGGCATGTACTTCAGCGGGTGCTCCGGGAAGATCTCGCGGGCCATCAGCGCCTGCGCGTACTCGTAGAGGAAGCCGTTCTTGAGCGCCGGGTCGATCTCGAAGGCGTGGCCGAGGCCCATCAGGCGGGCCGGCATCCCGGCGTTGAAGGCGAAGCGCTCGTTGAGGAACTGGCTGGCGAGCACGGTATGGGCCTTCTCCACCGCGTCGGAGGTGGTCAGGTAGTTGTCCTCGCCGGTGTTGATGATGATGTCGGCCGCCGTGTTGATCATGCGGCTGAAGAACTGGTCCGTGAACGTGCGGTACATGTTGATGTCGCGGAACAGGATGCCGTACATGCTGTCGTTGAGCATCATGTCCAGGCGTTCGAGCGCGCCCATCGCGGCTATCTCGGGCATGCAGAGGCCGGAGCAGTAGTTCACCAGGCGGATGTAGCGGCCCTCCTTCTCGACGATCTCGTCGAGGGCGGCGCGCATGATGCGGAAGTTCTCCTGCGTGGCGTAGGTGCCGCCGAAGCCCTCGGTCGTGGCGCCGTAAGGGACGTAGTCCAGCAGGCTCTGGGCGGTGGTGCGGATGACGGCGATGATGTCGGCGCCCTGCAGCGCCGCGGCCTGCGCCTGCTTGACGTCCTCGTAGATGTTGCCGGTCGCGACGATGACGTAGATCAGCGGGGACTTGACCTTGTCCTTGTACTGCTTCAATTTGGCGTTGCGGTGCGCGACGTTGCCGGCTATGCGGGCGTCCAGGCCCTTCACCAGCTCGGCCGCCTTCGCCTGGATGCGCTTCGCGTCGGTGAGCTCGATGTCGGCGATGTTCAGGCCCTTCTCTATCTCCTTGTTGAGCTCGGCCGGCGTCCTGTTGAGCTTGACGAGGGCGTTCAGGTAGTACTGCGCCGCGCCGCCCGAGAGCTTCTCCGCGCACTGGGAGGCTATCAGGTTGGGCACCGGCACGCCGTCGGCGTCGGCGCCGTCGGCGCCCAGCAGGCGCAGCGTGGCGCGCTCTATGGTCACGGTGGTGTGGCCGTCTATGAACTCCTGGACGGGGGCCGTGATCCCCTCGGCCAGCTCCCGCGCGCTGTCTATCTTAGGCTTCGAAAGTCCTAGCTTGCTCTTCACCGGTGTCATTCTTTTCCCTCCATGAATTCCTGGGCCTTCCTGATGATGCCTTTGGCCACGCCGAGTATCCCCGCGATCTTGATCGCGTCGCGGGCCTCGGCCCCGCCCGCCCCGTCCAGCAGCTCGTAGCGCATGAACCTGTTTATCATGCGCAGCTTCTCGTCCAACCCGCAGGCCGGCTTGCCCGAGAAATATTCGTTGAACGCGGCCGTGTCGAAGCCGCGCATCTTGAACGAGGCGGCGCCCTTGCCGGCCTCGAGCCCGGAGAAATGGGTGGCCAGGAAAGCTACGGCGGAGCCCTTCTCCCCCAGGTCCGAGAGGATCGCGCTGAGCAGCGCGGCCGCTTCCTCGGAGTTGGTGGTCCGGGCGAACTCGTCCATCAGCAGCAGCGTGTTGGAGCTCTTGAGGCGCTCGTGGGCCGCGGCGAAATCGTTCATCTCCAGGCCGAAGCTGCTCAGGCCCCCCGCGGTCTCCATCTCGGCCCCGCCGATGAAGGCCGCCGCGTCGAACAGGCAGGTCTCGAAGGCCGCCGCCGGCGCGAAGAAGCCGCTCTGGACCAGCAGCTGGCAGAAGGCCAGCGTCTTCAGGGCCACGGTCTTGCCGCCCATGTTGGAACCGTAGATCACGTTGACGCGGCGCGTGAAGACGGCCGTCAGCGGGGTGTACTTGAGGCCCCCTTCGGCGAGGCGCCGCTCCAGCGGCAGGAAGCGGGCCTTCGTGAGGCGTATCGGGGCATGGAACTTCTTCAGCACGGGGCGGGAGAGTCCCAGTTCCGCCGCCAGGCGGGCGCGCTCGGCGGCCACGTCGATGCGCTCCACGGCGGCCATGTAGCCCTCGATCGCCTTCCTCTGCGCGTGGACGGCGGCGGCTAGGCGCTTGACCGCCGCGGCCTCCAGCTCCTGCTCGCGCCCGCGCCGGCGGTCGCGCTCGGCGGCCGCCTCCATGTAGTCCTGGCCGAGGACCGGCTTGACGGTGACGTGCCCCCCGTCGAAGGGCTCGACGAAGAGCTCGGGGGCGCCGTTGAACCTGGCCGCCGCCTTCTCCTCCACCACCAGGAAGTCCCGGTCGCTGAAATCCAGGCCCCAGCGTTCGCGCAGGGCCTTGAACTTCCGCTCGCGCAGCCCCTTCAGGGTCTTGTCGCAGGCGGTGATCGCCGCGCGCTCGGCGGCCAGTTCGGGGTCGTAGGCGTCGGCGATGTGGAAAGCCTCGCCGGAGCCGCCCTTGTTGAGCAGCGCCAGCAGGTCGGCCGATTCCCACCTGGCGCCGAACCTGGCGCGCAGCGGGGAGGGCAGCAGCTTGAAGATCTCGGAGGCGTTGAAGAGGAACTTGCGGGCCAGGAAAAGGCCGGGCGTCCCGCCCAGGGCTTCCGGCGTCAGGCCGACGGCCGGGATGTTGCGCAGGTGGAAGCGCAGCTTGTCCGCCTTCAGGCGGCCGGCCGCCAGGAAGGCGGACATCGCGGCGGTCAGGTCGTACTCGGCCTTGAGCTCGGCGGCGCCGGTGAAGAAGCGGCGGGTCTCGCGGTAGACGCGGCCGTAGGGGGTCAGCGGCCTGAACCCGCCGTAGAAGGTCTCGAACTCCGCGAACGCCCTGAATTTTTCCATCATGCCCCCACCGCGTAGGGATTGTAGATAATGCGTTCGGCCAGCGCCGGCTGCGCCAGCTTCCTCTCGAAATCGGCCCGGGGGACGTTGTAGAGGTTGACCACGAAGCCCGCGAGCTCCGGCTTGGCCCCGAAGCGCAGCTCGAAGCGGCCCTTCAGCTCGGTCCACTGCTGCCAGCTCAGGAAGACCTTGGTGAAATCCTCGATGATCAGCGTGCCGCCTTTCACGTCCTTGCCCGGGACGCGGCCCGGGGTGAGCGCCCCGTCGATTATCGTCACCGGCTCCGGGAGCTTCTCCCCCGCCCGGCACAGCGGCACGGCCGAGGCCGCCCAGATCAGCCGGATGGCAGAGGCCGAGGAGTCCAGGTTCTCGGGCTCGACGCGGGCCACGTAGACGAAGGCCGCCCGCCCGCCCGCCGCCACCTGGGTTATGCGGTCCACCGCCCCGTCCACGAAGACGGTGCCGGCCCCGTGGCGGCGCATGTCGGCGAGGACCTCGGCGATCTGTTCGTTGTTCTCGGGGCCGGAGATCTCCGCCCTGCCGGGGCGCAGCGCGCGCAGCAGGACCGGCCGGCCTATCGCGGTGCGCAGCGGGTAGACGTTGAGGATCTCGTAATGCAGGTCGGCGTGGGGCAGGGCGGTCTCGGCGCAGAGCAGCAGGTCGCCCCGCTCCGCCCTGATCTGGGGCTTGGGGTGCCCGAAGACCTGGTCTTCGCGCTCCCCGTCCACGCCCACGCTCAGCGCTCCGATAGGGCCGGAGCCGCGCAGGCGGTTAAGGGCGTAGTTCAGGAACGTCGTCTTGCCGGCGTTCTTCTTGGAACCGACGATGAAGACGGTCCTGTCCTTCAAGCCCTTGATGAAATGCATCCGCCCGCCGTTACTTGGCCTTGCGCCTCGTGCGCATCAGGTTGGCCGGCTCGAGCGTCAGCTTCTCGCCGTTGAGGAGCTTGGCCACGCCGTCGATCGGCTTGTACTGGTCGTCGCCGCAGTACCAGCAGTTGTCGTGGTTGGAGACATAGCCGGACGGCTCGGTGTAGGTCGTGATCACGCCCTCGTAGTTGCGCAGTACCACGCGCCTGTCGTTCATCGAGATCAGGTAGTTCGGCATGACCGGCGTCTTGCCGCCGCCGCCGGGGGCGTCCACGACGAAGGTCGGCACGGCCATGCCGCTCGTGTGGCCGCGCAGGTTCTCGATGATCTCGATACCCTTCGACACCGTGGTGCGGAAGTGGCTGATGCCCACCGACAGGTCGCACTGGTAGATGTAGTACGGCTTTACGCGGGCCATCAGCAGCTCGTGCACCAGCTTCTTCATCGTCTGGGGGCAGTCGTTGATCCCTTTGAGCAGCACGCTCTGGTTGCCGAGCGGGATGCCCGCGTCGGCGAGCTTGCGGCAGGCCTCGCGCGCCTCGGCGGTCAGCTCCTTCGGGTGGTTGAAGTGCGTGTTTACGTAGATCGGGTGGTACTTCTTGAGCATGCCTACCAGCTTGTCGGTGATGCGCATCGGCATCACGACCGGCGTGCGGGTGCCGATGCGGATGATCTCCACGTGGTCTATCGCTCGGAGTTTCTTTATGATGCCTTCCAGCATCTCGTCGGTGAGCACCAGCGGGTCGCCGCCGGAGATCAGGACGTCGCGGACCTCGGGGGTCCTGCGGATGTAGTCGATGGCCTTGTCGATGTGGGCCGCGGACATGTGGACGTCCTCGAAGCCGACGAGGCGCCGGCGCGTGCAGTGGCGGCAATTCATCGAGCAGATGTTGGTGACCAGCAGCAGCACGCGGTCCGGGTAGCGGTGCGTGAGCCCGGGCACGGGCGAGTCCACGTCCTCGTGCAGCGGGTCGGCGAGGTCGGAGGGGTCCGTGTGCAGCTCCAGCCCGCGCGGGATCGCCTGCAGGCGCACCGGGCAGCCCTTGTCCTTCTTGTCCATCAGCGCGGCGTAGTACGGCGTGATCGCCATCGTGAACTTCTTCAGGCAGGCCTGCAGGTCCTTCTTTTCCTGCGGAGTCAGCACGGCCACCTTCTCCAGCGTCGGGATGTCCTTGATGACGTTCTTGAGCTGCCACCGGTAGTCGTTCCAGTCCTTCTCGCCGACGTTCTTCCACATCGGGATCTTGCTGTAGTGCACCTTGGGATATTCGCGCATGTTGGTCTCCTGTGCTGCCGTCGGCTTAAGCGTAGAGCTTCTCGTAGGCCTTGCGGATCACGGGGCTGTCCCGCAGGATCTGTATCGTCACTTCGGCGTGGCCCTTGGTGTAGCCGTTGCCGATGATCATGTTGACGTCCTTGCCCACGCCCTCGGCGCCGAGCGCGGACTTGGTGAACGAGGTGGCCATGCTGAAGAAGTAGACCGTGCCGTCGTCCTTGCACATCAGGATGGAGGCCATCTCGGTGTTCTGGACGTTGACGCAGTTGATGACCACGTCGGCGAGCCTGCCCCCCGTCAGCGCGGCTATCTTCTCGTAGCAGCCGACGGCGTCGGTGGCGTTGGCCTGGATGGCCTCGTGGAAGAAGCCGTACTCCTTCATCTTCTGGACGCCGGCCTCGGAGTATTCTATGCCGATGATCTTGCCGGTGACGCCGGCGCGGCGCTGCGCCTCGTAGGCGCACAGGATGCCGGACTTGCCGCCGCCGCCGATGATGACGACGGTGTTGCCGGGCCTTACCAGCTTGGCGGTCTGGGCCGGGGCGCCGGCCACGTCGAGGATCGCGAGGGCCAGCGTCTCGGGGAGGTCCTTGGGAAGTTTCGCGTAAATACCGGATTCGAAAAGTATCGCCTTGGCCTTCACGTTCACCTGCTCGGTGCCTTTCTTGATGCCCAGGATCTTCTCGATCCTGAGCGGGGTCAGCGACAGCGAGACGAGGCTCGCTATCTTATCCCCCTCCTTCAGGTCTATCTTCCCCTCGAGGGCGGGGCCGATCTTGGCCACCTTGCCGATGAACATGCCGCCGGAACCGGTCACGGGGTTCTGCATCTTGCCGCGCTCGCCGACGATCTTCAGGATGGCCTCCTGGACCTTGGCCTCGTCGCCGCCGGCCTCGCTCTTGAGCTGCGTGAAGGAGGCCGAGTCTATGTTGAGCGTCTCCACGTCGACGAGGATCTCGTTGTCGTAGATCGACTCCATGTCGTTGGAGACCTTGACCGCGGGCTGCGGCAGCACGCCTTTGGGCTCCAGGACCCGGTGCGCGCCGAAAGGATTGCCGTTCTTGAGTATGTTCATGCTATTCCTCCGTGGAAGTTTACGCCCCGCGCAGCCCGAAGAACTTCCGGACGTCCCCGGGTTCGGCCAGCTCGAGCTGCGCCTCTTTGGAGAAGCGGACCGCCCGCTCTACGAATTCCGCGTTGGAGGCGGCCAGCCGCCCCTTCGCGTAATAGATATTGTCCTCGAACCCGACGCGGATCCAGCCGCCCGAGCCTATCGCCAGGCAGATGCCGGGGACATGCGCGCGGCCTATGCCCATCAGCGTGAAGCGGCTGTCGGCGGGCATCTGGTCCATCATGTAGCCCAGCGTCTTGGGCGTCAGCGAGAGCGCCGCCGGCACCTGCATCACGAAGCCGTAGTGGTAAGGCGGCTTGATGAGGCCTTCCTTGATGAGGATATGCGAGCTCTGTACGTGCGACACGTCGAAGCATTCCAGCGTCGGATGGACCTTGTGCTTGTTCATCTCCGAGGCGAACTGGCGCATTATCGGCAGCGTGTTGATGATGTAGTCGTTGCCGAAGTTGACCGTGCCGCAGTCGAGCGAGGCCATATCGGGCTCGAGCGCCACGGGTGCGATGCGCTCCTCCGGGGTCATGCCTACCGCGCCGCCGGTGGTGATCTCCACCACGACGTCGGTCTTCTTGCGGATGAGGTCGATGGCCTTCTTGAAGACCTTCACGTCCGCGGTGGGGCTGCCGTCCTCGTTGCGGGCGTGCAGGTGAACTATCGCGGCTCCCGCCTTGCGGCATTCCTCGGCGGAGGCCGCGAGCTCCTCCGGGGTGACCGGGAGGGCGGGGCACTGCTTTTTCGTGGTCTCCGCGCCGGTCAGGGCGCAGGTTATCACCATCTTGTTCATCAGAAGGTCCCCAGCTTGCCCGCGATGTGCAGCGGGGCCTCGGTGGCCTTCTGCACTTCCTCCGCGGTCACGCCCTCGGCGAGCTCCTCGAGCACCAGGCCCTTCTTCGTGACGCGGATGAAGGCCATGTCGGTGACTATCAGGTCCACCTCTCCCTTGGCGGTCAGCGGCAGCGTACACTTCTTGAGGATCTTCGGGGCGCCGTTCTTGTTGACGTGCTCCATCGCCACGATGACGTTCTTCGCGCCGGCCACCAGGTCCATCGCGCCGCCCATGCCGGGCACCATCTTGCCGGGGATCATGTAGTTGGCGAGGTTGCCCTCCATGTCCACCTCGAGCGCGCCGAGCACGGTGTAGTCCACGTGGCCGCCGCGGATGATCGCGAAGCTCATCGCCGAATCGAAGAAGGCTCCGCCGGGCACTATCGTTACGGGCTGGCCGCCGGCGTTCACGATGCTCTGGCTCTCCTTGCCCTTCTGGGCCGCGGGGCCGAGGCCGGTGAAGCCGTTCTCGCTGTGCAGCAGTATGGTGCGGCCGGCCGGGATGTGGTTGGCCACCATCGTCGGCATGCCGATGCCGAGGTTCACGAGCGCGCCGTCCGGCAGTTCCTGGGCTATGCGCTTGATCAGTCGTTCCCTTTTGAGTTCTTTGGCGTCCATGTTGTTTTCTCCCTTAGGGCTTGAGCTGCAGGTTGGAGGCGGGCAGGGTGGCCTGCACTATGGCGCTGACGAAAACGCCGGGTATCGTCACGCGCTCCGGGTCCAGCTCGCCGGGCTCCACGATCTTCTCGGCTTCGAGGATCACGTGGTCGGCCGCCATCGCCATCGAGACGGCCATGTTCTTCGTCGAGCCGGGCAGGAAGGCGTTGCCGTACTTGTCGGCGATCTCGGCCTTGATGAAGGCGAAGTCGGCGCCGAGCGGTTTTTCCAGCAGGTAGTCCCTGCCGTCGATATTGAGCTTCTGTTTCCCTTCTTCCACGGCGGTGGCTATGCCGGTGGGGGTCAGCACGCCGCCCAGGCCCGCGCCCTTGGCGCGCATGCGCTCGGCCAGCGTGCCCTGCGGCACCAGCGTGACCTTCATCTCGCCGGAGTTCATCTTCTGCCCGGAGACCGGGTTCGTGCCGATATGCGAGGCGGTCAGCGTGGCGGCGCGGTTCTCGCAGACGATGCGGCCCACTCCGACGTTGGGGTAGGCCGTGTCGCTGGTTATCAGGTTGATGTTCTTCGTCCCTTTCTTTATCAGGGCGTCGATGAGCGTGAAAGCGTTGCCGCAGCCCATGAAGCCGGCTACCATGAGCGTGCACCCGTCGTTGATGTTCTCGACGGCCTTGTCCGCCGTTAATATTGGTTTCATCTTGAAGCTCCTTGCGAAGTGGAACAGCGCCGCAAATTTCATATATTTAACAAATTATTATATTATTGAAGCAACACCGCCGGGCTGTCGTGGGCCCAGGGACCGAAAAAACCGGGGGTCGGTTCACTAAGTGGGTGGGCCCGTTTGGCTAGTGCAGCCTGCCGTGGGCCCGGGGGCCGGAAAAACCGGCGTCGCGCACACCGTGCGCGCGCCTGCCTACCTCGGACCTCGCGCTTACGCAAGCTCGGTCCTCCGGAGGCTTTTTCCAACCCCCGGGCCCGCGTCAGGCCTATCGAACCCGGAGGGCCGGCAAGGGTATGCCTTTCGAGGGATGTCGCGGAGGGTGAGGCCCTGCGGTGCAGGGCCGCAAGACCGGAGGCGGTTCCCTGCGTAAGCGGAACCGCTGAGGTGGGGCCGCGCAAAGCCGCTCTGCGGCTTATGCGTGGTCGGCTTGCGTAAGGCCGCCTGACGCGCATAGCGCTTGATGCGGCACGGCCATAGGCCAGCGCCGGACCCGAGCGATCAAGGCGCGGGCACGGTGTGCCCGACGCCGGCCCGAGGAAGGCATACCCTTGTCGGACCGACTTCGCTTCTCGCGGTGTCCCCGGGGAGCGGCAGGCTTCTTTACACATCAGGGAGAGCTATATGCACAAGGTACATATCGATCACAGGGAGTCGCTGATAAAGGAGAACATGGCCCGCGTCAGGACCAAGATCCTGGTCATGAGCAACAAGGGCGGCGTCGGCAAGAGCACGATAGCGGTCAACTTCGCCGCGCTGCTCGCCGCGCGCGGCGTCAGGACGGGGCTGCTGGACATAGACATCCACGGTCCGTCGGTCGCGCGCATGACGGGGCAGGAGGGCAAGGCCCACGGCTCCGAGGACGGCAAGCTGATAGAACCGCTGGAGGTCTCCCCGAACCTCAAGATGATCTCGATGGGCACCATCATGCGGGAGGGCGACGCGCCGGTCATCTGGCGCGGCGCGCTCAAGATGGGCGTGCTGAAGCAGTTCCTCTCCGATGTGCGTTGGGGAGACCTGGACGCGCTGGTGATCGACGCCCCCCCCGGCACCGGCGACGAGCCGCTGACCATCTGCCAGCTGATCCCGGAGATGAGCGGCGCCGTCGTCGTCACCACGGGGCAGGCCGTCGCCCTGCTCGACAGCCGCAAGGCCGTCAACTTCCTGAAGGCCGTCGGGATCCCCGTGCTGGGGATACTCGAGAACATGACCGCCTTCCGGTGCCCTCACTGCGCCAAGGAGATAAACCTCTTCAAGACCGGCGGCGGCGAGCGGGCCGCCCGCGAGATGGGCGTGCCGTTCCTCGGGTCGGTCCCCTTCGACCCCGCCATGGTCGACGCCGGCGACGAGGGGCGCTTCTTCGCGGTCGAGAACCCGGACGCGCCGCCCGCGGCCGCCATCCGGGCGGCCCTGGAGGCAGTCGGCAAGGCGGCCGGGCTCTGAGCCCGGGGCCGGGCTGAAAAAGAGGGAGGCCGTCCCCCGGGGGCGGCCTCCCTCTTTTGCGTTACCCTCCGGTTATTTTCCGGAGAGCTCCCCTATCATCCTCTCCGCGTCGGCGAAGATCGCGTCCAGGTGTTCCGTCCCGCTGAAGCTTTCGGCGTAGATCTTGTAGACGTTCTCGGTGCCGGAAGGCCGCGCGGCGAACCAGCCTCCGGCGGTTATCACCTTGACCCCGCCCAGCGGCTCGCCGTTGCTCGGCGCCTTGTTGAGGACCTTCTCCACCTTCTCCCCCGCCAGCTCCGTGAACGGGAACTTCTCCGGCGTCAGGCCCTTGAGCAGCTTCTTCATCTCCGGCGTGGCCGGCGCGTCCTGCCTGCGGTAGAAAGGCTCGCCGTACTTCGCGGTCAGGTCTTTGTAGAGGAGCGCCGGGTCCTTGCCGGTCTTCGCCGTTATCTCGCCGGAGAGCAGCGCGAGGATGATGCCGTCCTTGTCGGTGCTCCACGGCCCGCCGTCGAAACGCAGGAAAGAGGCGCCGGCGCTCTCCTCGCCGCCGAAGCCGAAGCTGCCGTCGAGCAAACCGTCCACGAACCACTTGAAGCCCACCGGCACCTCGCGGAGCGGCCGGCCGAGGCCGGCGGCCACGCGGTCGATCATGCTGCTAGACACGGCGGTCTTGCCGACGGCGGCGTCCTTGCGCCAGCCCTGGCGGTTCTGGAACAGGTAGTGTATCGCCGCGGACAGGTAATGGTTGGGCGGCAGCAGGCCGGCCTTCGTGACTATACCGTGGCGGTCGTAGTCGGTGTCGCAGCCGAAGGCCACGTCGTAGCGGTCCTTCAGGCCTATCAGGCGCTGCATCGCGTAAGGCGAGGACGGGTCCATGCGGATCTTGCCGTCCCAGTCCGCGGTCATGAACGAGAAGGATTTGTCCACCTTGTCGCTGACCACGGTGAGGTCCAGGCCGTAGGCCTCGGCTATGGGACCCCAATAGGCGACCCCGGAGCCGCCGAGCGGGTCCACGCCCAGTTTGACGCCGGAGGCTTTTATGGCGGCCATGTCGATCACGCCGCCGAGCCCCCTGACGTATTCGCCGGTATAGTCGTAGGGCAGGGTGGTCGAGGCCTTCCTGGCCGCCGCAAGCGGCATGCGCTTGACCGCCGCCGGGCCCTTCTCCAGCAGCGCGTTGGCGATCTCCTGGATCTTCCCGGTGATCTCGGGGCCGGCCGGACCGCCGCTGGGCGGGTTGTACTTGAAGCCTCCGTCCGCCGGCGGGTTGTGCGAAGGGGTGATCAGGATGCCGTCGGCCAGGCCGTCCTTGCGGCCGGAGTTGTAGCCGAGGATGGCGCGCGAGACCGCCGGCGTCGGCGTGTAGCCGCCGGCCGAGTCCACCATGACGGCCACGCCGTTTGCCGCCAGCACCTCGAGGGCGGTGCCGAAAGCCGGCTCCGAGAGCGCGTGCGTGTCCATGCCCATGAACAGCGGGCCGTCCACTCCGGCGGCTTTGCGGTAGTCGCAGATGGCCTGCGTGACGGCCAGTATGTGGGCCTCGTTGAAGGACCTGGAGAAGGCGGAGCCGCGGTGGCCCGAGGTCCCGAAGGAGATCCGCTGGTCCGGGGAGGCGGGGTCCGGGGTTTCCTTATAATAGGCCTCGAGCAGCTTGGGGATGTCGGTCAGTTTCTCCTGCGGCAGGTGTTTTCCGGCGAGCGGGCTTATGGACATGTGGCATTCCTCCGGGTCTGGTTTAGACCATTCTAATATATCGGGGACGCGGAGTGTAGGCCCCCCCTGCCGTTAAATTAACTATAATCTTGATCTGGGACCCATGGCGAAGATCATCCACACGGCCGATCTCCACATCCGCGACGGCGCGGAGAAGACCTATTGCTACGCCGTCCTCGACGAGGTCCTGGACCTGGCCCGCTCCGAAAAGGCGGATTTCCTGGTGATCGCCGGGGACCTGTTCGATTCCTTCTCCGATTTCGAGGCGTTGCGGCGCGAGGTGGTGCAGAAGCTGTTCCGGCTGCACGAGGAGCGCTGCAGGATAATCTATATCCCCGGCAACCACGAGGCGCGCGGCGCCTCCTCGGACCTCTCCGCCTTCAGCCTGGACCCGGTGCAGTTCTACGCCAAGGCCCCGTTCGTGTTCTTCGAGGCCGCCGGCGTGGAGTTCGTCTGCGTGCCCCACGCGGCCAACTACGACGGCTACCGCGACTGGAAGGTGCCGGCCAAGAAGCCGGGCTCCCTCCGGGTGGCCGTCATCCACGCCCTTAATTCCACCGTCTATACCGGCCCCGACGACGAGGCGGATTCCAAGGCCGGCGTCATCGAGGACGATTTCTTCGCGCGCTTCGCCGTGGATTACGCCGCCATGGGGCACGTTCATTCCGGCCGCGTTCACCGCATAGGCGGAGCGCTCGCCTGCTACCCTGGTTCCCCCCGGGTCTGGCGCGCCCATGTCCGCGAGGCCGGTCCCCGCACGGTCACGGTGGTCGAGACCGGCGGCGCGGAACCGGCCCTGCGCACCGTCGAGATAAGGGCCGCGGGCCGCTTCCGCGAGTACGTCCTGCCGGCTGAACTGGACGGTACCGCCCCGCTGACCGCCGTCCAGCGCATCGAGGCCGAGGCGGGGCCCGCCGATCTCGTGAAGGTCAGGCTGACCGGCGTGGTCGAGGACGAGAACGCCGCCGCGGCCGCCGCCGCGGCCCTGCGCGAGAGGCTTCAGGGGAAGGTACGCCTGGCCGAGGTGGACCTGGAAACGGCGCCGGCCTCCAGGCTGCTGGCCAACGGCATGGCGAAGGCCTTCCTGGCCGAGCTGGACGCCGTGCGCCCCGACGAGACGGACGGTCCGGATTACCGCCGCTGGCTGCTGGCCCGCCAGTACGGCCTCGAGGAGATAGCCGCGCGCTCGGAGGAGCCCGAATGATCAGGTCCCTGCGCCTCTCCTCCTACGGCAAGTTCGATTCCCGCGAGCTGGAGTTCGGGCCGTTCACCGTAGTGGCCGGCCCCAACGAGGCCGGCAAGACCACGGTCTTCGACGCCCTGTTCGACGCGCTCTGCGCCGATTCCCGCCACGACGGCCGCCCTATCTGGAAAAGCCTCGTCGGACGCTACGGGACCCTGCGCAAGGCCGAGCTGACCTGGACCGACGGTTCCCCTCTCCCCCCTTTCGACGCCGCCGAGTTCCTGGAGATCTTCGCGGTCCGCGCCGGCCGCACGGGCGTCAACGCCGCGAAGGGCGGCAGCTGGGCGGCCGCCGCCGAGGCCCGCCTGCTGAGCGCCGGCCTGAACCCGGCCCAGCTCGCCGACGATCTGAACGACAAGGCGGAATCCTCCCGCAAGGGCTCGGTGCAGGCCCGGATCAAGGAGCTCGGCAAGACGGTCAAGGCCCTGGAGCAGGACCTCTCGGCTGCCAAGGCCCGTCGCGACGCTATCTTCTCCGGCGAGGCCGAGACGGCCCGCCTGGAGGCCGAGCTGAAGGAGAAGGCCTCCGCCCTGGAGGCCAAGAAGGCCGAACAGCGGGCCCTCAACGCCGAGCAGGACGCCCTCTCGATGGCCTGCCGGCTCGCCACGGCCGAAGCCGGGATAAAGGCCCTGCGCGAGGCCCGCGAAGCGCGCGAGGCCCTCGAGGGCCTGGCCGGGTTCGCCAAGGACGAGACTTCCGCTTACCGCGCCCTGGCGCAGGAAGTCCTGGAAGAAGAGAAAGCCGCGGCTTCCGCTTCCGCCGCGCTGGAAGAAAAGAAGGCCGCGGCGGCTTCCGCCAAGTCATCGCTGGAAGCCCTCGTCGCGCGCCTGCCGGTCCTCAAGAAGCAGGCGGAGACCGCCGCCTCCCTCTCCGCCCGGCTCGGGGCTTTCGCCTCCGCCCCCCCGAAGGTCTCGCGTTCCGTCAGCCGGCCGCTCCGTTACGGCATCTGGGCCGCCGCCGCCGCGCTGGCAGCCTTCGTCGCCTGGTCGGGGCGCGGCCCGGCCGCGTGGGCCGCGGCCGCCGCCATCGTCGCCGCCGGCGCCTGGGTGGGACTTAAGCTTTCAGTGAAGGAAACGCTGTCCGGGCATACTCCGGAGGAGACCAAGGCTTTCCTCGACGCGCTGGCGGCCGAGTGGACGGTGGCTTCTGAAGAACCGCTGCCCCGGGAGGGCCTGGAACCGGCCCGTGACTATCTGGCCAAGGCCGGGGCGGACAGCTCCGCGGCCGCCGAGTCGCTCAAAGGCCGCGCGGCCGACCTCGCGGGGCTGGAGGCGGGCGTAAAGGCCTCCGCCAAGGCCGCCGCCGAGCGCTCCGAGGCGCTGGCCGCGGCGAAAGGGGCCGCGGAGGCCTGGCTCAGGGAGCGCGGCTGCGAGTCCGAGGACTGCTACCGCAAAGGCCTTGCCTCCTATTCCAAGCTTTCCGACAAGCTCGCCGACGTGACCGCCAGGCTGGAGCTCTTCCGCCGGCGCCTGGGCGCCGCCTCCGACTCCGAGCTGAAGGACCGGCTGTTCATGGACAAGGAAGCCCTGGACCAGAAAGGCGTGGACCCGGCCAAGGCCGACGAGGCCGCGCTGAAGCGCCTCGAACTGCGCGCGGCGGCCCTCGGCAAGGAGGCCCACGTCCTCGAGGCCGAAGCCGCCGAGATAAAGTCGGCCCTCAAGACCGCGCAGGCCGTAGCCGGCGCCAAGCTGGAGGGGCTGCCCGAGGCTATCAACCGCGCCGAGACCGGGATCGCGGCCGCCGCCGAGGAGACGGCCGATCTGGAACTCCAGGCCCAGGGGTACCGGCTGGCGGCGGAGATCTTCTCGAAGCTGGCCGAGAAGTCGACCGTGGCTTTCGACGCGCTGTCGAAGGAGGTCGCGGGCATGCTGTCCCGCGCCCTGTCCGGAGCCGAGGCCTCGTTCTCCGGTTTCGACGCCGAGGAGGACGCCTCGCTCAAGGACGCGGGCGGCCGGCTGCGCCCGGTGAAGTACCTCTCCTCCGGCACGCACGACCTGTTCATGCTGGCCGCCCGCCTCGCGATGGCGAAGAAGGCCCGCGTGGCCCCCGACGGGACCCCGATCCCCGGCATCGTCGTCCTCGACGAACCGTTCTATACGCTGGACCCGCGGCGGGAGGAGGCCGCGCTGAAGCTGCTGGCCGCTTTCAGGAAGGAGACGGGCTGGCAGCTGGTCCTGTTCACGAAAGACCCCGACTTCCCGGCCAAAGCGAAGGCCGCGGGACTGCCAGTGACGCTGGTAAAGCTCTGAGGTCACGGACCCGTTTCCCGCCCGGCCCCGCGGCCGGGTTTTTTATTTCCCGGCGGCGCGGTAGGCTTCGAGGGCCGCGGGGAAAGGAGAGAGCACCCTTTCGAGCACGCCCTTGCATTCGGAGATGGCGGCGCCGTAGTTCGTTATCGGCACGCCCGCGGCGGCGGCCTTGCCCATGCGGTTGAGTATCTCCGTCCTGCCCAGCATGCAGCCGCCGCACTGGATGGCGAGCTTGTAGGAACCGATATCGGCGGGCAGGTCGTGCCCGGCGAAAGTGTCTATCCTCAGGTCTCCCCCCGCGGTCTCCCGGAGCCAGCGCGGCAGCTTGACGCGGCCGATGTCGTCCTCGATGGCGTGGTGGCTGCAGGCCTCGAGCACGGCCACCCTGTCGCCGGGGCGCAGGCTCCTGATAGCGGCCGCGCCGGAGGCGTAGGCCGCGAGGTCGCCTTTGA
>JAJZRA010000021.1 GCA_021847485.1 bacterium
AGGCTGGCCAGGCTGGTCACGTACTCGCCCGTGCCCTTCGCGGCGTCGCGGGACAGGTCCTTATAGTTGGCTTCGATGAAGCTCTCGCGGGCCATCGAGACCTTGATCATGCCCTTCGAGTTGCAGTTCGAGGTGCCGAACGTGATGCCGAAGGTCTGGCTGCCGAACGTCCCGTTGGTCGTGGCGGCCAGGATCTGCGTCCCGTCGTTCTCCTTGAACACCAGGCTGCCGAGGCCGCAGCCCGCGCTGCCGTAATCGGCCGCGAAGGCGGCGCCGGCGGAAGCCAGCAGTACCGCGGTCATAAGTATTTTCTTCATTATTATCTCCCCTAACTTAAGATTACTGCGATACGACAGATTCTGCCAGTTAATTGCCGGGCTGTCAATTCCGCTCAATGAAGGCCTATGCGGCACTCGTGGTCCCTGGCGTAGGCGTCCAGCGACTCTTTCTCCTGCTCGCGGTAGGCCGCGGTGCGCTTCATCAGCAGGTCGAAGTTGGTCAGGTGCGCGTCGAACATCGGGCCGTCCACGCAGGCGAACCTGGGCTTGCCGCCCACCTCGACGCGGCAGCCGCCGCACATGCCGGTGCCGTCCAGCATGACGGGGTTGAGGCTGGCGAAGGTGGGGGTGCCGTGCGGCCGGGTGGTCTCGGCCACGAACTTCATCATGATGATAGGTCCTATCGTGAAGGCGGCGTCTATCTTCTCGCCGGCGGCGTAGAGGTCCTTCATCGCGTCCGTGACCAGGCCCTTGCGGCCGGCCGAGCCGTCGTCGGTGGTGACGATGACCCTGTCCGAGATGGCTTCCATCTGCTTCTCCAGGATAAGGAGGTCCTTGGAGCGGGCGCCGAGGATGGAGATGACTTTGTTGCCGGCCTCCTTGTAGGCCCGGGCTATGGGGTAGAGCTCGGCTATGCCGACGCCGCCGCCCACGCCGAGCACGGTGCCCCACTTCTTGATCTCCACGGGGGTGCCGAGCGGGCCGGCCACGTCGGAGAAATACTCGCCGGTCTTGAAGGCGTTCATCTCGGTGGTGGACTTGCCGATGGCCTGGATGATGACGGTCACGGTGCCGGCCTCGGCGTTCCAGTCGACCAGCGTCACCGGGATGCGCTCGCCGCCGGGCCTGGAGCGCAGGATCACGAAATGCCCCGGTTTGGCCTTGGCGGCGATCAGCGGGGCGAAGATGACGTGCCTGGAGATGGTGGGGGAGAGGTCCTCTTTCTCCTCTATCCGGTAGAGACCTTCGGTGGAATAGATATCGTGTTTCATGTCAGTTCACCTTCGCGGAAAGTTTTTCGTGGATGGCGCGGGCCGCGGCTTTGCCGTCCTTCATGGCCAGCAGCACGGTGGCGCCGCCGCGCACGACGTCGCCGCCGGCGTAGAGGCCGTCCAGCGAGGTCTTGCCGGTGGCCTCGTCCACCGAGATGGCGCCCCACTTGTTGACGGCGAGGCCGGGCGTGGTCTGCTGGATCACCGGGTTGGGGCTCTGGCCGATGGCCACGACGAGGCTGTCGGCCTCGACGTAGAACTCGGAGCCCTTCTGCGGCACCGGCTTGCGGCGGCCGGAGGCGTCCGGCTCACCCAGCTCCATGCGGATGCACTTCACGCGCTTCAGGCGGCCCTTCTCGTCGCCCTCGAGCTCCACGGGCGCGGTCAGGAACTCGAACTTGATGCCCTCTTCCATCGCGTTCTCGACTTCCTCGCCGCGGGCGGGCATTTCGGCGCGGGTGCGGCGGTAGAGCAGCGTGACCTGCTCGGGCTTGAGGCGCATCGCGCAGCGGGCGGAGTCCATCGCGGTATTGCCGCCGCCCACCACCACGACGCGCTTGCCGATATAGTACGGCGTGTCGACCTCGGGGAACTTGTAGGCCTCCATCAGGTTGACGCGGGTAAGGAACTCGTTGGAGCTGTAGACGCCGACGAGGTCCTCGCCGGGGGCGTTCATCGGGCTGGGCAGGCCCGCGCCCGAGCCTATGTAGATGACGTCGAAATCCCTCTTCAGCTCGTCTATCGTGATGGACTTGCCCACCATGACGTTCTTGAGCAGGCGCACGCCCATCTTGCGGAGCATGTCCACCTCGAAGCGCACGACCTCGCGCGGCAGGCGGAAAGTGGGGATGCCGTAGCTTAAGACCCCGCCGAACTCGTGCAGCGCCTCGAACACGGTGACCGCGTGGCCGAGCTTCCTGAGCTCCGCCGCCACCGCCAGCGACGTGGGCCCGGAGCCCACGCAGGCCACCTTCTTGCCGGTGTCGGGGGCGCAGGCGGGGGGCTTGATCAGGCCGTTCTTGCGGGCGTAGTCGGCGGTGAAGCGCTCCAGGCGCCCGATGGAGACCGGGCCGAACTTGTCCTTCAGGACGCAGGCGTACTCGCAGTAGGTCTCCTGCGGGCAGACGCGGCCGCAGATGGCGGGGAAAAGGGAGGTCTCGAAGATCTTGGAGGCGGCGGCGCCGAGGTCTTCCTTATAGACCAGGTCCACGAACTCGGGGATCTTGACGTTGACCGGGCAGGCGAGCTCGCAGGGCTTGTTCTTGCAGCCGAGGCAGCGGGCGGCCTCGGCGACGGCCTCTTCCAGGCCGAAGCCGAGCGCGACCTCGTCGAAATTGGAGCGGCGTGCCACCGGGTCCTGGTGGCGCCCATGGTTCTGCTTGATCGAAGGAGTAGGCTTCTTGGGCTTGTTTTCCATGCCTCAATTATACAAAACCATCGAGCTGACGCTGTTAGGCCGGGGCCTCCCACGGTCTGGTTCCGCGCGACTTTGGGGAAGGGAGGCTCAACCGCTATGCGGTTGAGGGGAACCGCGCTGGGCTATGCCCGTGCCGCATCAAGCGCTATGCGCGACAGGCGGCCAACGGTTCCCTGCAGTCAGGAGCGCGGGGCCAGACCGTGGGAGGCCCTGCACTTCAGCGTAACGGGGGCTGCGCCAGGGGGCGCGGGGGGAGGGGGTAAAATGCTATACTTTTCAGGTAGTCCTTTCCCCGATTTGCAGTCACATCCTTTAAGGAGATAATACTAATGTCTAATAAACGCGTAGCGATGGACGGTAACACGGCCGCGGCTTTCGTGGCCCACAAGACCAACGAGGTCATTGCCATCTACCCGATAACCCCTTCCTCCGTGATGGGCGAGCTCTCGGACGCCTGGAGCGCCAAGGGCGATAAGAACATCTGGGGCACCGTCCCGTCCGTGGTCGAGATGCAGTCCGAGGGCGGCGCTTCCGGCGCGGTCCACGGCTCGCTGACCGCCGGCGCGCTGACCACCACGTTCACCGCCTCCCAGGGCCTGCTGCTGATGATCCCGAACATGTTCAAGATCGCCGGCGAGCTGACCTCCACCGTCTTCCACGTGTCCGCCCGCGCGCTGGCCACCCACGCGCTCTCCATCTTCGGCGACCACGGCGACGTGATGGCCTGCCGCCAGACCGGCTGGGCGATGCTCGCCTCCGCCAACCCGCAGGAGGCCATGGACTTCGCGCTGATCGCGCAGGCCGCCACCCTGAAGACCCGCGTGCCGTTCCTGCACTTCTTCGACGGCTTCCGCACCTCCCACGAACTCAACATGGTCGAGACGCTGCCGAACGAGATCATGCGCAGCATGATCAGCGAGAAGCTGATAGCCGAGCACAAGGCCCGCGGCCTGAACCCCGAGCACCCGGTCCTGCGCGGCACCGCCCAGAACCCGGACGTCTTCTTCCAGGCGCGCGAGGCCTGCAATAAGTTCTACGCCGCCGTGCCCACGATGGTAAAGGAGGCCATGGGCCAGTTCGAGAAGCTGACCGGCCGCAAGTACAACCTGTTCGACTATGTCGGCGCCCCCGACGCCGCCAAGGTCGTCGTCGTGATGGCCTCCGGCGCGGACGTCGTCGAAGATACCGTCAACTACCTCGTCTCCAAGGGCGAGAAGGTCGGCGTGCTGAAGGTCCGCCTGTACAGGCCCTACTCCGAGGCCGACTTCCTCAAGGCCCTGCCCAGGACCGTGAAGTCCATCGGCGTGCTGGACCGCACCAAGGAGCCGGGTTCGCTGGGCGAGCCGCTCTACCAGGACGTCGTCACCGCCTGCGCCAACGCCTTCAAGGCCGGCCAGATGAAGGAGCTCCCCGCGATAGTCGGCGGCCGCTACGGCCTCGGCTCCAAGGAGTTCACGCCCGCGATGGCCAAGGCCGTCTTCGACAACCTCTCCGCGGCCAAGCCGGTCAACGGCTTCACCGTCGGCATCAAGGACGACGTGACCAACCTGTCGCTGAACTACGACGACACGTTCACCACCGAGCCGGCCGACATCTTCCGCGCGCTGTTCTTCGGCCTCGGTTCCGACGGCACCGTCGGCGCCAACAAGAACACCATCAAGATCATCAGCGAGGAGACCGGCCAGTACGCGCAGGGCTACTTCGTCTACGACTCCAAGAAGGCCGGTTCGATGACCACCAGCCACGTGCGCTTCGGCAAGAACTACATCCGCGCGCCGTACCTGGTCTACAAGGCCCGCTTCATCGGCTGCCACCAGTTCAGCTTCCTCGAGAAGTACGAGATGCTCAACCGCGCCGAGGACGGCGGCATCTTCCTGCTGAACAGCCCGTTCCCGGCCGACAAGGTCTGGGAGCAGCTGCCGATCGAGGTGCAGGAGGACATCGTCAAGAAGCACCTGAAGATGTACGTCATCGACGCCTCCAAGATCGCCGTCGAGACCGGCATGGGCGCCCGCATCAACGTCATCATGCAGACCGCCTTCTTCGGCATCTCCGGCGTCCTCCCGAAGGACGAGGCGATCGCCGCGATCAAGGCCTCGATCAAGAAGACCTACGCCAAGAAGGGCGACGAGATCGTCAACAAGAACTACGCGGCCGTCGACAAGACGCTGGAGGCCATACAGGAGGTCAAGGTCGGCCCGGTGAACTCCAAGATCAAGCGCTCCTGCGCGGTCGAGGGGTTCCCGAAGTTCGTCCGCGAGACCCTCTGCGAGATGATAGCCTTCCGCGGCGACGAGCTGCCGGTGAGCTCCATGCCCGTGGACGGCACGTTCCCTACCGCCACCTCGCAGTACGAGAAGCGCAATATCGCCCTCGAGACCCCGGTCTGGGAGTCCAACCTCTGCATCCAGTGCGGCTTCTGCTCGCTGGTCTGCCCGCACGCCGCCATCCGCATCAAGGCCTATGACGGCGCCGAACTCGCCAAGGCCCCGAAGACCTTCAAGTCGATGGACGCCAAGGCCCCGGCCCTGAAGGGCCTGAAGTTCACCGTGCAGACCGCCGTCGAGGACTGCACCGGCTGCGGCGCCTGCGTCTACAACTGCCCCGCCAAGGAGCGCAAGGACGGCAAGGAGACCGGCAGGAAGGCCATCAACATGGCCCCGCAGTTCCCGCTGCGCGAGACCGAGCGCGAGAACTTCAAGTTCTTCCTGAACCTCAAGGACCAGGGCTCGGCCAAGGTGAACCGCAGCACGATCCAGGGCAGCCAGCTGGTGCGCCCGCTGTTCGAGTTCTCCGGCGCCTGCGCCGGCTGCGGCGAGACCCCCTACGTCAAGCTGATGACCCAGATGTTCGGCGACCACCTGACCGTGGCCAACGCCACCGGCTGCTCGTCCATCTACGGCGGCAACCTCCCGACCACGCCCTACTGCGTCCGCGAGGACGGCAGGGGCCCGGCCTGGAGCAACTCGCTGTTCGAGGATAACGCCGAGTTCGGCATGGGCATGCGCGTGGCCTACGACAAGATGGCCGGCGAGGCCCGCGAGCTGCTGACCGCCATGAAGGAAGGCCCGCTTAAGGCGCAGGCCAAGCTGTGCGACGACATCCTGAACGCCGACCAGAGCGAGTGGGCCGGCGTAGAGCAGCAGCGCGGCCGCGTGCAGGACCTCAAGAAGGCCCTGGTCACGGCCGGCGGCGAGCAGGCTGCCCGCATGGGGACCCTGTCGGACTACCTTATAAAGAAGAGCGTGTGGATACTCGGCGGCGACGGCTGGGCCTACGACATAGGCTACGGCGGCCTCGACCACGTGCTGGCCTCCGGCAAGAAGGTCCGCGTGCTCGTGCTGGATACCGAGGTCTACTCCAACACCGGCGGCCAGATGTCCAAGTCCACCCCGATGGGCGCCGTGGCGCTGTTCGCGGCCGGCGGCAAGCCGAACCCCAAGAAGGACCTGGCGATGATCAGCATGACGTACGGCAATATCTACGTCGCGCAGGTCGCGCTGGGCGCCGACATGAACCAGGCGGTCAAGGCGTTCGCCGAGGCCGAGGCCTACGACGGCCCGTCCATCGTGATCGCCTACAGCCACTGCATAGCCCACGGCATAGACATGAAGTCGGGTATGAACGAGCAGAAGAAGGCGGTGCAGTCCGGCCGCTGGCCGCTGTTCCGCTACAACCCGGCCCTGAAGGCACAGGGCAAGAACCCGCTGACGATAGACAGCAAGCCGCCCACGATCCCCGTGGCCGACTTCATGAACGGCGAGAACCGCTTCCGCACGCTGCAGAAGAGCAACCCGGAAGTGGCCGCGCGCCTCGCGAAGCTGGCCGAAGAGGAGTATAAGTGGCGCCTGAGCGTCTACCAGCAGATAGCCCAGATGCAGTGCGAGACCCCCAAGGCCCCCGAGGCCGTGGGCGCAGGCAAATAAGAGCCGCCAGGCTCAAAGCGAAGGGCGGGCCCGCAAGGCCCGCCCTTCCGCTTTTCCTATTGACAACCCTTTACAAGTCAAGGGCGGCATAGGTCCAAGGGCCTAAGGCGGCCTAGGTCTTAATATTTCCCCGGCCTGGGCCTTTAGCCGCTGATAGGCGGATGGCTTTGCCGCTATACTTTAGGTGTAGGATAGAAAGAAAGGAGTACACAACATGTATAGATACCTCTCCTCCTTCTTAGTTGCGGCGCTCGCCATACTGCTGGCTTCCGCCCCGTCGCGCGCCCAGGACCTGGAAGTCAGGTCCACCCCCGACAACGCGCCGGGGTACACCAAGTCCGAAAAGGACTACGCGCGCAGCGACCCGGGTTACTTCACCATCAATCCCGACTCCGTCAAGGTTACCCTCCTGTCGGTGAAGGACGAACAGGGACCCGACTACGTACAGCTGCAGGAGCAGCCTCCCAAGGACGTAGCCAATATCCTGGTCAGCGTGGACCAGATCGTCAACATCGCGTCCAAGGTGTGGGAGATAGTCAAGGACAACAAGCCCGTAGTCGCCATAAGCACCAAGTACGCCGCGGCCTATCCTTACGGCGTGACCGCCGCCAACCAGCTGGCCAGCTGGAGCCGCCCCAAGAGCTACGAGTACGGCTTCTACGCGGAGAACCTCTACGGCGCGGTAATGATAGACTGCAAGTACAAGTTCTCTTTCTCCTATAACGGGGCCTACAAGGGGATAGGCAAGTTCCTGACCGGCGTGGCCGTCATTCCCAGCAACGTCACCGCGGGCTGGGGCTACAAGTTCTACATGAACGCCGAGGTCCCGGATTCCACCATAGTCAACGTGGGCACCGACGCCAACCCCGTGGCCGCGATGCAGATGAAGCTCTCCTGGAAGATGTCCACCGTGCTCAAGGAAGTCACCGGCACGAGCGTTTACTACGTGGACGGCTCCGGCTATTTCGAGGAGATCGCCAGCCCGTGGAAGAACAGGCCCGCCAAGAAGCTGGCCGACTTCGAGGCCTCGGCCCCGCTGCTGGACCCGGCCCGGGTGTTCTAAGATCCGTCGTACCCGCCCGCAAGGGCGGCAAAAGACAAGGAGGACGTTAAAATGAAGAAACTGCTCGCACTGACCGCCGCCGCGACCGCGCTGCTCTCCGGCCGGGTATCGGCCGCGGACACGCTGGACCAGAAGTACTTCACCGTGGACGAGAACTCCGCTGTGATAGTGGAACTGCCGGCCGACTACCGCGGCGGCACGCTGCCCGGCACCGCTCCGACCGGCGGCACGCTGCCGCTCAAGCCGGGCAACGGGACCATCCCGTCGCCGGACCAGCTGCCCAAGCCGCCTTCGGGCCCGGTCATCAACCCGCCGATCAACCCCGGCCCCGCCTCCACCCCCGAGACCCCGCAGGCCCCTAACCCCGGCGCGGGCTTCCAGGACACCATCAACAACGTCAACAGCACGGTGGGGATGATAGACAACATCGTCAACCTGGCGGAGAAGATCTGGAACATCATCGAGAAGAACCAGCCGGTGGTCAACATCACCACCAACTACGCCAACGCCGTGCCCTTCGGCACCAGCCACTGGACCCAGCTGCAGGGCTGGAGCCGCCCGGCTACCAAGAAGTACGGCTTCTCCATGAAGAACGCCTACGGCATGGAAGTGGTCAAGGTCGCCTACCAGGTGCACTATACGTATAACGGCAACTTCCAGGGCAAGGGCAAGTTCCTGACCGGCGTTACCGTGGAGCCTCTCAGCGTCACCACCGCCTGGGGCTACAAGGTCAGCCTGGTCTCCGAAGTGCCGGATTCCACGATAGCCAACGTGGGCACGCAGGACAACCCCGTGGCCTCCATGCAGCTGCAGCTGAAGTGGGTGGTCCACACCGCCGTCAAGGATATCCAGCAGAAGGCCATCTACTACGTGCAGGGCGACGGCGCGCTGCAGGAGATCGGCGTGCCGTTCAAGAACGCCGCTCAGATCGCCGAGCAGAAGAAGGCCGACGAACTCAGCGCGAAGATGTCCGAAGTTAGGTTCAACTAAGAGACGTACCCGTCCTCCCGGAAGTCCCGGCGGCCCGCACAGGCGGGCGCCGGGGCTCCGTCTTTTTACGGGGCGTCAGGCCGAAATGTCCTTCAGCTTCCTGAGGAGGTCGAGCTGCTGGGGGGAAAGTTTCTCGGGCAGCGAGAGCGTGATGACGGCGTAAAGGTCGCCGGAACCGCCGTCCTTGCGGGGCAGGCCGCGGCCGGCCAGCCTTAGGCGGCGGCCGCGACCGGAACCGGCCGGCAGTTTCACCGTAACCGGGCCGGAAGGGGAAGGCACTTTGATCTCGCCGCCGAGGGCGGCGTCCCACGGGGCGACGTCCACCTGCGCCTCCAGGTCGTCGCCGTTCACGGTAAAGCGGGGATCGGGCGCCAGGCGCACTTTAAGGTAGAGGTCGCCGGCCCTGGCTCCGGCCTCCTTGCCCTGCCCGCGCAGCCTTATGGTGGCGCCGTCGCGCAGGCCTTTCGGGAGCTTGACGTTGATGCGGCGGGTCTCGGTGCGGCGGCCGGCCCGGTAGGAGAAGGCCAGCTCCTTATGCCCGCCGTGAAAGAGGTCCTCCAGCGAGAGCTGCAGCTCCGCTTCCATGTCGAGCGGGGAACGGTCCTCGTCCTCGCTCTGGGCGAAGCCGCCGAAACCGCCGGCGCCCCCGAAACCGCCCGCGCCGCCGAAGACGGTCTTGAAGAAATCGCTGAAATCCCCGAACTGCTCGAAGCCTCCGCGGCCGCCCCCGTACTGGTACTGGAAACCGCCCTGCCGGCCGGCGCCGAAGCCGCCGCCGGGAGGGGGCTGGCGGCGGGCCTGCTGCTGCCAGTCAGGACCCAGTTGATCGTACATCGCCCGCTTCTTGGGATCGGAGAGGACCTCATAGGCCTCGTTGATCTCTTTGAACTTGGCCTCCGCGGCCTTGTTGCCCTGGTTGCGGTCGGGGTGATGCTTGAGGGCCAGCTTCCGGTAGGCGGACTTGATCTCGGCCTCGCCGGCGGTGCGCGGGACGCCCAGCAGGGCGTAGTAGTCTATATAGTCTGCCATCGCGCGCCTACTTGAGCCTGTAGAGGAAAACGGCCAGGAAAGCGGCGAAGGCGACCATGATCCAGCGCTCTATCAGGCGCTCCGGCACGTTAGGCAGCGCGGCGTCCAGCACTCGCGCCGCTATCACGGCCGCGGCCACCGCGCCCCAGAAAGTCCAGATCTGGGCTTTGGTCGCCGGGGCCCGGTCAGGCTGAGGCTGAGGCTGCGGCGCCGGGACTTCGGGCAGCGGGGAATGCTGCTCGGGCTGGTTCTCGGGTTTATGATGTTTTTTCGACATGGCTATTTCTTGTTGACGAAGGAGATGTCCTGGAAGATGACGGTGATCCCGAGCTCGGCGCCTTCGTGGTTCTTGACCAGCATGGTGCTGTAGCCGATTATCAGCGGGGTGTTGGCGTGCATTATGGAGATCTCGGCCCGGCGTACGCATTTGCCGGTCTCGATGGTCTCCCTTATGACGTCCTTGAGGGCGGGGAAGGATTCGAAGGCGCGCTCGTAGGCGGTGTCGGCGCAGCAGAAGTCGGAGTCCATCCGCAGGATCTTGCCGGCCATAGGGTTAACGTAGACCACCTTGCCGGAGAGGTCCACGCTGATCAGGCCGCCGGTGAGGTTATCCAGTATGCACTGGTAGTATTCCTGGATGTTCTGTATCATGCGGATATTCTACAAAAAATAACGGATGGGGAAGGCGGAGGGGCTTCGGGAAGCGCGGACGGGAGGCAACAGAAGCGGGCTGGACACTGCAGTAACCGTTTCGCTCCGCGAAACGGTTACCCGAACCAGGGAAGTCACTTCGAGGTCACCCTGCCCGGGGGACAAATTTAAAACCCCCCGCGGACGGGGGGCAACAGAAGCGGGCTGGACACTGCAGTAACCGTTTCGCTCCGCGAAACGGTTACCCGAACCAGGGAAGTTACTTCGAGGTCACCCTGCCCGGGGGACAAATTTAAAACCCCCCGCGGACGGGGGGTTTTAAATTTGGCTCGCCGGGCTGGACTCGAACCAGCAACCCTTCGGTTAACAGCCGAATGCTCCACCATTGAGCTACCGGCGAATACTGCCCTTAAATTATACAAAAAAACTTTCCGACTTTGAAGTCCGTCAGTGCGACTGGAAGACCTTCGCGCCTATACGGCCCGCCAGAGAAGCGTCGTCCACGAAAGGGTTCCTGTTGCCCTGGTAGCGCTCGATCAGGTCGTTGCGGCGGCGCTCCGCGGCGTCGGGCGGGTCCATGCGGTCCCACTCCAGGAACATCGGCACGCGGCTGGTCCAGAAATCCCGGTAATCCATCCCGTCGCGGATGTTGCGGTCGTAATAGCGCACCACGAAGTAGAGGATGGCGCGGGCCACGTCGCCCTTCACGCGGTCGGCCGGCTCGAACTCGGAGCCGTCGAACCTGGAGCCGGCGGAGGTCGCGTACTCGGCGCGCGCTACCGGCCCGAAAGGGACCGAGCCGCGGGTGTTGTTGGGCGTGATGAAAGTGGGGAAGATGTGGTGCAGGTCCGACTTCATCGGGGCGGCCTTGTTGAAGAAGCCCTGCGGCCAAGCGTGCTCGGCGTTCATGCCGTCCGAGTCCACCGTGCCGTCGCCGTTGGCGTCGCCCTGCTCCTTGTAATCCTCGCCGTGCTCGCTGGCGCCTTTGACGCAGATCTGGGAGTAGAGGCCGGTAACCCCGGGGCCGCCGCCGCAACCGGCGTTATCGGCTACGCTGAACATGTACTTCTTGGACTTGAGGTAGTCTATGCCGGTGCCCTGCGGCGCGAAGGCGGTGGCGGCATGCAGGAACTGGAAGAGCTTCTCCCCGGAGAGGGCCGCGGCGGGGGCGAGGTAAGAGGCGGTCAGCCGGAAAGGCGCGGCGGGCGCCGGAGGTTCGGCCTGGGAGGGCAGGCCCGAGAGGAACTGGCCCAGGCTGGGCAGTTCCTGCGCGCGGCAGTCGGGCCGGCAGGACAGGACGGCGGATAAGGCTATTGCGGGCAGCAGAGCGTAGCGGTTCAAAATGCCTCCGGGCTGTCTTCTTCAACGCCATTAATATTATACACCAAAAATAATGGCTTTGAGTCCCGGCCTTTTGCTATATTTCAGGGAATGAAGACCCCGACGCTCCGCCTCCTTGCCCTCTGCCTCTGCCTGCCCGTCCCGCCCGCCGCCGCCTCCCCGCTGGCCCAGCTGGCGGCGGCCTCCGGCGCCCCCGCCGCCGAAGCGCCCGCGCCCTCGGCGCCAGGCGCTTTCGACTACCTCGCAGGCGACGACCGCTACTGGGTGAGCGTTTCCGCGGACGACAAGTACGACCGCACGGCCCTGCTCGACGCCGGGCTCGACATCGTGGAGGTCCGCAAGGGCTACGTCTCCGGCTTCATTGCGGGGGACGCCCTGGCGGGCCTCGCGGCCAAAGGCCTCATCGTCCTCTCGCGCGAGCCCATAGCCGGATACGCGGCGCGCCGGCTGCGGGATTTCCCGGCGGGCGACGCCGCCTACCACAACTACGCCGAGACGGCGGAGGCGCTGCGCCGCCTGGCCGCGGACAATCCACGCGAAACGTCCCTCTTCTCGATAGGCAAGACCACCGAGGGGCGCGAGATCTGGTGCCTGCGCCTCAACCCCGCCGAGAAGGGCGAGGCGCCCTCCTCCCGGCCGGCCGCTTTCTTCATGGGCAACCACCACGCCCGCGAGCACCTCTCCGCCGAGGTGGCGCTCGGCCTGGCCTCCTACCTGCTCGCCCATAAGGCCGACCCGGAGGTCCGCGGCTACCTGGACACGCTCGACATCTATATCGCGCCGATGACCAACCCCGACGGCGTCGAGTACGACATAGCCTCGGGCAGGTACCGCTGGCACCGCAAGAACACGCGCGTCAACCCGGACAAGACCATCGGCGTGGACCTCAACCGCAACTACGACTCGCTCTGGTGCAAGGCCGGCGCTTCCCACTCGCCCGGGGCCGACACCTACTGCGGTCCCTACGCTTTCTCGGAGCCGGAAAGCCGGGCCATCCGCGATTTCGTGCTGGCGCGGCCCAACCTGAAGACGCTGATGAGCTACCATTCCTATTCCAGCCTGGTGCTCTACCCGTGGGCGGGCAAGGACGCCCCGGTGGAGAACGAGCGCGACCGCCGGGTCTTCGAGACGCTCGCAAAAGGCATGGCCTCCTTCACGGGCTATACGCCCGAGCGCTCCAGCGACCTCTACGTGGCCGCCGGCGACACTACGGACTGGGCCTACGCCGCGCGCGGCGTCTTCGCCTTCACTACGGAACTGGAAGGCGCCACTTTCTACCCTGGGGCGGCCGCTATAGAGCGCGCCTCCGCCAGGAACATAAAGGCCGCGCTTTATCTGCTGGGCGCTACGGCCGACCCGTACGCGGCCGCGCGTTAGGACGGGGGGCGGGGAGGGGGGATAACGATGCAACGGAAATATCTGGCGCTGGGCGCCGCTCTTTGCTGGGCTGCCCTGGCCGCGCGCCCGGCCCGCGCGCAGGCCGAGCCGCCCGCCGGCGGAGTGGACTTCTTCCAGGCCACGCTGGGCGACATCCTGGACACGCCGCTGCTGGCGGCCTCCTACGCGCCCGAGAGGCCCTCCGACGCGGCGGCGACGGCCTACGTGGTGACCGGCGAGACCATCCGCAAGCGCGGCTACGAGACGCTGGTCGACCTGCTCGACGACATGCCGCAGTTCCAGGTGCAGCGCAATTCCGACGTGCGCCGCCTCAATCTCCTCAGCGTGCGCGGCATCCCCGACAACGAACGTCTGGTCATCCTCTACGACGGGGTGCGCGTCACCCCTCCGACAGGCGACCTGCTCTCCATAGCCGGCCAGTTCTCGCTGCGCGACGTCCAGCGCGTCGAGGTGGTGCTCGGCCCGATGTCCTCGGTCTACGGGGCGGACGCCTTCAGCGGGGTGGTCAACGTGGTGACCCGGGCCGGCGCCGGCGGGCGGGCGGGGGGCGAATACGGCAGCTTCTCGGCGCGCGCCGCGGGCGTCTCGGCCGGGACCAGGCTGGCGGAGGGCGACGGCGCCCGGGGCCCCGAGGCTTCGCTGACCTTCGAGGCCAGGGCCGCGGCCAACCCGAAGCTGCCGGACTATTACAAGAGCGACTACGCCTGGTACAACGGCCAGTACCAGGCCGGCCTGGCGCAGAAGGCCTATTACGACCCCACGCCGGTCGCGGTGCCGGTGCGGCGCTACGACGCGCGCCAGGACTCTTCCTTCCTGAACGCCCGCCTTTCCCTGGACGATTTCGAGGTCGGGCTGATAAAGATGGGGGAGTCCCATTCCTCCTCCATAGGCGTGAAGCCCGAGCTGACGCTCTACGCCAAGGACGCCCGCTTCGCCACCGAGTACTGGACCGGTTACGCCCGCCACAGCTACTCGGCGCCCGACGATTCCTGGAAGCTCAACACGCTCATCTCCCATTACAGCTACCGGATCCTCCCCGAGACCGAGTTCATCAACAGCTTCTCCGGTTACGCCCCGGCCTACAAGTACGCCGATTCCCAGACCAGCTACATAGAGGAAGTGCTGTCCTTCGAACCGGTGGCCGAGTTCCCCGCCCTCGTCGGGGTCTCCTACCAGCAGAACTCGGTGCTGCCCTACACTTCGGACCTCGGCCACAAGTTCGACCCGGGCGAGAGCACCGCCTCGCAGAACTTCGTCTATTCCGGCTCCACGATCCCGGTGGACTTCTATTCGCTCGACTACAGCAACACCGGGGCTTTCCTGCGGCTGCAGACCAGGGAACTGGGCCGCGCGGTCCTGTCGGTGGGCCTGCGCTACGACTACAATACGGCCTACGGCGCCACCTGGAACCCGCGCGCGGGCCTGGTCTGGAAGCCCGGCGAGGAGGACCACACCGTGGTGAAGGCGCTCTACGGCGAGGCCTACCTCGCCCCGTCGCCCTTTTACACGCACAAGCACTTCGGCTCCTTCTACGCGGTGCCGATCACCGTCTCCGACCCCACCGGCTATCGCAGCGCCTTCTTCCACGTCCCGAACGAGGACCTGGAGCCCGAGAAGGTCCGCTCGGCGGAGCTCTCCGTCGCGCAGGACCTTGGCCACGAACTGCGCTTCACGCTGAACCCCTACTATACCAAGGTCGACCGCCTCATCCAGGACGTGGTGACGGGCCCGGGCGTCTTTCACGGCGTGAACGTGGACAGCATCGAGATGGCGAAGAACCAGGGGACGATGGAGACCTACGGCGGCAGCCTGCGGGCCGACGGCGCCGCCCGGTTCGGCCGCTGGAGTTTCGAGCCCTGGGGCGCTTATACCTACTCGGAGGGACACATCTCGGGTAAGCCGCTGCCCTTCAACTCCCGGCACGTCGTCCAGGCCGGGGTGACCGCGCTGCACGCCGGGCTGGCCCTGACGCCTAAAATGCTCTACCGCTCCGCCAGCAGGGACCAGGACGGCGTGCGGGTGCCCCAATTCGTAACTTTCGATCTCTACGCCAGGTACAACTGCCACCGCGTCAGAGGGCTGACGGTATTCCTGCAGTTGAAGAACCTGCTGGACAGGCGCTACTACAACGCGGCCTACGGCGGCGGGGCGGACCACCTGGACGGGGCGCCGCAGGACCCCTTCTCGGCGCAGGCGGGGGCGAGCTACAAATTCTGATATGCGACTACGGGGACTGACGGAGCGCGCGGCGGCGCCGGCCATACTGGCCGCGGCGCTGGCGTTCTGCCGCGTCCCCGCGGCGGCCTCCGAGATCGCCGCCGTGCTGTCCTCCGCTTCCGGGCCTTACGCCGAGGCCTACGAGGGCTTCCGGGCGGCCCTGGGCCTGCCTTTCGGCACCTACGACGTCTCCCGGCCTCCGGCCGAAATCCCCGACGACGTCCGCTACGCCGCCGTCTTCGGGGCCAGGGCCGCGGCGCTGCAGTTCCCGCCGGACGCCCACCTGGTCTACGCGCTGACGCCGGTGGCGGGGCGGGGACGGCTCTGGCACGAGATCGCCATGGTCCCGGAGCCCGCCGCGGCGCTGGCGGCCTACAAAGCCCTGCAGCCCGGCCTGCGGCGGCTGGCCGTCTTCTGGGCGGCCTATCCCGGGGAGAAATACCTCGACGAGCTGCGCCTGGCCGGCGAGGCCGCGGGCGTGGAGATCGTCTCCGCGCGTCTCAAGGGCCCGGAAAGCTTCCCCGAGCGGCTGCGGCGGCTGATGGGGAAGATGGACGCCTTCTGGCTGATGCCCGACCCGGCGCTGATCTCGCAGTCCTCCATCATGGTGCTGGCCAGCTTCTCCTGCGCCAACGCCGTCCCGTTCTACGCCCCTACCGAGGCGCTGATGCAGAGCGGGGCCACCGCCTCGTATTCCCCGGGCTTCGCCGCTTCCGGCGCCGCGGCGGCGCGGGCGCTCAGGATCATGCACGACGGCGGCGCCCTGCCGTCCGTGCTTTACGTGCCGGATATCCGCATCAAGGTCAACGAAGCCGCCCTCCAGAAATGCGGCTGGCCCGTCAGGCGCAAGTAATTCGCCTAAAAAAGAAAAGGCCCCGCGAGGGGCCTTTCCATGTTCGCGCTTCTTTCGGGCTCAGTGGGCTTCGAAGACCCTCTCGCCTATTCTTTCCGCCAGCGAAGGGTCGTCTATGAACGGGTTGCGGTTGCCCTGGAAACCCTCCACCAGGTCGTTGCGGCGGCGCTCGGCGGCGTCCGGCGGGTCCATCCGGTTCCATTCCAGCAGCATAGGGACGTTCTTCGTCCAGAAGGAGCTGTAGTCCATCCCCTGCCGTATGTTCCGGTCGCTGTAGCGCACGATGAAGTAGAACAGGGCCCGGGCCACGTTGCCCTTCACCGCGTCGTCGGGCTCGAAGCCTTCCTTGCCGAGCTTGGAGCCGGAGGAGGTGGAGTAGGTGGGCCTGGACACCATCGCGAACTTAAGGTTGGCCCGGCGGCCGTTGGGGACCGACAGCGTGGACATCAGGTGGTGCAGGTCGGCCACCATCGGCAGCGCGCTCTTGAAGTAGCCCTGGGGCCAGATATGCTCGGCGTTGACGAAGTCGCCGGAAATGCCGTCCGAGTTGGCGTCCCCCTGTTCCTTATAGCTGTTGCCGTTCGGGCCCGAACCGCTCACGCAGACCTGGGAATACGCGGTCAGGATGCCGGGGCCGCCGTTGCAGCCGGTATTGTCGGCCGTGGAATACATGAAAGCCTTGGAGGCCTTGTAGGACGGCTCGTACCTGCGGGGGGCGGGCACGGTGGCTTCGTGCAGGTACTCGAAGAGGGCCTCCCCGGAGAGCGAAGGCGCGGGCAGCCTGGAGACGTTGTAGAGGAGCGGGGCGGCCGGAAGGGGGATATCCGCCCCCCGGAAAGCCGGGGCCGAAGCCCTGAGGGCTTCGAGGGCGGGGACCTGGGCGCGCAGACCGCTGAAGGGAAGGAAGGTAAGGAGAGCCAGTACCGGGAAAACCGTGATGCGTTTCAATGTTCCTCCGCTGTTGACCAAAATCAATGACTAATATCAACCATAGTTTAAGTCATACGGCCTATTTCGCAAGGGCCAAAGGACCTATGCCAAATATAGGTCTTTTGGCCCAAAGAGGGCTTAAAGCATAAAAAAGGCCGCCCAGCGGGGCGGCCTCCGGTCAGGGGATAAAGGGCGGGTCAGCCGGCGGCCAGCAGGCCGCGGACGCCTTCCCAGATTATCTGGACGCCGATGGCCAGCAGTATGAAGGCCGAGATCTTGGATATGGTCTGGGCGCCGGCGCGGCCCATCCGGCGCAGGAGGTTCTCGGAGTAGCGGTAGAAGAAGAAGACGCTGAGCGCGGCCAGGGCTATGCCCAGCGAGACGCCGGCGAAGTTGAGCCAGGTGTGCGCTGCCAGCAGGGAGCCGGCCGGGACCAGGGTCAGCGTGACGGCTATGGAGCCCGGTCCGGCCGTGACAGGCATCGTCATCGGGAAGAAGGCCTTGGCGGTCATTTTCGCCTTCAGCTCCTCCTGCTCCGACTGCGAGAACCGGGCCTCGTTATTGAGCATCTTCCAGGCCGTATTGAAGAGCAGCAGGCCGCCCGCCACGCGGATGACCGGCACCGAGATCCCGAAGATCTTCAGCAGCCAGCCGCCGGCCACCAGCACGGTGAAGAGCAGCGTGAACGTGTACTTGCCTATCAGCCCGGCGAGGCGGTGCCTGTCGTCGTCCGCCAGGGCCGAGGTCATATCCAGGAAGATCGGCGACATGGCCGGCGGGTTGAGGATGGGGAACAGCGCGAGGAAGGCGAAAGCGGCGAAGCCGAAAAGTTCGTGCAGCATGGGGATATTATCCCATTTTATCGGCGGCGGGGCTAATTTTGTATGATTTAGGCGTGAAGATAACACGCATGCGTTCCCGCCGGCTGCTGCGCGCGGCCGCCGGCGAAATGGCCGCCTCCGACCCCTGGCGCCGGCTGGGCATAGACGGGAAAGGCTGCTTCGCGGCCGTGGCCGGCCCCGGGATGGAGACCTACGCCGCCTTCGTCGATGGGCGCCGCGCCGGCCACGTTTCGCTGACGCTGAACGGCCTGCTGCGCGGCTATATCAGGGTCATGTTCGTAGGGGAGGCCTTCCGCGGCCGCGGCGTGGGGGAGGCGCTGATCGCCTTCGCGGAGAGGCGCATCCTCCGCGATTCGCCCAACGTCTTTCTCTGCGTCTCCTCCTTCAACGCGGGCGCGCGCCGCTTCTACCGCCGGCTCGGCTACGTCCGGGCCGGCCTTTTCAGGGATTTCATAGTCAAAGGGGCGGACGAGCTGCTGCTCCGCAAGACGGCCGGGCCCTTCAGGGGCTACTCGCCGGCAAGGAGACGACATGGCAAAAGCTAGGATATCTTTTCACGGCGCCGCGGGCGAGGTGACGGGGTCCCGCCACCTGCTGGAGACGGACCGCGGCCGCGTGCTGCTGGACTGCGGCATGTTCCAGGGCCACCGCAACGACGCCGACGCGAAGAACAGGACCTTCCGCTTCCCGCCGGCCTCGGTGGACGCCGTGCTCCTCTCCCACGCGCACGTGGACCACTGCGGCCTGCTGCCGCTGCTCTACAAGAACGGCTGCGGCGCCCCGCTCTACGCCACGCCCTCCACCGCGGAGATATCCGCCATCATGATGGCCGACTCCGCCCGTCTGCAGGAGGGCGACGCCAAGTTCTACAACAAGCTGCACGCGGCCGAGCGCCTGACGATCGAACCGCTCTACGGCGAGGACGACGCGCGGCTGGCCGAGAGCCGCTTCCGCCACTGCGCTTACGGGCAGCCCTTCGAGCCGGTGCCCGGCGTGAGCGCCGCCTTCCTCAACGCGGGGCACGTGCTGGGCTCCTCCATGGCGCAGCTGGACCTGGAGACCCCGGGCGGGCGCCGCCGCCTGGTCTACACAGGCGACCTCGGCCGCGAGGAGACGCTGCTGCTCGAGACCCCGCAGCCGCCGAAGAACGCGGACTACCTGGTGATAGAAAGCACCTACGGCGACCGCCTGCACGAGCCGCTCGCCGACGCTTCCGGCAAGCTGGCCGGGCTGATAGCGCGCGCCTGGAAGGAAGGCGGCAGGATCATCATTCCCAGCTTCGCGCTGGAGCGCACGCAGGAGATCGTGCTGATCATCGACAAGCTGCGCCACGAACGGCTGATCCCGGACATCCCGGTCTATGTGGACAGCCCGATGGCCGTCAGCCTGACCGAGATCTTCAACAAGCACCGGGACGGGCTCTGCTTCAACCACAAGTTCCGGGAATACGCGCGCCACGACGGGGACCCGTTCGGCTTCGCTTATATCCGCTACCTGCGCAGCAAGGAGGAGTCGCAGTCGCTCAACAACAGGCGCGGCCCTATGATCGTGATCTCCGCCTCCGGCATGTGCGAAGGCGGGCGCATCCTGCACCACCTGCGCAATAACCTGGAGAAGGAGACCACCACGGTGCTGCTCGCGGGCTACCAGGCCCAGGGCACGCTGGGCCGCCGGCTGCAGGACGGAGAGAAGAAGGTCCGGATCTTCGGCATGGAGCACGAGGTGCTGGCCCGCGTCGACACGATGCACAGCTTCTCGTCCCACGCCGACAGGAACGACCTGGTCGCCTTCGTCAAGGCGGCGAACCCGGCCCGCGGCACGTTCCTCGTGCACGGCGACCCGGACGCCCGCGCCGCCCTCGCCGGAGCCCTCGCCGCCGGGGGCGTAAAGAACGTCCGCTGCCCGGCCATGGGCGAAGCGTTCGACCTGGACTGAGCGGACAAGGCGCGGGCACGGTGCGCCCGGCACCGGCCCTCAGGCCGCGCGCTCCCGCCGTCCATTAAGCCTGCCGGCCCAAGATGCGCTGCGGGCGGGGGGCGGAAAAGGATATAATATAGAAGATATATGAAAAGACTGCTCAAGAAAATAGGGACCAAGGCCATGCACGCCCTCGGTCTCAAGAAGAAGTCCGGCTTCTACGGGCTCGGCATCGCCCCGAAGCTCATGGACATCCTCGACAAGAAGGGCTTCGTGCAGCCCACCCCGATACAGGCCAAGTCGATCCCGATAGCCACCGAAGGCAAGGACATGGTCGGCATAGCGCAGACCGGCACCGGCAAGACCATCGCCTTCTCGATCCCGATGATCCAGCGCCTGGCCGCCGGGCCCGGCAAGGCCGTCGTGCTGCTGCCCACCCGCGAACTCGCGATGCAGGTCGCCGAGGTCTGCCGCGACTTCGCGCCCGCCTTCAACATGGGCGTCGCCTGCCTCATCGGCGGCGAAGGCAAGGAAGGCCAGCTGCGCGACCTTAACCGCAAGGCGCGCATCATCATCGGCACCCCGGGCCGCGTCTACGACCACATGGAGCGCGGCGCGCTGAAGGTGCACGACGCCCGCATCCTCGTGCTCGACGAGGCGGACCGCATGTTCGACATGGGCTTCGCCCCGCAGATCAACCGCATCATCCGCCAGCTGCCCGCGCAGCGCCAGACCATGCTCTTCTCGGCCACGATCCCCGACGAGGTCATGCGCCTCGCCAGCCAGCACATGAAGGGCCCGGTGCGCATCGAGGTGGCCAAGTCCGGCAGCGCGGCGCAGAACGTGGTGCAGGAGCTCTATATCGTGCGCTCCTCCTACAAGCCGATGCTGCTGCTGAAGCTCCTCGAGAAATACGCCGGCACCGTGCTCATCTTCGTCGAGACCCGCTACGACGCCATGAAGGTCGCCGGCATCATAGCCCACGCCGGCCACCCCGTGGCCGAGCTGCACTCCGACCGCTCCATGGGCCAGCGTAAGGAGGCGATGGAAGGTTTCAAGAGCGGCAAGTACCGCATCATGGTCGCCACCGACATCGCCGCGCGCGGCATAGACGTCACCGGCATCGAGCTCGTGGTCAACTACGAGATGCCCGCCGAGGACGACGCCTACGTGCACCGCATCGGCCGCACCGGCCGCGCCGGCCAGCCCGGCCGCGCCGTGACCTTCGCGATGCCCGAGCAGGGCGGCGACGTGCGCAGCATAGAGACCCTCACCGGCATCCCCATGACGCAGGTCACCCATCCCGACGTGCCCGCCGAGACCCTCTGGGGCTACAACCACGCGGCGACCAACCGCGGCTGGAACCAGCGCGCCTCGCGCCGCCCTTCGGGCGGCGGAGGAAGAAGGAGGCGTTGAAACGCCCCATCAAAAAAAAGGCCGCCCAACAGGGCGGCCTTTTTTATTCAGCGGCCGGGGACATAGCACGATTTTCTACGCAGGAGAAAATCGCGCTGTGTCCCCAGGAGTTGCTACGGGACCTTCGCGGTGCCGAAGAGCTTTTCGAACTCGGCCTTATAGGGCGCCACGTAGGCGGGCTCCGTGGTGAAGACCGTGTTCTCGGTGTTGGCGTTCTCGGCGGTGACGGTCCAGTTGAAAGAGCCGTTGATCAGCAGTTTGCCGTCGAGCACGGCGAACTTGTTGTGCATCTGGCCCTTCTCGGAGCGGCCGTCCTTGAAGCGCAGCTCCATGCGGGCCGCCTTGGCCTCCCTGAAGAACGGGAACTTCTGCCCGGAGAACAGCATCAGCTTCACGCTTACGCCCCTGGCCGCGGCGCGCTTCAGGGCCTCCATGATGTTCTTCGAGGTAAAGGTGAACATCGCCACGTCTATCTCCGAGCGGGCCGCGTCCACGGCCTTCGCGATGGCCGCCTCGGTGCCGCCGCGGGGGGAGAAAACGTAGTCCGGCAGCGTGACGCCGTTGAACGCCACGTCCGGCGTGGGGTCCGAGGGCGGGGCCGAGGGCCTGGCGGCAGGGGCGTCGGGCCGGCCGACCGGCCGCGCCTGGGCCCACATCCATTCGAAATCCGCGGCATAGCCGGAAACGAAGTCGGGGTCCGCGGTGAACATGATGTTCTCGTAGCTCATCGTCTCGGCGAAGCCGCTCCAGTTGGCCGAGCCGGTCTCCAGCAGCGTCCCGTCGAAGACGGCGAACTTGCAGTGCATCGCGCCGCCGCGGCCGTTCATCTCCCGCGCCTCTATGCCGGCGTCGAGCACGGCCTGGATCTGGCGGCCCGCCTGCGGGTAGACGTGGGCCCTGTCGAAGAGCACGCGCACCTTCACGCCGCGCCGTTGCGCCCTGGCCAGGGCCGCCGCGGCGTCGTCGATCTGCAGGTTGTAGAGGGCCACGTCCAGCGTGTGGCGGGTCCGGTCCATCGCCGCGACCAGCGGGGCTGCCAGGCGCTCCTCGTCGGTGAAGATATAGGCCGGCAGGCCGGACAGGTCGTAGCCGGCCCCCTGCGGCGCCGGTGAGGCCGGGACGGCGGCGGGCGGCAGGCCGGCCGCGCGCATGAGCTGGAGGTCCGGCACGGCGGCCGGCGCGGCCAGGGCGCAGGGGACCGCGAGCAGCGAAAGCAGCAGGGAACCGAATGGTCTTTTCAAGTCAGCCTCCCGGGGTTACCGCTTATATATGATAGCCGCGGCGGGGAGGCGCCGTAAGGGGCTTTCGCCCCAGGGCGCGGGCGTTATTGGGCCCAGAGGGGCCTGGGGCCAAAGACCGATGCGCGGCGGGCGGCTATTTGGCTATAATCCCTAAAGCTATGGGACCCGCGGCCGGGATAGAGATACGAAAGGTGGAGAACGAGGACGCCGAATGGCGGCGCGGCTTCGACGCTTTCTACGCCGGCCGGCCGGTGAAGGAGCTGGGCCGCCTGCCGCACGCCTATTTCGCCGCCTACGCCGGGGACGAGCTGGCCGGCCACAGCGTGATCTACCGCGCGCGGGGCCGCTGGGTGATGGACGGGCTGCTGGTCAAGCCGGAGTTCCGCGAGCGCGGCATCGCCAAGCGCCTGACCGAGGCGCGCATCCGCTACGCCGTAGAGAACGGGGCGAAGGAGGTCTGGTACGCCTGCGACGACGGCAACCTCGTCACGATCTGCTGCCACCTGCGCTTCGGCTTCGAGAAGGTCTGCCCGGGCGGCCGCCGCTGCACCGCCGCCACCGCCCACTGGTACCGCCTGAAGGTCACCCCCGCCGTCAGGCGCGGCGCCCGCAAATAAAAAAAGGCCCCGCCGGGGCCCTTCGCCGCGCGGCGCGCCCTCAGTCCGCGCCGTAGGCCTCCTGCTGCTCCAGCGCCACCGTCAGCGACTTCGCCCTCAACAGCCTGAGGTATTCCTTCGGGCTGTCGCTGGAGACCGGCAGGCCGGCCTCCACCTTGTCCCCCGGGGAGACGGCCTCGCTGTAGGCGTAGGGGCGGGTCCAGACCACGGCCCCGGTCTCGTCCCGGAAAACCAGCACCCCGCTGAAGGCGTAGTAGCGCCTGTCGGAAACGTTCTCGAACTCCAGGTAGAGCATGAGCCCTATCTTCTCGCCCACGACCTGCTTCTTGCGCAGGAACCGGACCGCTATGGGGGAGGAGGAGGCGGCGCCCTTGGGCCGCGCCGCGGCGGGGCGGGCCGCCCCCTGTTCCAGGCGGGTGACCCGCTTCTCCACGTTCGTCACGCGCTTCTCCAGGCCGGTCAGGCGGCGCTGGACGGCCGCCCCGGCCGCGAAAGCGGACTGGGCGCAGCAGAGGCAGATCAGCAGGAGCTTGGCGACGCGCATCGTATTATTATAGCACCTATCCCCGGCACGCCAGATATGCGATAATTGCTTATGACCGAAAACAACACCGCCCCGCAGGCCGGCTTCTACGGCCTGGGCATAGCACCCAAGCTCCTGTCCGCCCTGGACGCCCTGGGCTTCAAGACCCCTACCCCGATACAGCACAAGGCCATCCCGCCCGCCGCCGAAGGCAAGGACCTGGTGGGCATAGCCCAGACCGGCACCGGCAAGACCATAGCTTTCTCCATCCCCATGATCCAGCGCCTCGCGGCCACCGGCCACGGCAAGGGCCTGGTGCTGGTCCCCACGCGGGAGCTGGCCCTGCAGGTCGCCGAGGTGGTGCGCAAGTTCGCGCCGCTGCTCGGCATGGACGCCGCCGTCGTGATAGGCGGCGAGAGCATTAACCGCCAGACCCAGCAGCTGCGCGCGCGCCCGAGGATCGTCATAGCGACGCCCGGCCGCCTGATAGACCACCTCGGCCAGCGCACCGCCGACCTGTCCGACGTCCGCGTGCTCGTGCTGGACGAGGCGGACCGGATGTTCGACATGGGCTTCGCGCCGCAGATAGAGAAGATAGTGGCCGCGGTCCCGCGAGAGCGCCAGACGATGCTGTTCTCGGCGACCATGCCCGACGAGATCATGCGCCTCGCCTCCCGCCACATGAAGCTGCCGCTGCGCATCGAGGTGGCCCGGCCCGGCACGGCGGCCGAGAAGGTGGACCAGGAGCTCTTCGTCGTGAGCCAGGGCGACAAGAACGCCCTGCTGGGCAAGCTCCTCGATAAATACTGGGGCAGCGTGCTGCTGTTCGTGCGCACCAAGCACCGCGCCAAGAAGATAGCCAGGGCCATCCGCGAGATGCCGCACAGCGCCGCCGAGATCCATTCCAACCGCTCGCTGGCCCAGCGCAAGGACGCGCTGGAGGGCTTCAAGAGCGGCAAGTACCGCGTGCTCGTGGCCACCGACATCGCCGCGCGCGGCATAGACGTGACCGGCATAGAGCTGGTCATCAACTACGACCTCCCCGACGAGGACGGCAACTACGTGCACCGCATAGGCCGCACCGGCCGCGCCGGCCAGCCCGGCCGCGCCATTACCTTCGCGGCCCCGGACCAGGGGGCCGACGTGCGGGCCATCGAGAAGCTCATCCGCATGCAGTTGCCCGTCTCCACGCATCCCGACGTGCCCTCGGCCTCCTTCGGCGCGGCTCCGGCCCAGCCGCAGCGCCCGCAGCAGCCGCCCCGCCGGCAACAGCCGCAGCGGCAGCCGTCCCGGCAGCCCGGGCAGCAGCAACCGCAGCGGCCCCAGCGCCGGCAGGGCCAGGACCGCCGCCAGCCGCGGGACGGCGGGCAGGACCAGCGCCGGGAACCCGGGACCGGCCGCCGGGGGGGAAGCTCCGGCCGCGCGGGGGAACAGGCGCAGCGCCGCCAGGACCGCCGGGACGGCCGCCCCAACCGCTACGGGGCGGACCCGTCCCGCAGGAGTTCCGTCGTAAGCGACTCGCCGTATTTCGAGGAGCCGCCGCGCCGCGACGACCGCCGCCGCGCGCCCCAGCGCTCCGCCGCCGAGCCGGCCAAGCCGCAGGTCTCCGGCAACTGGTTCACGCGCTTCCTGCGCAAGAAGCACTGAAGACGCCGCCGCGCGCGCTAAGAGCCCCGCCAGGCGGGGCTCTTTTTTATTATTATGATTTTTAGTATATTTAAGGAATGGGTGGGGAAAACGCCGGCATTTTCGACCAGGGCCTCTACGAGGCCTTCTTCAATTCCAGCGCCGATCTCTTCTGCGTGGCCGCTTTGGACGGGAGAATATTGAAGGCCAGCCCGGCCTGGGGCGCCGCGCTGGGCTACGCCCCGGAAACCCTGGCCGGCCGGCAGTTGCTGGAGATAGTCCATCCCGAAGACAGGGACGCCGCCGGCAAGGTCCTCGAAGGGATCCGCGCCGGCGGGACCGCCGACCACGAGACCCGCTGCGTAGGAGCGGACGGCGCCGTGAAATGGCTGCGCTGCCGCTGCTGCGCCGACGCCGCCCGCGGGGTCTTCTATATTTCCGCCTCCGACATAACCGCCCGCAGGAACGCCGAAGAGGCCCTGGCCGCCAGCGAGAGCACGTTCCGCAGGGTCCTGGACGCCGCCCCGATGGCCATCGCCGTACACGACCGCTCGGGCAAGGTGGAGTACGTCAACGCGCGCTTCACCCGCGTCTTCGGGTACGAGCGGGCCGACATCCCCGACAAGGACCGCTGGGCCGAGCGCGCCGCCCCCGACCCCGCCTACCGCGCCGAACTGCTGGAGCGCTGGACCGCCGCCATCCGCAAGGCCGCCGCCGGCAACGGCGAGATCGAAGGCTCCGACTACAGGATAACCTGCAAGGACGGCGCCGTCCGGACGGCCCATATCTTCGGCGTCCTCACCGGCGGCAAGGCCTTCGTCCTTTTCGACGACATCACCGACCGCGCCGAGGCCGAGCGCCGGCTGCGCGAGAGCGAGGCGACGCTCCGCAAGATCCTGGAGCTGGCCCCGATGTCGATGGCCATCGTCAATATCAACGGCACGATCGAGTACATCAACCGCAAGGCCGTGGAGACCTTCGGCTACGTCCATTCCGACATCCCCGACATGGACAGCTGGTGGGCCAAGGCCTACCCGGACGAGGCCTACCGCAAGGAGGTCGTGGGGCGCTGGATGGACCGGGTGCGCGAGGCCTTCGAGCAGAAGACCGAGATAAAGGGCGGCGAGTACCGCGTCACCTGCAAGGACCGCTCGATCAAGACCTGTTACATCTTCGGCGTGGTGGCGGCGAACAAGGTGTTCGTGATGTTCGACGACATCACGGCGCGGGTCAACACCGAACGGGCGCTGCGCGAGAGCGAGGCCGCGCTGCGGCGCGTCCTGGACAACGCGCCGATCGCCATGGGCATCCTGTCCACTGACGGGAGGATAGAATACCTCAACCGCAAGTTCACCCAGGCCATAGGCTACACCGCGGCGGACATCCGCACCTACGAGGACTGGGTGCGCCTGGCCGGCATAGACGACGAGCACCGCCGCGAATCCACGGACAGGTGGCTGAAGGCCGCCGCCAAAGCCCCCGAGGGCTCCGCCGAGATCGACGCCGGCGAGTTCAGGACCCGCTGCAAGGACGGCTCGCTCAAGGTCTTCTACGTCAGGGCCGTGACGATAGAGAACCGGACCGTCATCATGTTCGACGACGTCACCGGGCGCGTGCAGGCCGAGGAGGCCCTGCGCGAGAACGAGCGCAATCTGCGGCGCATACTGGAACAGACCCCGATGTCCATCGCCATCCAGTCCCTGGAGGGCCGCATCGAGTTCGTGAACTCGAAGTTCACGCAGACCTTCGGCTACCGGCCTGAGGAGATCCCGGACCTGGCGGCCTGGACCGAGCGCGCCTACCCGGACAAGGCCTACCGCGAGCAGCTGCTGGCCCACTGGGCCGCGCTCATCGAGAGATCCGTCAGGACCGGGGAAGAGATGCCGGGCGGAGAGTACAGGGTCACCTGCCGCGACGGCTCGGTCAAGACCGTCTATATCTTCGGGGTGGTCACCAAGGACCGCAAGGTCATCTGCCTGCTCGACGACGTGACCGGCCGCGCCGAGATGGAGAAGGCCCTGCGCGAGAGCGAGAGCCGCTACCGGGCGCTGGTCGAGACCACCCGCACGGGCTACGTCATCATCAACAAGGAAGGGCGCGTCCTCGACGCCAACACCGAGTACGTGCGGCTGACGGGCCGCAAGGACCTCAAGGAGATCCTGGGCCGCTCCGTGCTGGAGTGGACCGCTCCCCACGAAAAGGAGCGCAACGCCGCGGCCGTGGCGCAGTGCGCGCGCGACGGCTATATCTGGGACTTCGAGATAGATTATATCGCTCCAGAAGGCAGGCTGATCCCCATAGAGATCAACGCCAGCGTAGTGACCAGGGAGGGCGTGCCGCAGATAGCCACGCTATGCCGCGACATCTCGGCGCGCCGCAAGGAGCAGGAGGAGATCCGCGGCCTGAACCAGAACCTCGAGGAACGCGTCGAGGAGCGCACGGCCGAGCTGACGGCGGCCAACGAGGAGCTGGTCAGCGAGATCTCGCAGCGCATGAAGGCCGAGCGCGCCAAGGACGCGCTGCAGGCCCAGCTGCTGCAGGCCCAGAAGCTGGAGGCCGTCGGGCGCCTGGCCGGCGGCATAGCGCACGACTTCAACAATATACTCGTCTCCATCAGCGGCTACGCCGAACTCCTGCGGGACACCATGCCGCAGGGCTCGCCGGCCAGCGCGGACCTCTCCGAGATCCTGCTGGAGACCGAGCGCGGCGCCGCGCTAACCAAGCAGCTGCTTACGTTCAGCGCCAAGCAGGAGATAAAGCTGCAGGCCGTGGACCTGAACGAAGCCGCGGGCAGCAGCGAGAAAATGCTCAGGCGCATCATCGGCTCCAACATCCATCTGAACACGGAGCTCGCGCCGGACCTCCGCAGGGTGCAGGCCGACCCGAGCCAGGTCTCGCAGGTGATCATCAACCTGGTGATCAACGCCCGCGACGCGATGCCGAACGGAGGCAGGATCTTCCTGGCGACGCGCAACGTGCGCCTGGAGGAGGCCGGCGCCTCCGGGATGCGCCTGACGCCTGCGCCCGGGAACTACGCCGAGCTCGCGGTGTCGGACAACGGCGGGGGGATGTCGCCGGAGACCCTCGAGCACATATTCGAGCCTTTCTTCACGACGAAGAAACCGGGGCAGGGAACGGGGCTGGGCCTGTCCACCATCTACGGCATCATGAGCAGCCTCAGGGGCGGCATCGCGGTGGAGAGCGCCCCCGGCAAAGGCACCTCTTTCAGGATCTATTTCCCGGTTATCGGGGACTAGGGGCGCCGGCGCGGCCCCAGCGCTTTGGCCAGCTCGAACCAGGCCAGGCTAGCCGCGCCGCCGGCCAGCGCGAACAGCAGGTCC
>JAJZRA010000097.1 GCA_021847485.1 bacterium
GCCGGTGAAGGTGAAGGCGGGGGAGTTCATCATCATGCCGGCCAACCGCCCGCACGCGCTGAAGGCCGTCAAGAAGTTCAAGATGGCCCTGATCATGATAAAGGCCTGAAGCAGGGGCCCGCGGGGTTCAAAATCACCCGTGGCTTTGCTAGAATCCGTAAGATGCTGAAATTCCTGTCCTCGCTGCGGCTGTTCTTCGCGCTGTGCGCGCTGCTCGCGGCCGCCTTCGTGTACCAGACGCTCTTCAACCGGGGCGCGCCGGTCTACGGGGCGCCGTGGTTCGCGGCGCTGGGGCTGCTGCTGGCCGCCAATATAGCCGCCTGCGCTTTCAGGCGCGGCTTCAGGGTCCCGGCCCACCACCTGCTGCTGCACGCCGGGCTGGTGGTGGTGATAGCGGGGGCCTTCGTCACGCGGTTGCGCCGCTTCGAGGCGCAGCTGCCACTGCACAAGGGCGAGGCGTCCGATATGGCCTATACCGGGGACGCAGGCTACCGGCTGCCCTTCAAGGCAAAGCTGGACGATTTCCGCATAGAGTACTACGCCGAGCCTCTGGGCCGGCTGGTGCTCGACGAGAACGGGAGCAGGAAGGTCTTCGACGCGAAGCCGGGTTTGGTGATCCGGCCGGCCTCCGGCGGTACGCTGACCGTGCTCAGGCAGGTGAAGGATTTCGGGCTTACGGCCAGGAACGGCGTGGTGGAGAAGTCCCCGTACTGGTTCAACCCGGCCGTCCAGGCGGAGTACGCCGCTAAAGGCCGCAGGGAGAAGCTCTGGTTCTTCTCCAACTTCCCGGGCATGCACGCCGGCCGCCTGCCTTTCGACCTGTACTACGCGGTGGAGCAGGCGGAAATAAAGGATTTCGTGAGCACGGTGGAGCTGGCCGGCGCGGGCGGCGCCGCCCTCAAGGGCGAGGTGGCCGTCAACAGGCCGCTCAAGTTCGGCGGCTACACGCTCTACCAGACGAGCTACGACCAGGCCGACGCCGGCTACACGCTGCTGACCGTGACCCGGGACCGCGGGGCCTGGGTGGTCTACGCCGGGTTCGCGCTGGTCCTTACAGGAGTGCTGCTATGGCTGCGCAAGTAACGCTGATCAACGTCTCTTTCGCCCTGTCGCTGGCGGCCCTGGCCGCCTGGGCGGCGGGCTACGTGCTCGGGCGGGAGCGCCTGGCCGCGGCCGCGCCGTGGGCGCTGGGCCTGGCCTGGGCCGCGCTGACGGGCGGCCTGGCCGCCCTCTGGGCCGCGCTCGGCCGGCCGCCGCTGGCCAACCAGTACGAGTCGCTGCTGACGCTGCTGTGGTTCGTCTTCCCGCTCGCCTTCTATTTCCTGCGCCGCACCGGCCGCCGCGAGATAGCGCCCGCGGCCGCGCTGGCCGCCTGCCTGCTCTTCGGCGCGGCCGCGCTGCTGGACAAGACCGCCCGCCCGCTGATGCCGGCGCTGCGCTCCAACTGGCTCGTTTTCCACGTGCTGTCCTCCATGGCGGCCTACGCGGCCTTCGCGCTGGCCGCCGCCGCCGGCGCCTGGGCCGTCTTCAGGGCCGAGGCCGCCGCCGACGACTTCCTGCTGCGGCTGACCAAGGCCGGCTTCGCTTTCCTCACACTGGGCATCATCACCGGCTCGGTCTGGGCCGAGACGGCCTGGGGTGCCTGGTGGAGCTGGGACCCCAAGGAGACCTGGTCGCTGCTGACCTGGCTGGCCTACGCGGTGGCGCTGCACCTGCGCCTCAAGGGGCTGCGCGGCAGGAAATTCGCTGTAATCCTGGTCTGCTGTTTCGCGCTGGTGCTGTTCACCTATTTCGGCGTGAACTACCTGCTCAGCGGCATGCACAGCTACGCATAGAATGGAGCTTAAGGAACTCCGGGCGAAGGCGGAGAACTTCGCGGCGCTGCACAAGGCCCTGCTGATCAAGGCGGTGGTTGCCGGCGGCGCTTTAGGGCTGCTCTCGCTGTTCCTGCTGTTCGGCCCGCCTAAGATGATAGAGCTGACCGAGACGCCGCAGTTCTGCGCCCTGTGCCACGCCAACCAGAACGGCGACTGGCTGCACTCCGCCCACCGCGGCGAGAAATGCATAGACTGCCACCTGCCGAACGACAATTTCGCGGACCATTACCTGTGGAAGTCCATAGACGGCGGCAAGGACGTCTTCTTCCACTTCTCGGGCCTCGGCGACGGCAACGACACGCAGCTGACCGCGCACGGCAAGAAGGTGCTGCAGGCCAACTGCATCCGCTGCCACACGGACATGGTCTCCCATATAAACCAGAAGAGGTCCTGCATAGACTGCCACCGCACGCTGAGCCACCGCCGCACGGCCCTGACCCTGCCAAGAGAGGAAAATAAGAAATGAAAAAACTCCTGCTGCTGACGCTGACCGCCGCGCTGGCCGCCTGCAAGGCCCAGCCCGAGCCGATAAAGGTAGTGGACATAAAGCCGGGCGAGTACGACCCGAAGGTCTGGGGAGAGAACTATCCCCGCGAGTACGAGGGCTGGAAGGCCACCGGCGACCCCGAACCGGCCGGCCTGAGCAAATACAAGCGTGGCTCCGAGAAAGGCGGCAAGGTCTACGACAAGCTCTCCGAGTACCCCTACCTGGCGCTGCTGTTCAACGGCTGGGGCTTCGGCCTGGAGTACAACGAGCCGCGCGGCCACATGCACATGATGGACGACATCCTCAACGTCGACCCGGCCCGCCGCAAATCGGGCGGCGCCTGCCTGACCTGCAAGACGCCCTACGCGCAGGAACTGCAGGAAAAATACGGCAAGGACTACTTCTCCAAGCCCTTCGCCGAGGTGCACGCGCTGATCCCGAAGAACCACCAGCGGCTCGGCGCGGCCTGCATACACTGCCACGACCCCAAGGACGCCGCGCTCGTCATCCACAACCAGTTCACGCTGGGCAAGGCGCTGGAGGCCATGGGCGTGGACGCCGACCGGCTAACCACGCAGGACCTGCGTTCCCTGGTCTGCGCGCAGTGCCACGTGACCTACATGGTGCAGAAGGACGAGAATATGCACTCCAGGAACGTGGCCTTCCCGTGGAAGAACTCGAAGATGGGCCATATCGCCATAGAGGACATCATCAAGACCATCAAGAGCGACCCCGGCAACGCCGAGTGGACGCAGGCCGTGACCGGCTTCAAGCTGGGTTTCGTGCGGCACCCGGAGTACGAACTGTTCTCCAACGGCAGCACGCACTGGAGCGCGGGCCTGGCCTGCGCCGACTGCCATATGCCCTACGTGCGCTCCGGGGCCTACAAGATCTCCGACCACCGCGTGATGAGCCCGCTTAAGAACGGCCTTAAGGGCTGCCTGCAGTGCCACACCGAGGGCGAGGAGTGGCTGCGGGCGCGCGTGCTGGCCATACAGGACCGCACCGCCTCCATGCTGCTGCGCGCCGGCTACGCCACCGCGACGGCGGCCAAGCTCTTCGAGAAGGCCAACGCCGCGCGCAAGGACGGCCGGAAGATAGACCCGGCCCTCTACGACAAGGCGAAGGGCTATTACGAGGAGGCCTTCTACCGCACGACGTTCATAGGCGCGGAGAACTCCACCGGCTTCCACAACCCGACCGAGGCCATGCGCGTGCTCGGCGACGCGGTGTCCTTCGCCGGCAAGTCCGAGGCGCTGCTGCGGCAGGCGCTGGCCCAGGCCGGCGTAAGCGTGCCGGCCAAGGTGGACCTGGAACTGCCGAAGTACCTCAATAACCGCGGGGAGAAGCATTTGAACTTCGACATGTCCGTCGAGTTCAAGGACCCGTACGGCAACCAGGAGAAGCTCTAAGGGGGGAACATGGGCGGCTATCCCGACAGGAAGCGGATACTCAAGGAGATACTGGCCGAGCTGCATAAAGGCCTCTCGCTGGAGGACGCGAAGGCGCGCTTCGAGCTGGAGGTGGGCAAGGTCACCTCGCACGAGATCTTCGAGCTGGAGCAGTCGCTGCTGGCCGACGGCGTGCCGGCCGAGGAGATCAAGAAGTTCTGCAACGTCCACGCCATGCTCTTCGAGGGCGACCTCGAGAAGAGCATGGCCGACCCGGCCTCCCCGGAGCACCCGGTGTCGCTGTTCAAGGCCGAGAACGCCGAGATCAAGCGCCGCGTGGACTCGGCCAGGGCGCTGCTGCCGTCGCTGGAGGCCGGGACCGGCGCGGACTGGGTGCGCAGTATCATAGAGGAGCTGCGCGCCGTGCTGAAGCATTACGAGCGCAAGGAACAGCTGCTGTTCCCGTACCTCGAGAAGGCCGGCTTCTACGGCCCGTCCAAGGTGATGTGGGGCAAGCACGACGAGGTGCGCGGCCTCTTCAAGACGGCCCTGGCCGCCGACGCGGCCGCTTTCCCGGCGGCCGCCGCGGCCCTGCTCGAGGAGATCGACTCGATGATCTTCAAGGAGGAGAGCATCCTCTTCCCGACGGCCCTCGAGAAACTGAAACCCTCCGACTGGGCCGGGATCTTCCGCGAGAGCGCCCAGGCCGGCTATATCTTCATAGAGCCGCCGGCCGGGGCCGCCGAGGCGCTCGACATCGCGCAGAATACGGCCTCGCTCTCCGGCGCGACGGTGAACCTGCCCAGCGGGAGCCTGACGCTGGAGGCGCTGACCGCGCTGCTCGATACCCTGCCGGTGGACCTGACCTTCGTGGACGCCGGCGACACCGTGCGCTACTTCTCGGAAGGCAGGGACCGCGTTTTCCTGCGCGCGCGCTCCATCATAGGGCGCAAGGTGCAGAACTGCCACCCGCCGGCCAGCCTGGCCGCCGTGGAGAAGATCCTGGACGCCTTCAAGTCCGGCGCGAAGAACACCGAGGAGTTCTGGATCAATATGAAGGGCCGCGTCGTCCATATACGCTATTTCGCCCTGCGGGACGCGGCCGGCCGGTACCTCGGCTCGCTCGAGGTGACGCAGGACATCACCGGCATACAGAAGATAAAAGGCGAAAAAAGGCTGGCCTGATATGCCCGACAAGACCGTCGACCTGAACTGGACCCTCTACGAGATCACCGAGCGCTACCCGGAGCTGATAGAAGTGCTCTTCGGCCTGGGCTTCGCCGGCGTGAAGAACCCGGCCATGCGCGAAAGCCACGGCCGGCAGATGACGCTGAAGGCCGGCTGCGGCCATATGGGCCTCTCCGAGGACCAGGTGGCCGCGGCGCTGCGCGCCAAAGGCTTCGCCGTAAAGAGTTAGGCCGGGGC
>JAJZRA010000022.1 GCA_021847485.1 bacterium
GTGCGAGCGGCCCTTGGCCTCGGGCTGGGACTGCTCCTTCTGCGTGTCCTTCTGCTCCGCCTCGCCGAGGATGTTGAGGACCTCCTCGCGGACGGTCTCGAGCTTGAGGCCCAGGTTCTCCAGCACGCGGGCGGCCACGCCCTCCTCCTCGCGGATCAGGCCGAGCAGGATGTGCTCGGTGCCGATGTAGGAGTGGCTCATGTGCTGGGCCTCCTCGACGGCGTATTCCAGCACTTTCTTGGCGCGCGGCGTGAAGGGGATCTCGCCGAGCAGCATCATGTTGTCGCCGGTGCCGACGATCTTCTCGATCTCGGCGCGGACCTTGCGCAGGTCGATGCCGAGGTTCTGGAAGACCTGGCTGGCCACGCCCTCGCTCAGGGCGATCAGGCCCAGCAGGATATGCTCGGTGCCAACGTAATCGTGATTGAGGCGCTTGGCCTCTTCCTGGGCTATCAGAATGACCCTCTGCGCCCTGTCGGTAAACCTGGTTCCCATTTGTTCCTCCGTTACTATCGAAGCAAATCGTAAAAACGCGCGAAATCGGCGGCGAACATGCTTTTCGCCGAACTTATATTATGACACAACCGCCGCCGGATTTCAACTTCCCCGAATGTAAGTATAAATAAATATGGTGACAGAGAATTACAACTCCACACGACTTGACTCCGCGGAATCAAATCGTGTGGAGCTGCAATAGGCGTGACGGCGGCGCGGGCTAGGCCCGGCGTACCTTCACGCGGAAGCCGTTGACCTCGGTGACCTGCACCTCGGCGCCGGCGGGGAGGTCGCCGGAGACGCTCTCGGCGTCCCACAGCTCGCCCTCCACGAGCACCTTGCCCTTGGGAGCGAGGGGCGTCTTGGCCAGCCCCTTCTTGTCCTTAAGGCTCTCGATGCCGGTCACCACCTTGCGCAGCTGGGCGCGGGCCACCACGTAGGCCAGCACGGCCACCACGGCTATCAGCCCTATGATCGCGGAAAGCACCATATGCATTGAAACGGAAAGACCGCCCATCGAAGGCTCGTTGAACAACATCAGCGCGCCGAGCAGGATGGAGACCGCCCCGCCCAGCGTCAGCAGGCCGTAGCTCACCACCTTGATCTCGGCGATGAAGAACACGAAGCCCAGCAGGATCAGCGCGACGCCGGCGAAGTTGGCCGACAGCGTCTGGAAGGAATAGAAGGCCAGCACCATGGACACCGCGCCCACCACGCCGGGCAGGATCAGGCCGGGGTTGTAAAGCTCGATGAACAGGCCGGCCGCGCCGAGGCTCATCAGGATCATCGCGATGTTGGGGTCGGTGATCGTGGCGAGGAAGCTCTGCCGGCGGGTCTGCCGGATGTACTCCACCGAGGCGCCGGCGGTCCTCAGCGTGCCGAAGTCCCCGGCCTTGAAGCCGTCGGCCTTGGCGAGGAAATCCGGCAGGTCGGAGGCGATATAGTCCGCCACGCCGGCCTTGACCGCCTCGGCGGCGGGCACCGACACGCTCTTGGTGACCGACTGGATGGCCCACGCGGCGTTGCGGCCGGTCTTCTGCGCGATGGACTGCATATAGGCGGAGGCGTCGTTGAGCACTTTGGCCTCCATCGGGTCCGCTTCTTTCTTGCCGGCCTCCTTGCCGCCGAGCCCGCCCAGCGGCGAGCCGCCGATCATGACCGGATGCGCGGCGCCGATGTTGGTGCCGGGCGCCATGGCGACAAGAGGCGAAGCCATCGAGATGAACACGCCGGCCGACGCCGCGCGCGCGCCCTGCGGCGCCACGTAGACGGCCACCGGCTTCTTGGACGCCAGCATGGCCTTGATGATGACGCGCATAGAGGAGTCCAGGCCGCCGGGCGTGTCCAGCTCGATCACCAGCAGGTCCGCGCCGCCGGGGGCGTTGACCCTGTCTATGGCGCCGGAGATGAACTCGGCCGCGGCGGGCGTTATCACCCCGGAATACGGGGCCACGGCGACGCGCCTGACCTCGTAGACTTTGGCCGGCGGCGCCTTGGGCGCGTGTTTGGCGGGCTTGGCCGCGGCCGCCGGCAGGCAGGCCGACGCCGCGAAAACGGCGGCTAGGAAGATCTTCTTCATAATTTATATTCTCCTGGAACCCTTACCCAATTATACATAGTTGCCGCGCGCCCGGAACCTATTTGTTAGAATAAGGCCATGACCTACGCCGTGATGACCGCCGGGGAGAAGCTGCCGGAACAGGCGCTGCTCGCCAAGGCGCTGGAAGGAGCCCTCAAGCTGGACCGCGACACCGCGGCCATGTCCGCCCGCCGCGCCCGCGGCGTACTGGGACGCAACCTGGAAGAAGCCGCGGCGGACGCGCTGACGGAAGCCTGCGAGGCCCTCGGCCTGCCGGCGTTCAAGATCGAAGAGGCCTCGCTGCCGGCGCTGCGGCCGGCGGCCCCGGCCAAAAAGGCCGTACTGGAGGGCGGCGCCGCCGTCATTACCGCCGGAGGCACGCTGCTCAGCGCCGCGCCCTCCGATATAGCGGCGCTGGCCGGAGGCCCGGTCCGCCACGAGATCACCTCCACGGTGAAGACCACCGAGGGCCCGTCGGCCGGCGAGAGGGCCGTGCGGCTGGGCATCATGGCGGCCACCGGCCTGCCCATAGGCCTGGGCAAGAACAAAGAGGTCAGCAAGGAAGTGAAGAGCACCGAGCTCTCCTTCTACCTGGACATCCTGCTGGCGGACGGCGCGCGCCTGCGCGTCCATTCGGACAATTTCGATTTTTCGGGTCTGAAGGAGAAGAAGACCTATTCCAGCCAGGTAAATTTCCGCCTGCTCTGCGCGGACCTGGCGGCCTTCGCGCCGGCCGCGTGGAAGAGCTCCGGCCTGCTGGCCATGCTGGAGGGCCGGCCGCTCGCGCCGGCGGCGTACGATTCGCTGGAGGAGCTGGAGCGGGAGGAGCTGCGCCTGCTGGCGGCCAGGGGGAAAGCATGAACAAATACTACAAAGCCGAGATGGACCGCCTGCTGCGCTTCACCACGCGCCTGTCGGGACTGCTGTTCCTGGTGCCGGTGGCGGCCGCGGCGCTGGTCCTGTACGCCCCCTCGCGGGCGTGCATGAACCTGCCGCCGCGCTTCGGACCGGCGATAGTCGTGCTGGTGGCGCTCGCCGCCGCGCTGTCGGCCTGGCTGGCCAGGGGCCTGGCCCCGCGCGGCTACGCGGTGAACGACGTGGAGCTGGTGATAGACAGGAAGCTGCGCCCGATAAGCCTGCCGCTGCGGGAGATCGCCGGGGTCTCCCTGCTGCCCGACGGCGCGCTGCGCGGCAGCCTGCGGCTGATGGGGACCAGCGGCTTCTACGGCTACTACGGGCTCTTCTGGAAACGCGGCGTAGGCCGTTACCGGGCCTACCAGACGCGGCTGACCGCCGTGGTGGGAGTGCGGACCGCGGCCGGCCTCTACACGCTGACGCCGGACGACCCGGAAGATTTCATCCGCACGCTCAATTCCCTGCTCGGAAAATAAAGGACCGGCCGCGTCGCGGCCGGTCCCAGGCTGAAGGCACGGCGGCTCAGGCCAGGGCCTTGGCCACCGCCTCCAGGAAAGTCTTCACCCTGAACGGCTTCTCGAAGTACCCCACCAGGCTCGGGAACTTGCCGGGCGGCGGCTCGGTCGTGGAGCCGCTCACCAGCATGCTCTTGGCGCCGCCGGGCTTCTTCTCCTCGAAGCTGCGTATCAGGTCGGTGCCGACCCCGTCCGGGAACATGAAGTCCGTTACCAGCAGGTCGAAATCGATCTCGTCCATCCGGTCCAGGGCCGCCTTCATCGTGGTGGCCATGGAGACGGCGTAATCCGTACCGGCAAAGACGCGCTCGTACAGGCTGAGCATCGAGTCGTCGTCGTCCACTACAAGTATCTTCTTCGGCATGAGCGTTCTACCCTCCGCTATGCATGCCCTCACCGCTTTTCAGCCCCCCGGCTGTACTTAAAGTGTAACATTAGTTACATAACTCTGTCAGGCTCGTTAGGCCCAGGACCGCGCCGTTTTTAGGCCCAGGCCCGGCTGGGCCCGTCTGCCTATGCCCCCGGTCAACTACCAGGGAGGCCAGACGGCCGAACTCTCCCCGGCCAGGACGCAGACCCTGACCTTAGCTCCTTCCCCGGCCGCGCGCGCCAGCCCGGAGAGCCCGGCGCCCTCCCGGCCGCCAGGCAAGCGGGCCTCGCCGAGCACGAACACGACGCAGGCGGAACAGGCGGCGCCGCGCTTTACGGCCGAGGCCGCCTGCGCCGCTTTCTTGGCCAGCTTGGCGCGCAGCACGGCCGGACCGTCCTTGGAAAAACTGCTGGCGCCGGTCACGCACTGCACCTCGAAGGCGCAGGTCCCGCCGGGACCGGAGGCTATGATGTCCGGGCTCTTGCCGTCCCGGCGCCCCACGAGGCGGATGGAGGAGAACCCCTCCGCGCCGAGGAAATTTACCGCGCGCAGTTCGGCCAGGGCGGCCTCCAGCCTGGACGGGGAGAGGTTCCTGGGGTGGAAGCCGGTGGCGAACAGCGCCTCGGAAGCAGGCAGCCCCAGCGCCTTTTCCGCGCCGGCGAGCAGCCCGGCGATGCCAGCGGTAACGCCCGCCGGGTCGGCCTTGAGGGCTCGGCGCAGGCCGGAGTCCGAACCAGCTTTGATGAAGGCGGCGAGGTAGTCCCTGACGGCGGCGGGCAGGGCGGAGGCCGCGATGGTCCCCAGGACGTCGGCCCTGCTCATAACAGGCTCAGCAGCAGCTTCACGTTGAGCCAGGCCACCGCCAGGCCGATGGCCGCCAGCAGCGCCGTGGTCCACGGGCTGTTGACGTGCCGGCCCATGACCTTGCGCGACGAGGTGAGGTAGATCTGCAGGAAGATCGTGAAAGGCAGCTGGACGCTCAGCGCCATCTGCGAGACTATCAGGCCCTTGAACGGGTCGGTTATGAAGAAGATGATGATCAGCGCCGCGAACAGCGAGATATAGACGCCCAGCCGGCTGTGGTTGTCGGCCAGGTTCATCGGCTCGCCGTAGAGGCCGGCGAAGATGCTGGCGCCGGCCATGCCCGAGGTCACGCTGGACGCGACGCCGGAGAACAGCAGCGCCGCCGCGAACACCAGCGAGGCGCCGCCGCCCAGCAGCGGCACCAGCATGTCCTTGGCCTGGGCCAGCTCCCCTACCGCCGTGCCGGCCGCGTAGAACGTGGCCGCGGCCATGATGATCATCGCGCTGTTGATGGCCCAGCCTATCACCATGGACAGCAGCGTGTCGGCGAACTCGTACTTGAGCTGCCGCTTTATGACGGCCTCGTCCTCCAGGTTCCACTGGCGGCTCTGGATGACCTCGGAATGCAGGAACAGGTTATGCGGCATCACCACCGCGCCGAGCACGCTCATCACTATCGGCATCGAGCCCGCGGGTATCGCCGGCGTGACCCAGCCGGCGGCGGCCGCGCCCCAGTCCAGCGGCGCGAGCTTGAGCTCGTAGATGAACGACAGGCCGATGAGCGACACGAAACCGATGATCCACTTCTCGAGCCGGCGGTAGGTGTTAGAAAGCAGCAGGTAGGTGACCAGCGCCGTCACCAGCACGGCGCCCAGCTTCAGCGGCACCTTGAAGAGCATCTGCAGGGCGATGGCGCCGCCGAGGATCTCGGCGAGCGACGTGGAGACCGAGGCGGCCATGGCCGACCACAGCAGCGGGCGGTGCGCAAAGGCGGGCAGGCGCCGCTGCGCGGCCTCGCTCAGGCAGAGGCCGGTGGCTATGCCGAGGTGCGCCACGTTGTGCTGCAGCACTATCAGCATCAGAGTGGACAGCGTCACCATCCACAGCAGCGAGTAGCCGTACTGCGAGCCGGCCGCCAGGTTGGAGGCCCAGTTGCCCGGGTCGATGAAGCCGACCGTGACCAGCAGCCCCGGCCCGATGTACTTGGCCAGCTCCAGCGCTCCGAAGACGCGCTTGTGGTGTTTATTCTTAAGGTCCCGCCAGAAACCGGTCATACCAGACGGAAATGATACCAATTTGCGGCGCGGGAGTTTGCTAAAATCAGGGTATGGAACGCGCGCAACGGATACTCTGCGTGGACGACGAGGACTTCAACCTGGAACTGCTGGAGACCCTGCTGGTCCCGCACGGCTACGAGGTGGAGACGGCCTCCGACGGCAAGGCCGCGCTGGAGCTGCTCTCGAAGAAGACGATAGACCTGGTGCTGGCCGACGTGAACATGCCGGTCATGAACGGCCACGAGCTGTGCCGCGCCGTCCAGGCCGACCCGGACCTGCGGCATATCCCGGTGGTCATGATCACCTCCCTCGACAACAGGGAGAACAAGCTCAAGAGCATGGAGGCCGGCGCGGCCGAGTTCCTCTCCAAGCCGATAGACCCGGCCGAACTGCTGCTGCGCGTGCGCAACATGCTGGGCTACCGCGCCTACGAGGAGGCCTTCACCTACCTGATCCACTCGCTGGCGCGCGCCGCCGAGGCCAACGACATCGACACCGGCAACCACATCCTGCGCGTGGGCGAATACTCCGCGCTAATAGCCCGCGAGCTGGGCCTGCCCGAGAAGTACGTGGAGAACCTCCGCCTGCAGGCCACGCTGCACGACGTGGGCAAGGTGCACGTGCCGAGCCACATCCTGCGCAAGGACGGCCCGCTGGACGCCGCCGAAATGGAGGAGATGAAGAAGCATCCCGGCTTCGGCGCGCTGATCATAGGCGACCACCCGCGCCTGGAGAGCGGCAGGAAGATAGCGCTGTGCCACCACGAGAAGTGGGACGGCACCGGCTACCCGGAGGGCCTCAAAGGCGAGCAGATCCCGCTGGAGGCGCGCATCGTGGCCATAGCCGACTGCTACGACGCGCTGCGCAACTCCCGCGTCTACAAGCCCTGCTACGACCACGCCGGCGCCGTCAGGATCATCACCGAGGGCGACGCCCGCCTGAAGCCGGAACATTTCGACCCCAAGGTCCTGGAGATCTTCAAGCGAGTAGCCCCCCAGCTCGAAGCCCTCTACGAAAAAATGAAGGACGCCCCCCCGCCGGGCGGGGGCGGGACGCTGATGATTAAATGACTAATCGCAGCTCCCCCGCCAACTTTCTGCCTTTAGCTATCATCCGCGATATCCCGCTTTGGGTCACACGCAGTTCTCTTCGCAGCTCGGTTCCAGATGCCCCGCCATTCTCTACGCAAAGATAACAATATGCGGCCCGCGCCGCGGCCGGCCCCCTGGCATGACTTGGCGCAAGTATTTTCTCCACGCTGATCCCGAAACGCTCCGACACAACAGCCAGTAGTTCAGCTCTGTTACGCACTTGCGGGTATTCCCCGACACGCTCAAGGATGGTTTTCGCCATACCGCCGTCGCCGAGTATTCTCCCGTCCGAGATGCGCAGCCCTTCCCGCTGCTCCTCGTCTATTAATTGTCCCGGTTTTTCCGCATGGCCCTCAGCTAAAGCGGCAGAATATGTTTTGCGGGCGTTGATCAAGTCCGTCCCGTAATGCGACAGCATCTCTTCAGCGTCCAAAACGCCTTCGGTGCATCTACCCACAGCCGCGGCGTGACCGCACCATGGGTAATCCGCCAAAGCAGAGATGTCTTTCACCAGACCGGCGCGCAATGGATTCAGATGTATGTACGGAACTAATGCCAGGAGATACCGTTCCGAACCGCAGAGCAGCGACTTGTAACGATTCTGGAACAGGTGCCCAGCACGGCGGTGCCGGTGATTGAACGACACTGCGTAGCCGGTCATCACGTGCCGCATGACCTCGGCCAACGGCCGTTCCCCGCGGCGCAACAGAAAGTGGAAATGGTTGGGCAACAGCGCCCAGGCCAAGCATTTGGTTCCGCATGCCCTGAACCATTGCGATGCGCGGGAGGTGAAGTCAACGTAGTCCGCCTCTTCCAGAAATATCTCTCCGCGCTCTATGCCGCGCGACATTACGTGATAGACCTCTCCTGCGATATCTATGCGGGCCGATCTCGGCATAATCCCCCCTCCTTTACCCTCTTATAGGATAGCAGCCGACCCCGACAGCATACTGTCGTCCAGAACCCATAACATTTTGAGGATTACAGCGTACAGACTGCCAGACAAATTAGTCGTCGCCGCCACCAGGCATGACAGGAGTCGTTAAGCCATTATCAAAACACATGGCTCCCCCGAAAAAACGAATTTTTGCATCGTCAAGAACAAGCCCATTCCCATCGGCACAGGCATATATTTTTCTATGACTATCCATCGAATAGCGCCGCAATTTACAATTAGTTCCTTCACAATCGCAATAATGCGGGAAGAACTCAAAATCGAACAAAGAAAGCCCAGTTGGATCCTGCTCTATACTCTCGTTAAAAACGGAACAGATCCGTATATCCGCGCCAGCGATGATCGCCCCCGCGCTAACTCCGACCAGGACTTTGCCTGCCGAAACATTTTCCCTAAGGAACCTCAGCCCGCAAGTTTTCCGCAACGAAGTTAAGAAGTAGTTCGTATCCCCGCCTGCAAGATGGAAAACATGATAATTCGCCATTTCTTCATATTGGGCCCGGCGGAATTCCCGGTCAAAATCGAAGTACGCGACATCGGCGATCCCAAGCTGCGCGTAATATTCCCGTTTGGGCTTAAAATATTTCCGCAGGGGATCGGTTTTTGATGCGACATATGCGATACGAACAGGCCGTTCTTTTACAAACCCGAATATTGCCTTATCCATAGCAAAACTAGCAGGCATTATCTGATCGCTATATAAAATTATTTTTCTCATGAACCGGATCCGAGATAACCCACAAGCCGCTTACGAGATTGGCAAAGAAGAAAAGGCCGTCGGTAATGACGGCCTTTCCTGATCAGCTGGGGACGACCGACACCGATTAGTCATTTAATCATCAGCGTCCCTGCAGCTCGGCGGTGTAGGCGGCGTGGAAGGTCTTCATCTTCTCCACCAGCGCCTGGATGTCCTCTTTAGGCGGCAGGAACGTGGTGCGGAAGTGCAGCGTCCCCGGCTCCTGGCCGAAGCCCGATCCCGGCACCACGCAGATGCCGGTCTCCTCGAGCAGGCGCAGGCAGTAGTCCTCGTCGCGGGCGGCGTCGTAGCGGGCCCGCTCGGCCGGGGACATCTTGAAGAGGTCGGTATCCTTGGGGTGCGGCAGGTCGAAGCGCACGAAAGCGTACATCGCGCCCTGCGGGATATCGATGTGCATACCCTCGATGGCGGACAGGCCGCGGCCCAGGATCTCGGCTTTGGCCTTCAGGTCGCCCAGGATGCCGTCGCGCTCCTTGACGTAAAGCTCATGGCTCTCGTCGCCCTTCTCCGGCGGGGCAACCATCAGGTAGGTCACTATCTGGCCGTCCACGTTGGAGCACAGGCCGATCGACTGCAGCTTGACCAGCTCGGCGTAGACGTCGTCGGACATGTTGCGCACTTCCATGTAGCCGCCGCGGTGGCCGCACTCGCCCAGGAAGCCCTTGGACACCGAGTGGAAGCTGAACAGCGTCACCTCGGTCTCGGCCATGTCGTGCATGACCCTGGCGAAAGAGACGAACTTCTTGCCGGGCGCGTAGACGTTCTCCTGGTAGACCTCGTCCGCCATGATCGCGAGCTTGTGCTTGCGCGCGAAACGGATCACCATCTCGATGTTCTCGTGCGACAGCAGCGCGCCGGTCGGGTTGCCGGGGTTGATGACGGCGATGGCCACCGGGTTGATGCCGGTCTTCATCGCGGCCTCGTAGCTGGCCATCAGCTCCTTCTCGTTGAGCTGCCAGCCGGCCTTTTCGTCGAGGTAGTAGTTGATCTGCTTGGCCCCGTAGAGCTCTATCGTGGCGCTGTAGAGCGGGTACTGCGGGATAGGGATCATGTAGCCGTCGTTCTCGCGGTTGGTCAGCAGCGTGAAGGCGGCCTGCACGCCCTTGGAGGCGCCGTCGGTCAGCAGGATCCGGTTCATGTCCGCCGGGATGCCGTCGCGCTTATGGATGAAGTCGGCCACGGCCTTGCGGATGAAAGGGATGCCGGCGCTCTGCGTGTAGGCGCCGGTGCCGGACGGGTTGTGGGCGAGGATGGCCCTGGCGCGCTTGACGGCGTCGGGCGGGAACAGCAGGGCGGCCTCGGGCGCGTCCATCAGGGCGGGGTATTCCAGCAGGCTCAGCACCTGCCGCACGAAGGTCAGCGGCTTCTGCTTGAGGGCCTGCGGGTTGCCGATGTTGCAGTAGATGATCTTGCGGCCCTTGCCTTCCAGTTCCTGGGCGCGGTTGACGATCCGGCCGCGGACGGCGTAGCGGGCCTTGATGAGCTTGGCGTTGACGTCGGTGAGTTGGACCATATCCCCAATTATATAACTCTGCCCGGATAAAGCGAAAGCCGCCGGGGGTTTCCCGGCGGCCCGCGTCAGGACGGCCGTCCCGGTTACTTCATCTCGGCGCTGATGTGCTTCCAGGCGTCCTTGAGGTCCGCGGTCAGCTTCTTCAGCTCGGCCGAGCCGACCTTCTCCAGCTTGGCGTAGCGGGCTGCGACGGTATCCACGATCTTCTCGTAGTCCTCGCGCTTCATGCTCTTGATGTCCTCGACCTTGTCGAGGACCTCGCCCTTCATCTTGAGCGTCCAGCCCTTGATGGCCTCGCGGTTCTTGGCGCCGCGCTTGCCGGTGAGGAAATACGCCCCGATCGCGGCCAGAGCCGCCATGCCTATCCCCGCGCCTATGACTTTCTCTTTTTTCATATTGATTTTACTCCCCTTTTGAAATTGGCTTCCCTCTGATGACTATACAAAAATAAGGCCCGGCCGCCAAACCCCGCCCCTTTATATATTCATCCTTAAAGGGCGGCGGACCCGGCAGGGACCCTGAAACTTTTTGCCCCCGGGCGCATCTCATTAAAGACGCCCCTCAGGAGGAGTTTAATGAACAAAGCTTTGACCGCCGCCATATTAGCTCTAGCCGCCGCCCCCGCCGCCGCGGGGGTCACCCTTTCCGAAGCCGTAGAGAGAGGCCTTAAGGCCGACAATATCCTCAAGGAGCAGGCCGCCGCCGTCAGCGGCGCCAGGGCCGGCCTGGACCAGGCCCGCCTGTCCCGGCTGGGCGGCTTCAAGCTCAAGGGCATGTACACGGACGGCACCGACCCGGTCTACGTCTTCGCCACCTCGATGAAGCAGGGCACCTTCAGCATGGCTTCCATGGCCACTATAAACGACCCCGAGCCGGCCCGCAACTATATGGCCGGCGTGGAGGCCGGGGTGCCGCTGTTCACCGGCTTCGCCCTGTCCAACGGCATAAAGATGGGCAAACTCGGGACCGAGGCCGCCCAGAGCGGCTACGAGCGCGCCCGCGCCGGGGTCACCTTCAAGATCACCTACCAGTGGCTGACCGTGCTGCTGCGCCGGCGCCTGGCCGACCTGGCCGCGGCCACCGTGGCCGGAGCCGAGACCGAGTTGAAGACCGCCCAGATGCTCAAGGACAAGGGCATGGTGCTGGGCTCCGACTATTACGGCGCCGAGGCCATCCTGTCGACGCTGCGCGGCTACAAGGTGAGCTGGGACAAGGCGCTGGACCTGGAGCGCCGCAAGCTGGCCGTGACGCTGGCCGCCGACCCCTCCTCGGACGTGACCCCCGCCGGCGAACTGACCGACCCGGGCTACGGCCCCCTCAGCCGCGAGGCGCTGGCCGCCGCCGCTTCCGGCGGCCGCCGCGACGTCCGCGCGCTGGAGAAGGCCTCCGCCATCGCCAGGACGGCGCTCTCCACGCAGGAGAACTCGGTGCTGCCCACCGTGGAGGCCTTCGGGACCTGGGAGACCAACTCGGAGAGCCTGTCGGATTTCAAGGATAACCGGATGCTGGGGCTGCGCCTTACGATACCGCTGGGCGACCCGGCCTACTTCGCCAAGAAGTCCGCCGCCAAGGCCCAGGCCGACATGGCCGCCAGCCGCCTGGCCGAAGCCCGCCGCCAGGCCGGGCTGGAGGTGGACGAGGCGCTGGACAATTACGAGGCCGCCCGCGAGGGGCTGCCGGTGGCCAAAGAGACGGTGGAGAAGGCCAGCCAGTCGCTGGAGCTGTTCCGCCCGCTGTACCGGCAGGGCCGCCAGAGCGTGCTGGAGGTGCTGCGCGCGCAGGCCTCCGTGCTGCAGGCCCAGGCCGCCTATTACGAGACCCTTTACAAGCTGAACCTCTACCACGCCCAGGCCCTGCTGGCCTCGGAGACGCTGGACGCCGCGGCGGTGGCCGAGATGTCCGCCAAACTGGGGGGAAAGAACTGACGAAGCCCCTCTGAAGGGCGGCCCTGGCGGTCCGTCGGGGTATGTCTTCAGAGGGATGTCGCGGAGGGTCCGGCTTGCGTAAGGCCGCTTGATGCGCATAGCGCTTGATGCGGCACGGCCATAGGCCAGCGCCGGACCCGAGCGAACAAGGCGCGGGCACGGTGGCCGTCTGTGGCGCATAGCGCTTGAGACGGCACGGCCATAGGCCAGTGCCCGACGCCGACCCGAGGAAGACATACCCTCGGCGGACCGCGAAACCGATGAAACTGTACCAGGAGCCAACAATGGATAACACGGAACACAAATACGGGATAGCGGGGCGCATAGCGGCCGGGTTCATCGGCTCGCGCCTCACCCCGATCCTCATCGTCACCTTCATCCTGCTCGGCGTCTTCTCCACGCTCAAGCTGCCGCGCGAGGAGGAGCCGCAGATCAACGTCCCCATGTTCGACATCATGGTGCCGTTCTACGGCGCCGCGCCGAAAGAGATCGAGAAGCACGTGGTCGAGGTCGGCGAGCGCAAGCTCTGGGAGATCCCCGGCGTAGAGTACATCTATTCCACCGCTTTCCCCAACTTCGCGATGTTCACCGTGCGCTTCAAGGTGGGCACCCCGCCCGAGAGCGCCGCCAACCTGATCTACACCAAGACCCTCGACAACCGCGACGTGTTCCCGCGCGGCGCCGGCGAGCCGCTCATCAAGTTCCGCGCCATCGACGACGTGCCGATCCTCGCGCTGACGCTGTGGGGCGAGGGCAAGAACGACTACGAGCTGCGCCGCGCCGCGGCCCGCATCCAGACCGAGATCAACTCCGTCTCCAACGTCTCCGAGACCCGCATCATCGGCGGCCACAAGCGCCAGTTCATAGTCCACTTCGACCCGGCCTCGATCGCCCGGCACCGCCTGACCCCGATGATGCTGGCCGGCATCATCAAGATGTCCAACGCCGCGCTGCCGGCCGGCCACTACAACAAGGGCGACTCGATGCTGCTGGCCGAGACCGACGCCTTCATCCGCAGCGCCGACGACCTGCGCAATATAGTGGTGGGAGTCTACGACGGCCGGCCGGTGCGCCTGTCCGAGGTGGCCACGATAGAGGACGGTCCCGACGAGGAGGAGCGCTCGGTCACGATGCTGCAGGGCCCCGCCTCCGCGGTCAAGGCCGCCCCCGCCCCCGCCGTCACGCTCTCGGTGGCCAAGCGCCGCGGCGCCAACGCCACCGAGGTGGCCCGCGAGATCCTGGCCAAGGTGGACGCGATGAAGGGCCGCGAGATCCCCGACGGCATCAACATCACCGTCACGCGCAACTACGGCGAGACCGCCAAGACCAAGTCCGACGAGCTGATCTACCACATGCTGCTCGCGACGCTCTCGGTGACGCTGCTGATAGCGGTGACGCTGGGCCTGCGCGAGGCCGCCGTCGTGCTGGTGGCCATCCCGGTCACGCTGGCGCTGACGATGCTGGTCTACTTCCTTTACGGCTACACGCTGAACCGCATCACGCTGTTCGCGCTGATCTTCTCGATCGGCATCCTGGTGGACGACGCGATCGTCGTGGTGGAGAACATCAACCGCCACTGCATGGTCAACAGGAAGAACTCCCTGTTCCGCAACATCATAAACGCGGTGGACGAGGTCGGCAACCCGACGATCCTCGCCACGTGGACCGTCATCGCCTCCATCCTGCCGATGGCCTTCGTCAGCGGCCTGATGGGCCCCTACATGCGCCCGATCCCGATAGGCGCGTCCGTCGCGATGCTGTTCTCGCTCGGCGTGGCCTTCGCGTTCACGCCGTGGCTCTACGCCCGCGTGGTCGAGAAATGGCCGCTCAAGCACTGCGACCACAACAAGGAAGGCTACCTGGACCGCATGTACCGCGGCCTGATGAAGAAGCTGATCTACCACCCGGCCAACGGCAAGAAGTTCCTGTACGCCACCGCGGCCCTGCTCGCCGGCGTCCTGGCGATGGTGGCGTTCCGGCTGGTGATCTTCAAGACGCTGCCCTTCGACAACAAGAACGAGTTCCAGGTGGTCATCAACATGCCGGAGAGCTCCTCGCTGGCGCGCACGCAGAAGGCGGCGGGCGAGATGGCCAAATACCTGGCCGGCGTGCCGGAGGTGCGCGACCTGCAGGTCTACGCCGGCGCGAGCGCCCCGTACAACTTCAACGGCCTCGTGCGCCACTACTTCCTGCGCAACCAGCCCTACCAGGCCGACATCCAGGTCAACCTGTCGGACAAGGACGAGCGCAAGCGCCAGAGCCACGACATAGCCCTGGCCGTGCGCCCCGAGCTCAAGAAGATAGCCGACAGCTACGGCGCCCGCCTGCAGGTGGCCGAGGTGCCGCCCGGCCCTCCGGTCATGGCCACGATGCTGGTGGAGGTCTTCGACCCCAACCCCAAGAACCAGAAGGCGCTGGCCGAGCAGATCAAGGAGATCCTGAAGAAGACCGACGGCATCGTGGACGTGGACTCCTACATCCCCGACGCGCAGCCGATCACGCGCCTGCTGGTGGACCGGCAGAAGGCCACCCTGAACGGCGTGGCGGCGGCGGACATAGTCCAGACGGCGGCGCTCTCGCTGAACGGCTCCGACATAGACTCGGCCCACGTCGAGGACGAGAACGAGGCGGTGGACATCCGCCTGCGCCTGGCCCCGGAGAAGCGCCGCGAGCTCACGACGCTGAAAGAGATCAAGTTCTTCTCCCCCAACGGCACGGCCATCCCGATGGCCAGCTTCGTCAAGGCGGAGAACGGGCTTGAGAACGCGCCTATCTACCGCAAGAACCTGCAGCGCGTCGCCTACGTGACCGCCGACATCGCCGGAGGGACCGAGAGCCCGGTGTACGCGGTGCTCGACCTCAAGAAGAAGATAGACGAGCTGTCCAAGAGCCGCGGCGCCGAGATCAACCAGTACTTCACGCGCCAGCCGGTGAGCGCCTCCGAGACCGCCATCAAGTGGGACGGCGAGTGGCACATCACCTACGAGGTGTTCAGGGACCTGGGCCTCGCGTTCGCGATGGTGCTGGTGCTGATCTACATCCTCGTCGTCGCGTGGTTCGAGGACTTCCTGACGCCGTTCATCATCATGGCCGCCATCCCGATGGCGCTGATCGGCATCATCCCGGCCCACTGGGCGATGCGCGCGTTCTTCACGGCCACGTCGATGATAGGCTTCATCGCGTCGGCCGGCATCGTCGTGCGCAACTCGATCATCCTGGTGGACTTCATCAACCTGAAGGTCCGGGAGGGCATGGAGCTCAAGGAGGCCGTGATCGAGGCCGGCGTGGTGCGCTTCAGGCCGATGCTGCTGACGGCGCTGGCCGTCATCGTCGGCGCGGGCGTAATCCTGTTCGACCCGATCTTCCAGGGGCTGGCGATCTCGCTGATAGCCGGCCAGATAGCGGCCACGCTGCTGAGCCGCGTGGCGGTGCCGGTGCTGTATTACCTGGCCTTCAAGGGCAAGGAGCACAGGCTCCGCCCCTCCCGCCCCGACCCCGAGCAGCGCGAAGACCTCCTAGGAGCCACCGGCGAATAATAAATAGGGACAGACACCTATTTTAAAACCTCGTAGCTATAAAAAAATTCTTATAAAACATAAACAAAAATTAAAAAGCGGATAACAAAAATAGGTGTCTGTCCCTATTTTAGGAGGATGGGATGAGGCTTGATGATGCGTTGAGACTGCTGGCCGGGTTCATGGTGCTGTTGAGCGTGGGCCTGACCATCTACGTGAACGACAACTTCCTGTGGCTGACGATCTTCGTCGGAGCGAACCTGCTGCAGTCGGCCTTCACGAAGTGGTGCCCGGCGATCTGGTTCTTCAGGAAGCTGGGTCTGAAGGAATGCTGAGGAGGAAGGATGAAAGAAAAGAAAGAGCCGGCCGGTTCCAAGACCGGCAAGTACGTCTACGACAAAAATACCGGAAAACTTGTGAAGGTGTCGGACCGGGCGACAGCCGCGAAGAAGAATGCCGGGCCTTCCGCTCCCTCCTGCGGGACTGGGGGCTGCTGCTGCTGCGGCTAGGGAGGCGCCCATGAGAACCGCCGGCATAACGGCGGCCGCGCTGGCCGCCTCGGCCCTCATGTTCCTGGGCAAGGAGCGCGACCCGCGCTTCTACCTGGCCGCGCTGCCCGCCCTCTGGGCGCTCTTCCTGCTTTCGGTCGGGCGGTCCTGCCCGGCCGCCAGGCTGCTGGCCAGGCTGGGCTTCTGCCCCGCCTGCGCAGGCGACGGGCCGCGCTGAACGCGCGGGCATGACGAAGGGCCGGCTCCGCGCGGAGGCCGGCCCTTCGGCTTTACCGGCGGCTCAGGCCAGGCGCTTCTCGCCGGAATACAGCTCTTCCACGGTCAGGACGGCCGCGGCGAGCCTGGGGAACTTGGGGTCTATCTCCGCCTTGAAGGCCTCGAACACGGGGCCGGAGTCCACGTACTCGATCGGGCCTTTCGCCTGGTAAGGGACGCGCGGCCTGGCCAGGAACAGGAACGAACCTCGGCTGCCGTTCTTTATATTCTCGCGGGTCTTGTGGAAATAATTGTCCATCACCGCGATGCGGCCGTCGTCCAGCAGCTTTATGCTGAGCACGTAGACGGAATTGGGGTTGCCGGCGCGGTCCACGGTGGTGAACACCGCGGGCCCAGCCCTCAGCCCCCAGGCTTCCCTGAGCATCTCCGGTATGGACATATCGTTCGCCTCCTCTCAGTCCTTCAGCAGGTAGTCCGCCATGGCTTTATAGAGCGTCGTCGCCGCGAGGATGGCGCAGTGGCGGTGGTCTTCCGGCACGTTCGTCAGCGTGCGCAGGATCAGGCCCGGCGAGACGAACATCGCCTCCTCCAGCGGGCGGCCGTCGGCGTAGAAGGCCGCCACCGCGCCGCAGGCGGAGGTGAAGCCGCAGCCGTCGGCGTGGAAGCGCACCCCGCTCACCCTGCCGTCCGCGATGTTCAGATAGAACTCCATCGTGTCGCCGCAGGCTCCCGTCACGGACGCCGAGGCGTCCGGGTCGTTGAGCCGGCCCGAGTATTTCTTAAGCGCTTCGTCGAAAGGCATCTTGCGGTCCTTCACGGTTCCTCCCCGCGCATGAACTTGGCCTCGGCCGAGACCTTCACTTCCCCGTCCTGCAGCAGCTCCCCCCGCGTCAGGTAGAGCGGGTCGTGGTCCTTCTCCAGGCTGGCCCGCAGCTCGGCGGCGCGGCCTATCCTGACGGGGGCCTTATATTTTAATTTCAATTCGGCCGTGTAGGCCGTCACGCCGTGCCCGAACAGGCAGTGCGCCATCGCGCTGTCGAGCATCAGCGCGGCCACGCCGCCGTGCAGCAGGCCGTCGTAGCCGGTCAGCGCGCCGCGGCAGAACGTGGCCGCGCGCACCGAGCCGTCGGCCTGCCGCCTGAAGCGCAGCCGCAGGCCCGCCGGGTTGTTCTCCCCGCAGGCCACGCAGGAGCCGTGCTTCTTATGCTTAATGACAGCCATGCCCCTGGCAGCAGTCGGAGGGCAGGATCTCCGGCAGCTTGCCCGAGCGGAACAGCTCCAGGGCCTGCGAGAGCGGCCCCTGCGGCGCGCGGTAGGCCTTTATGCCGCCGGCGTTGAGCCGCTCGAGGGCCCTGGCGCCGATGCCGCCCACCAGTATGGCGGACACGCTTTTGCCAGCTATCGCGCCGAGCGGGTTGCAGTGGCCGTGCTCATGGTGCAGGTTGCCGTTGTCCATGAATTCCACCTTGCCGCTCTCCGTCTCGCAGATCGCGAAGAAGGGGGCGCTGCCGAAATGCCCGTAGACCGCGGACTTCGGGCCGTCGTTGTTCTCCACCGGTACGCAGATGTTCATTTCTTCTTTCCTCCGCAATAGGGCCGGGCCAGTTCCTCCGGCCCTCCCTCTATCTTTAGGGCCTTGCCGTTGACGACGGCGTCGGCCAGCTTCCGCCTGGCGGAAGCGAGTATGTTGCCGAAAGTCTGGCGGGAGACCCCCATCCTGGCCGCGGCGGCGGCCTGTTCCAGCCCGTCCAGCTCGGCGTACTTCAGGGCCTGGAACTCGTCCAGGCCGAGCGCGCTCTCCTTCAGCTCGCACAGCGGCACCGCGCGCGGCTTGAAGTAGTAGGCCCGCGGGCGGGCGGCTATCTTACGGGTCTTGCAGGGTCTCGCCATAGTTATTGGCGTATGCCAATAATTACATTGTAGCGCCGCCGGCCCCTGGCGGTCAAGCGCTTTTATATAATAGTTTCCATGAAAGGAACGCGCGCCAACGAGAAGCTGTTCTGGAACAACCGGGCGAAGAACTATCCCCGCCCGTTCGAGAAGGAGACCTACGCCAAGACCGGCCGGCTGCTGAAGCTGCTGGCCGGCCTGGGGGCGGACTTCCGGGGCAAGCGGCTGCTCGACATCGGCTGCGGCACCGGCGTCTACGCGCTGCGCCTGGCGCGCGCGGCGCGGCGCGCCGTCGGGGTGGACTCCTCCCCGGAGATGCTCCGGCTCTTCCGCGCCGAACGGCGCGCGCGCGGCATCAAGAACGCCTCCTGCCTGCTCTCGACGTGGAGCGGCCTGCCGGCCGCGCGCGTGGCCGGCAGGTTCGACGCGGCGCTGGCCTCGATGACGATGGCGGTGAAGACCCGCGCGGACCTCCTGAAGATGGAGAAGGCCGCCCCGCTGCGCGTCTACATAGGCTGGGCCGGCGAACGCCGCAACCCGCTGCTGGAGAAGGTCTACGCCAGGCACGGCGTGAAGTACCGCGCCCCGGAAGGCGCGGCGCTGGTCCTGCGCGAGCTGGACCGCCTGGGCCGCGCCTACAGGGTGCGCTACGTGCGCGACAGCTGGACCAGGAAGGCCTCTTTCGCCGACACGCTGCGCGATATCGAAGTGGGGTTAAAGGTGAACGGGGCCGCGATCGACCGGCCCTGGACGGAGGCGCTGCTGCGCCGCCTGGAACGCGGCGGCCGGATAACCCAGCGCACTTCGGTGAAGAAAGCCCTTATCGTCTGGCGGGACTGAAGGCGCCTTCCCGCAGCAGGGCGGCCAGCGCCTCTTCGGAAGAGGTCTTCCCGGCCTCCCAGACGGCCGCCGGGGCCAGCTCCAGCGCGGCGCAGACCCTCTCGGTCAGATAATCCCTCACCACCACCACCAGCGGGACCTTGAGCGCCCTAAGGCCCTCGAAGGCCGGCGCCCACCCCTTGCCCTCCAGCTCCAGCCAGCCGGCCTCGTCCACGAAGACCGCGTCCGCCCCGGCCAGCGCCTCCGGCGCCAGCGCGCGCAGGCCGGCCGCGAGGCCCTCGTCGTAAAAGTTGAACCTGCCGGTGGAGACGGCGCCGCCGACAGGCGCGCGGCGGCACAGCGGCGCGCGCGTCCCGGCGGCCAGGTCAGCCACGTCGAAGCCTTCCCGCTCGCCGTCCTTCCACAGGCCCTCCGAGATGATGCCCGCCGGTCTTTTGCCCGCCCGGCGCAGGCCGTCCGCCAGCGCGGCGGCCAGCCGGCTCTTGCCGGAGCCGTGGCCGCCGGTGATCACGAAAACGCGCCTGCCCTCGAGGGCTTCCAGCCAGCCGGGCGCCAGCGCCAGCACCGAGCGCAGCGAGGCCACCGGGCGGCGGGCCAGCTCGCGGCCGGGCGGGAACGCCGCCAGCACCCCGGGCAGGGCCGAGAAGGCGAACTCCAGCGTCTCGAAGAAGGCGCCGCCGAAGAAGCGCTCCAGGAAGCCGCGGATGCGCGGGTTGAGCAGTTCTTCGCCTATGGCCGCGAAGCCGATGGTCAGGACGAAGGCGCGCAGGGCCATGTAGAGCCCGGCCTTCGGCGCCCCGAGGATAAGCCCGGCCAGCAGCGAGACGCCGAGCACGCCGGTCCAGACGCCGGGGCGCCGCAGCAGCGCGCGGACGCGGGGATAGAAGGCCGCGCACAGCGCGCCGTAGACGGCGGCGGCCGCCGCCAGCCGGCCGGCGGGCAGCGCCCTGCCGGCGGCCATCACGGCCACCAGGAAGACCAGGCTGGCCGCGAGCGCCGCCAGCGAATGGTCGCGGTGAGCGGCGGGACGGCGCGCCGGGACGGCCGGCGCGGAAGGCCTCAGGCCCGCGCCGCCGCCGCCGGCCCTGAGTCCGGCCGCCGCGGCCGCGGCACCGGCCGCGAAATAGACGGCGCCGAGCGCCAGCAGCGGGGCGTACACCCCGCCCGCCCCGAGGCCGCAAAGCGCGCGCAGCTTCTCCAGCCCGCGCGAATAGACGGCGACCGCGTCGGGCCCGTAGAACAGCAGCATGGTGCCTATCTTCTGGACGAGGGCCCAGCCCATGGCGAGCCCCCCGCCGAGCAGGGCGCCGGCGGCGCCGCCGGCCAGCGCGGTGCCCGCCTCCATCATCAGCCCCTCGGCCGCGATGGCCGCCATCGGCCCGAAGATGACCGCGCTCGGCGATACCGACTTCATGGCCGCGCAGACCAGGCCGGTGCGCCACAGCAGGCCGCGCTCGGGCCACAGCCGGCGCCCGGCGGCCAGCAGCGCTATGCCTATAGCGGTGAGGAATTCGCCCGAGAACGGCACTCTGGCGTTATGCAGGAAGCTGCCGAGCACGATCTCGGAAGCGGCCCACAGGCTGCCCAGTACGGCGGCCTTGCGCCAAAGTCCCGCGTTCCCGGAAGAGCCCATCAGAAGGCGGCCTCCAGGGAAACGGTCACCGTCCTGCCGGGCGCCAGGTCCGGGACGGTCCTGGAACCGGCCGGGGCTATCACGTAGCCGTCCTGGTGACGCGCGTCGAAGATATTGTCCACGGCGAGCCTGGCCTTCACGCCGCGGGCGAGGGCGCGCGCGGCGGACGCGGAGAGCACCTGGTAGGGCCTCGTCCGCTCGGAGTTGTCGTCCTGGGTATACTGCCGGGACTTATAGGTCCAGGCCAGCGTCAGGTCCGCCGGGGCGGTCTTAAGTCCTACGGAGGCGGACGCGGTGCGGCGCGGCGCGTAGGTAAGCGTCTTTCCCTCCAGCGCGGGGTTGCCGGGGTTGTCCTCCACCTCGCTGGCCGACAGCGCGTACGAGGCCGCCAGCGAGAAGGGGCCGCGGTAGTACTTCACCGGCAGCTCGGCCCCGTAGATCCTGACCCGGCCGACGTTGCGCATCTGCGCGTGCGTGGCGTCGAGCGTGGTCTTGTAGATGAAGTCCCGCCCCACGGTGTAATAGGCGGCGGGCTCGAGGTAGAGGCCGGTCAGCGGCTCCAGGCGGAAGCCGCTCTCCCAGGTCTCGACGGTCTCGGGCCGCAGGTCCGGGTTGGCCACGTTGAGTACCGTCTTCTTGAGCAGCGTCAGGCACATATCCTCGAGCGACGGCGGCCTGAAGCCGCGGCCCCAGGAGACGTACTGCTCGGCGGAGCCGGAGTATTTCCAGCCGGCGGAGAACTTAGGGGAGAACTTGTCCCAGTAACGGGCCGCCTGCGGCCCGTTGACCGGGTTATAGGCGGCGTTGGACGGGTTGTAGAAATACCCGTCCGAATAGGAGGCGTTGTCGTAGCGCAGGCCGGCCAGCAGCGTCAGCCGCTCCGCGAGCAGCTTCCGCTCGGCCTGGACGTAAGGGGCGTACTGGGTGAGCCGGCCGCGGTCCCTGTCCGTGTACGCCGGCGTCGAGCCTACGGCCCAGTTATAATCGCGCCCGTCGACCAGCCCGTCCTTCACGTCGGCGCCGAACGTGGCCGTGACCCCGCCCAGCGGCAGCGAGACGGCGGCCTGGGCGCCGGTATCCTGCCTGGCCACGGCGGTGTCCACCCGGTAGTACTTGCCGGAGCTGTAATATTCGTTCAGGCGGGAGTAGTCCTCCAGCTGGTAGTAGACCTGGGTCCGCCAGGCCAGGCCGCCGCCGTCCCCGTTCCAGGAGAAGCGCGCCGAGTCGGTGCCGAAACCCCGGTGGGCGCCCCTGGCCGTCAGCACCCGGACGCCTTCCCCGTAAAGGCCCTCGGTGCGGGAGTATTCCGCGTCCAGCGCGCCGGCGCCGCCGAGGTCCAGCGAGGCCCTGGCCGAGGCGCGCTTCTCGCGGACGTACCGGGGCACGCTGTAATCCGGCGAGGAGCGGCGCTCCTTCGGCACGGAATTATAGCCGTCGCTGGAGAGATAGCCGCCGTCAGCGGAGAACGCGAGGTTCCCGGCCTTGGCGCCGGCCGAGACGCCGGCCCCGAAAGCGTTATAGGTGCCGTAGGAGGACCGCAGCCGCAGGCCCGGCGCCGCTTTCCTCGTGATGATATTGATGACCCCGGCCGCCCCGTTGGGCCCGTAGAGCGAGGAGACCGGCCCCTTGAGCACCTCGATGCGCTCGATATCCTCCAGCGCGAGGCGGTTCCAGTCCACGGCCCCGGTGGCGCCGGTGTTGACAGGGGCGCCGTCGAGCAGCACCAGCGTGCGCCCCTGGTCGGAGGCCGGCAGGCCGCGCAGCGACACCGCCGAAGTATAGGAATAGATGCCGTTGGCCCTGTTGGTGACCGCGCCGGGCACTGCGTCGACCAGCTTCTCGTTGAGGGTGGCGCGGGGGTCGGCCTCGAGCTCGCCGCGGCTCACCACCTCCACCGCGCCGGGCACGTCGGCTATGGCGCGCGCGGTACGGGCGGGCGTGACCACGGTGATGGCCACGTCGGCGGCGGAGGCGGACGGCGGGAGGAGCGGCAGCGCGAGGAGGAGCAGTCCTTTCATCGTCAGAGCGGGGCGACTATGGAGAGCGAGCCGTGCGTGACGCCCTTCAGGGCGCGCAGCGCGTCGGCCAGGCGCTGCAGGGCGGCCGGCCGGCCGACGGCGGTGACGGTGCAGAGGGTCTTGCCGCCTTTCAGCGGGTGGACCTGCGCGGAGAGGACGGCGCGGGCGTTGGCGCGCAGCAGGCCCTCCACGCCGCGGCCGGGTCGCGGGTCCGCGGGGTCGTAGACCACCGAGATCGTGGCGGCGCAGTCGGCGCCCTCCTTCCATTCCTTCCGGGTTATGGCGCGGCGGATGAAGTCGGCCATGGCCTGGGAGCGGCTGGGATAGCCGCGTTCGGCGGAGATGTCGTCGAGCCTGGCCAGCAGGCCCTTCTCGAGGCAGACGGTGAAGCGGTCGAGGTGTTCCTGTTTCATTCATACTATTCTATATAAAATTATGACACGGGGCAAAAAGAAGGCCCCGCTCCCGGGAGCGGGGCCTTCCGCGCGGCGCGGGCCGCGTCAGGGCTTTTTGGTCTCCGCCTTCGGGGCTTCCCTGGGCAGAGGCTCGAAGCAGAGGAACCAGTCGTAGCAGTGGTAGCCGCCGGCCTTCTGGTCGGCCATGCGGGTCTTGGCCCCGCCGCAGGAGCCGGGCGGCGGCACTATCACCTCGTCGCCGGGGCGCCAGTCGGCCGGCGTGGCCACCTTGTACTTGTCGGCCGTCTGCATGGCTATGAGCAGGCGCTTGATCTCGTCGAAGTTGCGCCCGTTGGACAGCGGGTAATAGATCAGCGCGCGGACCTTGCCGGCGGGATCTATGAAGAACACGGCGCGCACCGCCTTGGTGTCGGAGGCGTTCGGCTGCAGCATGCCGTACTTCTTAGCCACCTCCATCTTGATGTCGGCGATCAGCGGGAACGTCACCTCCACGTTCTTCATGCCCTTGTACTCGAGCTTCTCCTTTATGGTCCGCAGCCACGCGATGTGGCTGTAGATGCTGTCTATCGACAGGCCCACGACCTCCGTGTTGAGCGCCTTGAACTCCGGCAGCATCTTCGCGAAGGTCATGAACTCCGTGGTGCAGACGGGCGTGAAGTCCGCCGGATGGCTGAACAGGATCACCCATTTGCCCTTATAGTCCGCAGGGAAGTTTATGGGTCCCTGCGTGGTCTCGGCCGTGAAGGCCGGCGCGTCGTCGCCGATGAGCGGGACGCCCTCGGCGTACAGCGGCTGTGCGGCTAAGGCCGCCGCTAGGAGCGGCAGCGCTATCAGTTTTTTCATTTTCCCCCCTTGTGCGCGGCGCCCCGGGGCGCCTGCGGTCACTATACCAAAATCGCGGTACCGCGGCCTAGAAGCCCAACGTCAGGCCCAGCGACCAGTAATCGCTCCTGGCCGCGCCGCCGCCGGGGTTGAAGTTCTCCCAACCGGCCGAAAGCTCGGCCGCGCCCGCCCGGCCGGAAAGGCCGAGCCGGAAGCTCTCGGAAGCGGGCTGGCCCAGCAGGTAGGTGGTGCGGGTATAGCCCGCCTCGGGCACCACCGGCAGGCCCGGCGCGCGCAGCCTGGCGCCGACCGCGGTGTCCGGGAAGCCGCTGGTGCCTATGCCGCCTATGTCGAGCGGCAGCTGGCGAACCTCGGCCGTAACGTCCTTGTTATAGACGGTCTTGGTGAAACGGCCGCTCGCGCGCAGCCCCAGGAACTTCACCCCGGCGGTCACGCCGTAGTCGGTCTGCGTGAGTTTGAAGGCGCTGGTAAGCGTGACGACGCTGGTGCCGCGGCGGCCGGCGGAGACCGTGGCGGTGGAGGCGGCGTACTGGTCCTCGTGCATGGTCATGGCCCCGAAAACTCCCAGCGTGACGTCCTGCAGGGCGGCGTCCTCGTCAGGCTCCGGCAGCAGGGCGCAGGACAGGTCGGCGTAGACGCCGGAATTCTTGTAGCCGCCGGTTTCCGGTGTGAAGGAGAGTTCCCCGCCGGCGCTCCAGCGCGCCCAGTCCCGGCCGCCCCCCAGCGAATAGGTGGAGACGCGGTCGGCAAGATCGCTCTTGTACGTATTCAGGGCGGGGCGGAGATAATAGTCGTCGTCGCCCCATTCGGCGAAGGCGTTGACGCCGGAATAGCCGGAAGGCCCGAAGGTATAGCGCCCGCCCAGGTCGGTGTAGGCGCGGGCGCCGCCGGCCAGCAAGAGCAGGGCGGCCGTTAAGATGGTCCGTACTATCATAGTCGCTCCTTATAGACACGACGCCGCCGCCCCGGAAGGGCGGCGGCTCGAGTTTTAGCCTGCCGCTTACCTGCGCTTCCCCCCGGCGCCGCCCATACCCCCGCGGCGCTCGGAACGCGCCCCGCGCTCGGAACGGTCGCGCTCGTGCAGGCGCTTCTTCTCCTTCTTGCGCTCCTGCTTGAGCTCGCCCGAGCCGGCCGCCTTGGAGCCGTTCTTCAGCGCCTTCTCACCGGCGGCCCCGCGGGCCGTCTCGCGGACGGCCTCGCCCTTGGCGTTGCCGGCGCCGGTCATCTCGCGGGTGCGGGCCTGCTCCCGGACCTGCGCGCCCTCGCCGGCGCCCTCGCCGTCCTTGGCCTTGACCTGCTCGCGGGTCTGCAACTTCTCACGGGTCTTGAGCTGGTCCCGCTCCTGCAGCCTGTCCTGCGTCTTCAACTGGTCCTTCTCCTGGAGCTTGTCCTGGGTCTTCAGCTGATCCTTCTCCTGGAGCCTGTCCTGCGTCTTCAGCTGGTCCTTCTCCTGGAGCTTATCCTGGGTCTTCAGCTGATCCCTGGTCTGCAGGCGGTCCTGCTCCTTGACCGCGTCCTGCGCGCCGGCGGCGGCCGTCATCAGAAAGGCGGAAACCAGGCCGAAAGCGGCGGCTATCATCATCCTGTTCTTCATAACTCCTCCTTGTGCGGCCTCTGCCGCTCTCTATGCTGACGCGGCCGGCGGTAAAAAGGTTTAGCCTAGCGGCGCCCGCCGCGCCCGCCTCCGCCGCCGTTGCCGCCGCCGGAGCGGCGCTCGTTCTGGCGCTCCTGGCGGTACTCGCGGCGCAGCTCCTCGCGGCGCTCCTTGGAGAGCTTCTGCCATTTGCGGAACTTCTTTATGAGCTTCTCCCGGGCGCTCGCCGGCATGGCCTGGAAGCGGGCCCAGCGGGCGCGCAGCTCGCTCTGGCGGGCCTCCGGCATGGCGCGGAACCGCTCGTAATTGGCCTTCAGCTCCGCCTTCTTCTCCGGGGAGAGACTCTTCCACCGCTCGTAGTTGGCCAGCACCCTGGCCTTCTCCGCCTCGGGAAGCTTCTCCCAAGCCGCCTGGGCCGCGGTCTTCGCGGCGGCGGGGGCGGCTACGGCTGCGTCCTTGGCAGGGGCGGCGGGAGCGGCGGGAGCCGGCTCCGCGGCGGCGGCAGGCGACAGGCAGGCGGCCAGCAGCGCGGCCGCCAATATATGTTTAGAGTTCTTCATAACCCCTCCGCGGCGGCGGTAGAGACCGCCACCGTAGCAGTTGAAATATCCACCTGGCCGGCGGCGGAGGTAGAGACCTCCGCCCCGCCCGCGGCGGGATCGTCCTCGAGGACGTCCAGGTTGCTCAGCAGCTCGAAGTCGCTGAAGAAAGCCAGGTTCTCAACGACCTCGGCCGGGGCCGTCACGGCCGCCGTTACCGCGGCCGCGAGGGCCAGGCCCAGCGCCGCAATTATGCTCCTGCGTTTCATAGTTCGCTCTCCGGGACGGCTTCCAGCACGTCCATATCGTCCAGCATGTCCAGGTTCTCCAGGAAAGAAACGCTTACCGTCTGAGGGCCGGGCAGAGGGGCCGGCGCCTTCGGCCTGCCCAGGAACATCAGCAGCAGCGCGGCCGCGGCGGCGGCCGGGACCAGCATCCACGCCGCGCGGTGGCGCGGGGCCGCGGCGGCGGCGAGGATCCCGCCGCGCTGACGGTTCCAGAAAGCCTCCGGGCGGCGCACCTCCAGGAGGGATAAAAGCTTCTTTTCCTTCTCGTCGTTCATAAGTATTCCCCCAGCGAGCCAGCGAGCTTCTTCCTGGCCTCGAACCAGTGGGCCTTCACCGTGCCCTCCGCCATGCCGAGGGCCGCGGCGATCTCCGCGACGCTCAGCTCCTGCGCCCGCAGCACGGCCACCTCGCGCTGCCGCGGCGGCAGGGCCGCTATCGCGGCCTGCACCCTCCGTTCCAGGTCGGCCGCCTGGGCGGCCTGCTCCGGGCGCCCCGCCGGGTCGTCCGGCAGGATCTCCCCTATCGCCGGCCCGTCCCCGTCCTTATCCCGCTCGTCCAGCCCCACCCACGAGCGCAGCTTCCGCCAGCGCCAGTAGGAGCGGCACTTGTTGGCGGCGATGCGCAGCAGCCAGGTCTTCAAAGAACTCTCGCCGCGGAAGCCCTTCAGGTGCTTCCAGGCGGCCAGGAAGGTCTCCTGGGTTATATCCTCGGCCGCCGCGGCGTTCCCGGTAAGCCGTAAGGCCACCGCGTAGACCACGCGCTGGTGCTCCTCCACCACGAGGGCGAAAGCGTTCTCCGGCCCGCCGCCGGCCGAGGCTTCCTCCCCGGGCTTCCCGTCCTTCTCCATCAGTTCTTCCACGTTAGTATAGACGCGCGGCAGCGCCGCGCGGTTTAGCCCCCCGCTATATGATATTAAACAATGCGGCCGCGCGGCCGGAAATGAAAAAGGGCGGCCGCGGGGCCGCCCTTTTCCGTTGGCTTCAGGTCCTTTAGAACTTGAAGGTGAGGCCCATGTCGAAGGCGTCCTCGGACAGCTTGGACTTCAGCGACACCGAACCGTCTTTGGAGGTCTCGCTGATGGTCTTGGCGAAGGCTTTCTTATAGCCCAGGTTCAGCGTGAACTTGGGGGTGAACTCATAGCCGGCGCCCAGCGTGAAGTGGTTCTCCACGATGCCGGGGAAGCCGACGATGCGGAAATACTCGTAGCCGAACGTGGTCATCGGCGTGCCCTGCACCATCGTGGTAGCGGGAGTCGGCGCCATAGTAGAGTCGAAACCGGCGTGCTTCTTGACCGGGTTCTTGCCGTAGTTCCAGCCGGCGCGCAGCGTCAGTTTGTCGGTGGTCTTGTTCTGGACGCCGACCGCGTAGACGGTCTGGCTTTCCCAGTCGAAGTCCTTATAACCCTTGGCGTTGGCCCAGTCTATGTACTTCACGTCGGCTGAAAGCAGCCATTTGTCGAGGCCCTTGTAGGAAACTCCGGCGCCGTACTGGGCCGGGTTCTCGAGCTTCAGCGTGTCGTAAGTACCGTCGGCGTTGAAGTCGTAGATGCGCTTGTGCTCCACGTTCTGCGGCATCACATAGGTCAGACCGAAGTTCCACGCGCCGTACTCGTAACCCGCGCCGAGGCGCGCGCCTACGGCGTAGTTATGCGAGAGCCCCTCGCCGAAGTCGGCGGCCTGGTAGTCTATGTCGAGACCCGCGCCATAGGAGAAGGCACCGGCTTTATAGGAGACGGCCGGCACGAACTTCATGACCGACACCTTGGTGTTGGTCCCCTGCGGGTCCTTGTTGCGGTAGTCCACGCCCATGCCGGACACGCCGTAAGCGGCGATGCCGAAGTTCATCTTGTCGTTCATCGGGGTGGAGAGGCCGATAGCGGGCACGGCATAGGCCGCGTCCTGGCTGGTGGCTTTCCAGGGGCCGCCGAAAGGCCCGGGCATCGTCACGTCCGCCTTC
>JAJZRA010000098.1 GCA_021847485.1 bacterium
ACGCGGGCCTTGAAACCGGCCTCAAACTTCTTTCGCATCATACGGCCTCCCTACAGGTGCTATTGTACTGACTTTTTCACCTTAGGTCAGCCTAAAACCCGGTCCAGTTTTTCCCGACCATTATAGTCTACGCGCCGGACGCCATAGGCCGGCGCATGCTGGCTGTGCACCCGGAGCTGTTCGCCGGCCTTGAGGCCGCGGGATTCAAGCGCTTTGACCTGCGCAGCGTGTACCCGGCCAAGACGCCGGTCTGCTTTGCCTCCATGTTCAGCGGGCTGCCGCCGGCCGGGCACGGCATAACCCAGTATGAAAAGCCCGCGCTGGCCTGTAAGACAATTTTTGACGCGCTGCCGGCCGCCGGGCTGAAGGCGGCCATAGCCGCGGTGAAGGACAGCAGCATAGACCTGATCTTCCGCGGCCGGCAGGCCGACTATTTTTCCGAGAAGTACGACTCCGATGTGACCGCCCGCGCGCTGGAACTGATAGAGCAGGGCGGGCACGGCTTCATCCTGGCCTACCACCAGGAGTACGACGACCTGCTGCACGCGGACGGCCCCTGGAAGGAAGCCGCCGTGGCGGCGGTGCGGCGGCACGTAGAGGCCTTCCTTAAACTGGCGGAGGCCTTCGATAAGAAATGGGCCGGCGTCCCGCGCGCGGTGGCCTTCGCGCCGGACCACGGGGCGCATACGGACCCGGCCACCGGCAAGGGCGCGCACGGCGACGATATCCCCGCCGATATGGACATAGCGCATTTCTGGCGGTTCGGGGCCTGATATCCGGGCGGCAATTTTTGTAAACTCACCATAATGAAGCAGGTCACCGCGGCCGTCATCGAGAAGGACGGCAAGATACTCATAGCCCAGCGCAAGGCCGGCGACGCGCTGGCCGGCAAGTGGGAGTTCCCGGGCGGCAAGCTGGAGCCCGGCGAGACGCCCGAGGCCTGCCTGCGCCGCGAGCTGGCGGAAGAGTTCGGCGTGGACACGGAGATAGGGGCCTTCGTGTGCGCGAGCCGCTTCGAGTACAAGCATACCCATATAGAGCTGCTGGTCTACCGCGCGCGGCACGTGGCCGGGGAGTTCAGGCTTAACGACCACGCGGCCATAGCCTGGGTGGCGCCCGGCGAGCTCAAGGGTTACGATCTTTCCAGCGCGGATATCCCGGTGATAGACCACCTGCTGGGGAAATAGGGGACGGGGGGAACGGTGAAAAGACTTCTTATAGCGATGATACTGGCGGCGGGCACGGCGGCGCCCTGCGCGGCGGCGGCCGCCGCGCCCAAGTGGCGGTGGGTCAGCGCCAACGAATATTATTTCATCCTGCCGACGGCCCAGCGGCTGCGCGTGCCCGACAGGGGCGGCAGCGTGACCGTGCACCCGTGGGGCGTGGGCTTCAGGGCGGTGGGCGGCGAGGGCGTCTCCCGCACGGGCGCGCTGCAGCTGCAGAGCGTCAAGGTGGACTCGGCCGGCGTGGGGCGCGACACTTTTTACCTGCTGGACCTGCTGCTGGGGCTGGAGTACATAACGCCGCAGCGGGAGGGCCGGCCGCTGCGCTTCAAGGCGGGGGCCTCGGCGGACCTGGGCCTGTCCGACAACGACCTTTATTTCACGCCGGTGCTGTCGGCCGGGCTGCTCTACGGCACGGACGCGGCGGCGGAAACGCAGAAGGGCTTCACTTTCGACGTGTACTACCGGCTGACGGATATAGACCTGGACAACGCGGTCAACGGGTACTCGGCCACGCTGCGGCCGGCGCTCGGCTTCCGGGTGGGCTACATCTTCGAAGGCTTCTGGACGGTAAAACAATGATAAGGCGTGGAGGGACTATGGAACTGGCTCTGGCTTTTCTGATGGCTTTCGCGGCGGCGGGCTGCGGCAGGAAGGCGGCCCCGCCCGGCGCCACGGCGCGCTATGAAAAGGCCATGCAGGAGCTGGCCGCCGCCCGCACCGACGAGGCGCGGTTCTACGCGCTGGACGCGGCCCAGCGGGAGGCCTTCACCGCCGGCAAGTACGCCGACGCCAAGGGCTACGCCGAGGAACAGGCCCGCCTGCTGCCCAAGTTCCGCGCCAACTGGAACTACGGCAACGCCGTGCAGGATATCAATATCACGCTGGGGCGCCTGGCCGCGCGCGACGGGCGCTACGAGGAGGCCGGCGACTACCTGCTGAAGTCGGCCGACAGCGACGGCTCGCCGCAGATGAACTCTTTCGGGCCCAACATGCTGCTGGCGCGCGACCTGCTGCAGGCGGACCGCCGCGCGGTGGTGCTGGAGTATTTCGGCCTGTGCTCGCGCTTCTGGAAGAAGGACAACGGCAAGCTGGAGGAGTGGAGCAAGACGGTGCGCGACCACGGCATGCCGGACTTCGGGGCCAACCTGGACTATTGAGATGAGGAAATATCTTTGCGCGCTGTTCGGGGCGCTGCTGGCCGGCTGCGCCACCGCGCCCAAGGGCGTGGCGCCGGTGGCCGGCTTCGAGCTGGAGCGCTACCTCGGGGTCTGGCACGAGATCGCCCGGCTGGACCACCGCTTCGAGCGGGGGCTGACGGACGTGACGGCCGAGTATTCCCTGCGGCCGGACGGCGGGGTGAAGGTGGTCAACCGCGGCTACGACGCGGCCGCCGGCAAGTGGCGGCAGGCGGAAGGGCGGGCCTATTTCACCGGCCCGGCCTCGGTGGGGCAGCTTAAAGTCTCCTTTTTCAGGCCCTTCTACGGGGGCTACAACATTATAGAGCTGGCGCCGGACTACGGCTGGGCGCTGGTGGCAGGCCCCAGCCGCAAATACCTGTGGATCCTGGCGCGCGGCACCGCGCTGCCGGCCGGCGTGCTGGAGCGGCTCAAGGCCCGCGCCGCGGAGCTGGGTTTCCCGGCGGATAAACTGATCTTCCCGGGGGCTTCGGCTCCCGCCAAGGGCGCTAATGACGCAGACGCCTCACGCTGAGCCGCGGCCGCAGGCCGCCGACGGCGCCCCCGGCGCCTGGACCGACGCCGGCGGCGGCCTGGCCGCCATGCTGGTGGCGCTGCCGAGCGCCATAGGTTTCGGCGTGGCGATGTACGCGCCGCTGGGGCCGGGCTATGCCGGCGCGGGCGCGCTGGCGGGAATGCTCGGCACGGTGGCGCTGGGGCTCGCGGCCCCGGCCCTGGGCGGGGCGCCGCGGCTGATCTCGGCGCCTTGCGCGCCGGCCGCGGCCGTCATGGCCGCGCTGTGCGCCAAGCTGGCGGCGGCCGGGGCCGGGCCCGAGGCCGTCATGTTCGCGCTGGCGCTGACGGGCCTGCTTTCGGGCGGGCTGCAGCTGGTCTACGGCGCGCTCGGCGGCGGGCGGCTGATAAAGTACATCCCTTACCCCGTGGTCACGGGCTACATGAGCGGCGTGGGGCTGCTGATAATCTTAAGCCAGGCCGCGCCTTTCTTCGGGCTGGCCAAGGGCGCGCCGGCCGCGGCGGCGCTGCTGCCGGGTGACTGGCAGTGGCCGGCCGTGATGGCGGGCGCGGTGACGGCGGCGGTGATGGTGGCCGCGCCGCGCTTTACGCGCAAGGTGCCGGCGGCCATCGTGGGCCTGGCGGCCGGTATAGCGGCCTTCATGCTGGCGGGGCTGTGGCGCCCCGAGCTGCTGGCGCTGGACGGCAATCCTTTCATAATCGGCTCCATCTCCACCAGCCCGGGCGCGGTGCTGGGCGCGGCGCAGGCCAAGCTGGGCGCGGCGCGCCTGATGAGCCTGCAGGACCTGCGCCTGCTGGCCTGGCCGGCGGTGACGCTGTCGGTGCTGCTTTCGATAGATACGCTGAAGACCTGCGTGGTGACTGATTCCATAACGCGCACGCGCCATAACTCCGACAAAGAGCTGCGCGGCCAGGGCGCGGGCAACATAGCCAGCGCCCTGATAGGCGGCATGCCGGGCGCGGGGCAGCTGGGCTCCACGATGGTCAGCCTCGCGAGCGGCGGGCGCACCCGGGCGGCGGGGCTTTTCGAGGGCGCCTTCGCGCTGCTGACGGCGCTGGCGCTGGGCGCGGCGGTGGGCCGCATCCCGCTGGCGGCGCTGGCGGGCATCCTGGTGGTGGTGGGCGCGCGCATGATAGACCGCAGCAGCCTGCGGCTGGCGCTGCGCAAGTCCACCATGCTGGAGTTCGCGGTGATGGTGTCGGTGGCGGGCACGGCGCTGGCGGCCGACCTGATAACCGCGGCCGGCGTGGGCATAGCTTTCTCCATGCTGCTCTTCATCCGCGAGCAGATGAGCACCAACGTCATCCGCCGCAAGGCCACGGGCCTGGAGATCTCCTCCAAGCAGCAGCGCCTGCCGCGCGAGCGCGCGGTGCTGCAGGAGCGCGGCTCCGAGACGCTGGTGGTGGAGCTGCAGGGCAGCCTCTTCTTCGGCACGACGGACCAGCTCTTCACCGATATCGAGCCGGACCTGAAGACCTGCCGCCGGGTGATCATAGACATGCGGCGCGTGACGTCGGTGGACTTTACCGCGGTGCACATGCTGGAGCAGGTGGGCGAGATGATGAAGGAGCGCGGCGGCGCGCTGGTGTTCTCGCACCTGCCGGCCAGCCTGCCCACCGGGCAGGACCTGGGCGCCTATTTCCGCCAGCTGGGGCTGGCGCACCACAAGGGCGGCGGACGCATCTTCGAGACGCTGCACGACGCGCTGGAATGGGCCGAGGACAGGATCCTGGAGGAGGCCGGCGTGAAGCGGCTCTATTACGGCGAGCTGCTGGACCTGGCCGAGATAGAGTTCCTGCGGGAGATGGACGAGCTGTCGCTGGCGGACCTGCGCGTGGTCTTCAAGGAACGGCGCGCGGCGGCGGGGGAGGCGGTCTTCCTGCGCAAGAGCCAGGGCGAGGAGCTTTTTTTGATCCGGCGCGGCGAGGTGCGCATGGTGCTGCCGCTCAAGGGCACGCACCGCCACCACCACTTGGCCGTCTTCGGGCCGGGGGACTTCTTCGGCGAGGTGGCCTTCCTGAGCCGCACGCCGCGCACGGCGGACGCGATAGCCCTGAAGGACACGGATTTCTACGTCATCACCAGGGCCGCTTTCGATACCATCTCCACGCGCAACCCCAAGGTGGGCATGGTCTTCTACCAGCGGCTGGCCACCACCATGTCGCTGCGCCTGCGCGACACCGACCGCGAGCTGCGCCGGCTGCAGGACAGCTGACGTG
>JAJZRA010000099.1 GCA_021847485.1 bacterium
GCGGTGTGCGCTATCAGCCCGGTCTCGGTCAGCAGGTAGGTCCAGTCGTGCTCGCCGCCGCCCACCAGCGGCAGCGCCTGCCTTATGGCGTCGCCGGCGTAGATGCTGATGTTCAGCAGGTTCTCTCCCAGCCAGAACAGGCAGAGCTGCCAGCCCAGGTTGGCGCCGCGGCGCCGCAGGTGGACCAGGCAGACCGCGGGGACGGCCAGCTGGAAAAGGGTGCCGCCCAGCATCATGATGAAGCGGGGGAACAGGCCCAGGAAGAGGTGGCCGGCCTCGTGGAAGGCCAGGTTGACGTAGTCGAGAGGGGAAAAATAGTTCTCTTTCGCCAGCCAGCGGGTGTAGAACAGGAAGAGCCCGGCCGCCGCGGCCGCCCTTGTCCAGAGCCGGGCCCCGGACCCGGCGGGAGGGGCCGCGCGCTCCGCCCCGGCGGCCCCGGAGGAGGCCAGCGTCCTGCGGAGCCTGGCCTCGGCCCTTACCTCGCCGGGGATATGCAGCTTCTTCAGGCAGGCGCCGCAGAACTCCGAATCCGGCGGGTTGGCCGCGCCGCAGTAGGGGCAGGGCACGTTGTCGGGGATGCCGGCGTTCTCCATCCTGCTGATTATATTAATTGCCGCGCCGCCGGCGCACCCCCGGGCGGATTTTGATAATATATACCCGTCCGGAGGTGCCGGGCGCTATGCGCGTACTTTTAATAGAGGACGAGAAGAAACTTTCCGATTTCATCGTGAAGGGCCTGACGCAGGAGGGCTTCTCGGTGGACCTGGCCGCCACCGCGGCCGGGGCCGAGGACCGGCGCCTCAACGGCGTCTACGACCTGGTGATCATGGACGTGAACCTGCCGGACGGCGACGGCTTCTCCATCCTCGAGGCCATGCGGCGCGAGGGCGACGCCACGCCGGTGCTGATGCTGACCGCGCGCGGCTCCGTGGACGACAAGGTCCGCGGCCTGGAGTCCGGCGCCAACGACTACCTGACCAAACCCTTCGCCTTCCGCGAGCTGGTGGCCCGCGCCCGCGTGCTGCTGCGCCCCGCCGAGAAACCGGTGGACGTGCTCGCCGCCGGCGACCTGACGCTGGACGTGCGCTCCCGCCGGGTGACCCGCGGCGGCAGGCGCATAGAGCTGACCAACAAGGAGTTCGCGCTGCTTGAGATCCTGCTGCGCAACTCCGGGCGGCCGGTCAGCCGGGCGGTGCTGTGGGAGCACGCCTGGGAGGGCTCCTTCGAGGTGGATTCCAACGTGCTGGACGTGCACATGGGGCGGCTGCGCCGCAAGGTGGACGCGGATTCGCCCGTGAAGCTCGTCCGCACCGTCCACGGCGTGGGCTACCAGATAGACGTCCCGGAGGGCGCGTGACGCTGCGCCGCCGGCTTTCGCTGCTCTACATGGCCGCCGCGGCGGCCCTTTTCGTCTCTTCGGCCCTGACGGCCGTCTTTTTCTTCCAGCGCGGCCTCAGGGCCATAGCCGACCGCAAGCTGCTGTCGGCGGCCGACGAGGCCGCGGAGCTGCTCGAACGGCCGGGTCCTTTCGATCTCGCGGCGGCGCGCCCCGGGCTGGACCGGTTCTCCGCCGGGATCGACGGCTTCTATGTCTTCCTGCGCGGCCCGGGCGGCGAGCCGCTCTACTCCTCCGACCCGCAGCTGGCCGGGCTGCGGCCGCCCGAGGCGATCCCCGCGGGCCCGGCGGCCCGGGCCGTCTTCGGCTCCGCCTCCCTGCCCTCGGGGGAGAACCTGAGGACGGTCGCGCTGGCGCTGCCTTCGGCGGCCGGGGGACTGCTGCTGGAGCTAGCGCTGCCGCTGCCGTCGCCGCTGGCGGCGCTGCCCGCCGGCAGCTGGTGGCTGCTGGGCGCGCTGGCCCTGCTGCTGCTGGCCGCGGCCGGCTGGGCCGGCTGGGCCATAGCGGGCCGGGCGCTGGCCCCGATAGACCGCATAGCCGAGGTGGCCCGGCGCACCGGGGAAGGGGCGCTGAACGGCCGCATCCCGCGCCACGCCGGCGAGGACGAGCTGGGCCGCCTGATCGACGTGCTGAACGCCATGCTGGCCTCCATCGAGGCCTACGCGCTGAAGCTCAGGCAGTTCGCCTCCAACGTCACGCACCAGCTCAAGACGCCGCTGACCGTGATGCGCGGCCAGACCGAGGTGGCGCTGCTGGGCAAGCCCGGCCGCGAAGAGGCCGTGACCGTGCTGGAGAGCAACCTGGCCGAGCTGGAGACCATGTCCCGGGTGGTGGAGGATATCCTGGAATATTCCCGCCTCGACAGCCGCGAGGCCGGCAGACCGAAAGAGGAGAGGCTGGACCTGCTCGCCGGGCGCATGGCCAAGAAAGCCGCCGTGCTGGCGCTGCCCAAGTCGCAGAAGGTGGAGACCTCGCTGGAGCCGGTCACGGCCGCCGTGCAGGCCGGCAAGCTGGAGCAGGCCCTGCTGAACGTGCTGGACAACGCGGTGCGGCACACCCCGGCCGGAGGCCGGATAACGATCGCCGCCGCCCGCGAGGGCGCGCTGGCCGTCATAACGGTGAGGGACACCGGCCCCGGCGCGGCCCAGGCCGACCTGCCGAAACTGTTCGAGCGCGGCTATTCCACTTCCGGTTCCGGCCTGGGCCTCGGCCTGGCGAGGGCCATGCTGGAGAGCTTCGGGGGGAGGATAGAGGCCTCCTCCCCTCCCGGCTCAGGCCTCGTGGTGAGGATAACTTTTCCGGCCTCCGGTCAGAACCTGCCTTCCAGTCCCAAAGAATAGATCCTGTCCGTGTAGCTCTTGAGCGACACGTTTGAATGGTTGTCCAGGTAGGTGAAAGAGCCTACCGCGCTGACGCCGTAGCCCAGCGCCACCGCCGGCTTGACCAGGACCGAATAGGTGGCGTCGCTCCTCTTCTTCAGGAAGCGCGAGTCCACGTTGTCGTAATCCTTCTGTATCCTGGCCGCCGCCGTCACCAGCTTGAAGCGCGGCGACCAGCGGCTGATCAGGCCCAGCACGGCCGAGCGGGACTTGTAGGCGTAGTCCGGCCCGTCGGCGGCGTAGGTCCTGGCGCGCAGGCTCAGGAAAGCCAGGTGCTTCCTGAGGAAACGGCGGCTGGCCGACAGGTAGGCGGCGCCGGTGTCGGCGTCCTTGAGCGGGTTGGTCCTCACGTTGTCGCGCCCGCGCTCGTAGCCGCCCTTCAGCCTCAGCCCGCCGGGGCCGTGCCAGATGAGGCCGGCGTGCGCGGCGCCGTCCTCCGCGATGGTGCCGGTCTTGTCCCCTATCACGTCCAGGTTCCAGCCCAGGTCCAGGTTCCAGCCGGCGCCCAGGCCCGGGGTCAGTTCGGCGTACACGGAATGGTCGTGGTAGCTGAACGAGTTATGGGTCCGGTAGGCGTAGTCGTCGTAGGAGTAGCCTAGCTCCAGACCGGCTTTCTTCGCGAAGGCCGGGTCGAACGCGAAGCCGGCCGAGAGGTGACGGATATTGTCCTTCACCTTCGCGTCGCTGTTGACCGGGGAGTTCACCAGCAGGTGCGAGATGTTCGCGTCCGAGGTCATGCCGACTCCCGCCGTGACCTCCCAGCTCTTGGGCTCCGGGGGCCGCGGCAGCAGCCTGGACGGCTCGCCTCCGGGCCGGGGGTATTTTTCCGAGCGCACGTCCTGCGCCGAAGCGGCGGCCGCGGTCAGCAGGATAACGGCAGAGAGCACCTTTAGAAGTCTCATAAGTTTCTCCTCGCGCCCGGCCCTTTGGTTCAGCTGCGCTTCTCCTCCGCGGCCGGCCGCACCCTGATATCCAGGTCCCTGCGGGCGGAATCCACCCTTTTCTTGACGAAGACCGGGTTGAGCCCGAGCTTGAGGCTTATCGTGCCCCAGCCGTAGCCCTTGCGGTTCTCCGCCAGCAGTTCGCCCAGAGGCTTTCTCGACATCTCGGCTATCACGAAGATCTTCACTATCTCGCCGTAACCGAACCCGTCGGCCCGGAGGCCCGCTATCTCGCCGTCGGACCGGTTGAAGTAGAGGGAGACGGCCTGGGTCCTCGGGGGTTCGGCGGGGGCCGCGGGCAGGACTTTCGCCTGCAGGGCCAGGAGGAAGAGAGCGGCTATGATGGAGATCTTTTTCATATCAGTCGTCCAGCCCCGGGTCCTGCCGCTCGATCTTGTCGCCCTTGTCGTCCTCGCCCGGCGCCGAGTCGTCCTCGCTGTCCTTCTCGACGGCCTCGATCTCCTTCTCGTCCCTTTCGGCTTCCTTCTCCAGGCGGGCGGCGGAACCGTCCTCGCGCTCCACGGCCTCGGTCTCCTTCTCCACGGCCTTCTCTTCTACGTCGGCCTCGGCCTCGTTGAGCTCTTCTACGGCCAGCCGCAGTTCCTTCGAATCCGGCCCGGCCTCCGCCAGCAGGGCGGCGAGGTCCCTGTTCTCGCCGGCGGAACGGGCCGCGTCGTCGTCGCGGGCGTCCAGCTCCAGTACCGCCAGTCCGGAGGCGTCCCCGGCTCCCTGCCCCGCTGCGGCCCCTTCCTCCGGGGCGCCCGCCAGCACCGCCCCGGGCCGGGGCAGCGCCGCCAGCAGCATAGCCGCGGCCAGGAGGGTCAGCGCCCTCCGCGGGGATAACCGCTTCGCTATGCTCATAATGACCGCCTCTCTGCGCGCTATTTTTTCTCTCATCCCGAGATTATAGCAGTCTGGCGCCGGTGCCGCCCGCCCGGCGGGGCCGGGCGGGCGTCGCGGCTCAATCCCCGGCTTCGGGCTTCTCGGCGGCCTGCGCGTCCTCCGCCTCTATCTGCTCGCCCTTGTCGTCGGCTTCCGACTCCACGCCGCTCTCCTTCTCGTTCTCGACGCCCTCTATCTCCTTCTCGTCGGCGTCCTCGCGGTCGAGTTCCTTCTCGTCCCCGGCGTCCCGGTCCAGCTCCTTCTCGTCGCCGGACTCCTTGTCGAGCTCCTTATCGCCCGATTCCTTGTCGAGCTCCTTGCCGCCGGTCTCGTTCTCCAGCTCCTGCCCGCCGGTCCCCTCCGTCTCCTTGGCCTCGGGGGCGGAGGCCTCTTTCTCCTCCAGGTCCTTCCCGGAGGCCTCGGGGGCCTCCTTGACCTCGGGAGAAGCGCTCTCCCTGGCCGGCGCCGCGGCCTTCAGGTCCTTCTGGTTCAGCAACTGGACGTCCGCGGCCTCCGCTCCTGCGGTCTC
>JAJZRA010000100.1 GCA_021847485.1 bacterium
GTGGATCATCACGGTGCCGTCGAGCTTCTCCGGCATCGGGCCGTTCTTCGGCGGTTCGCCTATGTTGGGGCCGCGGAACACCTCGGTGCCTTTCAGCTCCGCCGACGGCTTGATGAACATGCTGTCGTCCACGAGGAAGGAGGCCGGCTCCTTTATGGCCGGGTACTCGATGCCGGCCTTGCGGGGGTCGGAGAACTTGCCGGTGACGGCGGCCACCGCGGCCACCTCGGGGCTCACCAGGTACACCTGCGCGTCGGCGGTGCCGCTGCGGGCCTCGAAGTTGCGGTTGGAGGTGCGCAGGCTGACGCCGCCGCTCTTGGGCGAGAAGTGGTTGCCTATGCAGAAGCCGCAGGCGCTCTCGAGGACGCGCGCGCCGGAATCCAGCAGGTCGGCCAGCGCGCCTTTGCGGGCCAGCATCTGCAGCACCTGCCGGGAGCCGGGCGCGATGCCCAGGCTGACGGCCGGGTGCACTTTGCGGCCCTTCAGGATCGCGGCCACGGTCAGCATGTCCCTCAGCGAGGAGTTGGTGCAGGAGCCTATGCAGACCTGGTCCACCGGCCGGCCGTCGAGCTCGGCGATCTTCTTTATGTTGCCGGGGCTGTGGGGCGCGGCGGCCAGCGGCTCGATGGCCGACAGGTCGATGTCTATCACGCGGTCGTACTTCGCGCCGCGGTCGGCCTTCAGCTCGGTCCAGTCCGCCTCGCGGCCCTGGGCCTTCATGAACTTCTTCGTGATATTGTCGGACGGGAACACCGAACAGGTCACGCCCATCTCGGCGCCCATGTTGGCTATCGTCGCGCGCTGCGGCACGGACAGGGACTTCACGCCCTTGCCGCCGTACTCCAGCATCACGCCGACGTTGCCCTTCGTCGTCAGGATCTCCAGCATCTTGAGCACGACGTCCTTGGCGGTGACCCACGGCTTCAGCTCGCCGGTCAGGTTGACCAGGTAGACCTTCGGGCAGAGCGTGTAGAAATTGCCGCCGCCCATCGCCACGGCCACGTCGAGGCCGCCGGCGCCTATGGCCACCTGGCCTATGCCGCCGCCGGTCGGGGTGTGGGAGTCGGAGCCGAGCAGCGTGGTGCCGGGCTTGCCGAAGCGCTCCAGGTGCACCTGGTGGCAGATGCCGTTGCCCGGGCGCGAATAGACCACGCCGTAGCGGGCCGCGACGGTCTGCAGGTACTTGTGGTCGTCGGAATTCTCGAAGCCGACCTGCACGGTGTTGTGGTCGACGTAGGAAACGGAAAGATCGGTCTTTATCTCTTTGAGGCCCATCGCCTCGAACTGCAGGTAGGCCATAGTGCCGGTGGCGTCCTGCGTCAGGGTCTGGTCTATGCGGATGCCTATCTCCCGGCCTTTGACGAATTCGCCTTCCCTGAGGTGGGAAGTAAGGATCTTCTCTACGATATTCTGCGCCATGGTCACGCTCCTTGGAAGTCTGTACAGATACCGCTTTTGCCGCGCAAGTCGCGGGCTATATATATATTTTGTCAAAAAAAAAGGGGTTTTGCACTTGACCGCCGTCATGTCCGGGCCCGCGGAGGACGCGGCGCGGGATTGCCAGAGGTTCCGGGAAATGGTTATATTGCGTTAAGGGGGGGACATGAACGATAATGAGCGCCACGGCCGGCGGGGGGTCCTGCCCGCGGCATACCTCGTTTCCGCGGCCGCGGTCAGCGTCCTGGCGGCGTACCTGATCTTCCTTCAGGCGCGCGGCGTCCATAGGGCCACTTCGGAGCCCCATGCCACGCATTACCGGCTGTTGGCGTCGGTCTCGGACCTGCTGGTCCTGGACGCCAGGCTGACCATGGCGGCCGGCGAGCCTGCCGGACAACGCGATTTCGAGCGGCTGGCGGCGGAGCTGGACGCCGCGGTAAAACAGGTCGGCAGGCTGGCGGAGGACGGACGCTGCGCCGGATACGCTTCAGCCGTCAACGAGGCCAACCTCCATCTGGCGGACCTGGAGCGGCGGTCCCTGGGGCTCTCGGCGGCCGGCCGCAAGGAGGCGGCCGCGGCCCTGCTGACCGGCGGGGATTATCTGCGCTGGAAGAAGGCCTACGCCGACGGGGTGAAGGGTCTGCTGAACGAGGTCGAGGCGGAGCGCGCCGCGGAGGGGGCGGCGGCGCGCAGGAGAATAATCCGCTTCGGCGCGGCGGCCATCCTGGCGTCTTCGGCGGCGCTGCTGCTCTGGGCGCTTTTCCTGGCGGCGTTCTTCCGGCGGCTGACGGCCAAGGTCACGCCGCAAGCGGTCATCGCCAGGAAGGAGGAGGAGTTCCGCCATTTCTTCGACACGGTCCAGGAGGTCTTCTACCGGGGGGACTGGCGGGGCCGCCTGGTGGATATCACGCCTTCCATCTTAAAGTACTCCGGCTTCACCCGGGAGGAACTGCTCGGTCTCCCGATAACCTCCCTTTACCAGAACCCCGGCGACAGGGCCGCGCTGATAAAGCGGCTTATGGCCAACGGGATGGTGGAGGACTACGAGGTGCGCCTCAAGACCAAGGACCGCGGCGTGCTGGACGTGCTGGTCAACGCCCGCCTGCTAAAGGGGTTCGGCGGCCTGCCGGTCGGAGTGGAAGGCAGCCTGCGGGACATAACGGCCAGGAAGACGGCGGAAAGGCAGCTGGAACGGCTGAACCGGCTGTATAACATCATGCGCCGGGCCAGCGAGGCCATGCTGCGCGCCCGGGACGAACGCGGCCTGTTCGAAGAGATCTGCCGCATCGCCGTGGAGGACGGCGGTGTGCGGTTCGCCTGGGTGGGGCGGGTGGAGAACGACCTGAACATCCGTCCGGTGGCCCGTTACGGAGAGGGGGGGGACTACCTGGAGCGGGGCAGCTTCAGCACCGACCCGGCGGTGCTGGAAGGGCGCGGGCCCACCGGGGTGGCCGCGAGGGAGAGGCGCGTGGTCGTCAACCCCGACACCTCCGTGAACCCGGCGGTGGAACTCTGGAGGGAGAGGATGCTCAGGAACGGGTTCCGGTCGTCGGCGGCCTTCCCTATAACCGGCGGCGTGGTCGCCATGTACGCCTCTGAGGCGGGTTTCTTCGCCCCGGCGGAGGAACGCCTGCTGGCCTCCCTGTCGGAGGACATCTCCTACGCCCTGGCCGGCCTGCGGGGCGGCAACTCCCGGCCGGCGGGCGGCGGGCCGGGCTAGAAGCGGCTCCAGAGCTTCTTGGCCAGTTCCGCCGACTTGCGGGAGACTTCCGCCTCGTCGATATCCAGCTTCAGCTTCTTGCCTTCCATCAGCACCTTCCCGGCGCAGATGGTCGTGTCAACCGAGCTCTGGCTGACGCCGAAGATCAGGTGGCCGGCGAAGTTGGAGGCGTCCATCGGCGTCGGCGGGAGATAGTCGATGACGGCCAGGTCGGCCGCGCAGCCTTCCTTCAGCTCCCCGACGCCCTTGAAATAGCGGTTGGCTATCTTGGCGTTGTTGACCAGCAGGGCGTTGGCCATCTCCATGAAGCCCTGCGACGGGTCGCGCTTGAGGTGCTGCAGCCAGAGGCCGCAGCGGACCTCCTCCATCATATTGACCGTCATGGCGTCGGTGCCGAGCCCCACCAGCACGCCCTTCTCCGTCATGCCGGTGACGTCGGCGATGCCGACGGAGTTGTTGGCGTTGGACTGCGGGTTGTGGACCACGGCGGTCCCGGTCTCCGCCAGGATCTCAACTTCCTTCGGATTGACGTGGACGCAGTGCGCGGCTATGGACTTGCGGCCCAGTATGCCGAAATCCCGCAGGCGCTCCACCACGCGCACCTTGTGGTGCGACTCGCAGTGCAGCTGGTCCGCCTGGGATTCGGCGGTGTGGACGTGGAATCCGGCGCCGAGCTTGTGGCCGCGGTAGGCCGCCTCCTCCAGGGTCTCGTCGGAGACGGTGAAGGAGGCGTGCAGGCCGAACATGGCCTTCACCATCCCGTCGTCCTTCGCCGCCGCGTTCGCGATGAACGCGGTGTTCTCGTCCAGCCCTTCCTTCGCGCGCTCCTTGCCGTCGCGGTCGGAGACCTCGTAGCACAGGCAGGCGCGCAGGCCCGTCTCCCGCACGGCCTTCTCCACGGCCGAGAGGGAGCCCGTTATGGAGAAGGGGCTGGCGTGGTGGTCGATGATCGTAGTAGTGCCTTTGCGCACCGCGTCGATCAGCGGGATCACGGCGCTGTAGTAGGAGTCCGCGTTGGTCAGCTTCTTGTCGAGGCGCCACCAGAGGTTGTCGAGGATCTCCACGAAACTCCTCGAAGGGGCGGCCTTGCCGAGGCCGCGCGCGAACGTGCTGTAGAAGTGCATGTGCGCGTTGATGAAGCCGGGCATGACCAGCTTGCCCGAGGCGTCTATGACCTTCGTGTACTTGCCCCTGAAGCTCTTCTGCGGCGCTATCTTCTTTATCAGCCCGCCCTCTATCAGCAGCGCGTGGCCGGAGAGCACCCGGTTCTTCTCGCCGAGCGTGGCGATGGTGCCGTTCTTGATCAGGATGGTCCTGGCGTTGTTCTTCTTCATGGCGTTCTTCATTCCGGGCAGACCTTGAGCTCGGCCGGGGTGCGCCGGCGCATCTTCAGCGCGCCGGAGAAGCATTTCTTCACGCACAGCGAGCAGCCTATGCACTTCGAGGCGTCGAACTCCGGCACGCCCTTGGCGTTCAGCTTCACGGCCAGGTAGCCGCAGCGCTCGCAGTTGCCGCAGTGGCGGCAGAGCTCCGCGTCCACCGACGGGATGTTCTTGACCGGCGTGAGGTCCGGGAAGTTGGTGACGGGGGAGGGCAGCGCGCAGCCTATGAACTCGCCCACGGACTTGTAGCCCTTCTCCTCCAGCATGAAGCTGAGGCCGCTCTCGAGCTCGCCGATCACGCCGAAGCCGTACTTCATGACGACGGTGCAGAACTGGACCGACTTCGCGCCGAGCGCCAGGAAATGGGCCGCCGCCTTGTAGTCCATCGGGCCGCCGTTGCCCGAGATCGGCACGCCGAGGTTCACGGCCTTGGAGATCGTCAGGTTGCTGATGGGCGCGACGCCCTCGCCGCTCATGCCCACGATCATGCCCTCTTCCCAGGCGCCCTTGCCGCTCATCCGTTTGCGGA
>JAJZRA010000023.1 GCA_021847485.1 bacterium
TGTCCGTGTCGTAGTAGTAGACGCGCCGCTTCATATCCCCATACCTCCGTAACCGGCCTTTCGGGAAGCGCCCGAAGGCGAGTAGGGATAGACCGCCGGCTCCGGGTCCGCGTATTTGCGGACACGAACGTTGTCGTAATACGCTTTTACCCCGGCCGGGTAATCCCTGGAACCCAGCGCGACGTAGTTCCCGCCGGAGAAGGAGTCCTCCACCGAGTACAGCCTCTTTGAATCCACGCTGGCGGTTATCGAACGGCCGTTATCCGCCAGGCTGAAGGAATATCCCCTGGCCGGGACCAGCATCGGGTCCGCCTTTCCTTCGAGAGAGTCCGCGCAGGCCTGCATGCGCGTGACGGTGTACGGGTGCCACGGCGGGCTGTAGCCGTCCGCGAACACCATATACATCGCGTTGGTCGGCCTGTTATAAGGATCGCAGACCGTTCCGTCCCAACGCGTGGCCACGCGGTGGTACTGTCCCTCCCGGCCGCCGTTCTCGGCGAAAGCGTCGAAGTCCAGGATAAAAGGCGGCGGCAGGGGCCCGCGCGTCCTCACCCACGGCGCCGCGGTCGCCATGCCGTGGCCGCACGCCGTGAAGACCAGCCTGCCGGCGGCCACCTCCACGCCGCAGTCGCCGCGGACCACGGCCCAGAGGGAGTCATCGATGGAGCCGCCCTCGAAATCGTCGAACAGGTCGAACACGTCCTTCCCGGAAGACCCGCCGGCGGCGTCCGGCCGGCCGTAGTACATGTAGATGTTCTTGACCGAGTTCTTCGCGAGAAAAGGCAGCCGCACCCACACGCGCGTCTCCGGCGCGTCGCAGGCGGCGCTCTCCACCCAGTAAGGCAGCTTCGCCGTCCCGTTGGAATTGGCGAAACGCAGATCGGAGCAGTCCCTCTTCAGCTTTCCCTGCCGGACCAGCTCCGCCCCGTTGAACTTCACAAGGACCTGATGGCCGGAAAGCGCCTTGCCGCTCCTCTCCGCCACGCGGAAATTATCGCGGTATTTCCAGCCGGCCGGGAACCCGTCGTCGCTCCCCGCCGTTTGCCGGACGTCCGCGGGAGGCGGCGCCGCCGGGGCCGGCCCCGGGACGGCGGCCTCCCAGTCCGGCTCGACGGCGACGGAGGCGGCCGCCAGGATCACGGCCGTTTCGGCCCGTATCAGGCGGGCGTTTATCTCCACCCTGCCGTCGGAACGCCGCATGAGCGTGCCGGTCACCACGGCGTCGACGCCGAGCACCTTGCCGAGGTTCTTTATGGAGGTCTCGTCCACGGCCCCTGAATACTGCAGTTTCAGTTCCGCCATCACCTTCTCGAGAAGATTGCGCTCCACGGCTTCCAGCCTGCCGTCCTGGATGATGCGCGTCAGCAGGCGCTCGGAGACCACGATGCCGTCCCCGGAGACGCGGTTGTCGGTATAAGAGAAGGGCAGCACCGCCACCTTGCGGTTCTCGACCCTGTCGGGGGCGGAGGAAAGCCGCGCGGCCAGGAATTCGTAAGGGTCCCGCCCGGCCGCCCCGGAAGGTTTTTCCTTCCCTACATTCCCGGCGCAAGCGCAGATCAGCAGGACCGGGAAGAAGAACAGGCGCCGCCTCATCAGTCCCCTATGATCTTCACGAGCACGCGCTTGTCGCGCCGGCCGTCGAACTCGCCGTAGAAGATCCGCTCCCACGGGCCGAAATCCAGCTCCCCGTCGGTCACGGCCACCACCACCTCGCGCCCCATCAGGGTCCGCTTGAGGTGGGCGTCGCCGTTGTCCTCGCCGGTCTTGTTGTGCGCGTAATTGCCGGGCGCGTAGGGCGCCAGCCGCTCGGTCCATTTGAGGAAATCCTCGTGCAGGCCGGGTTCGTCGTCGTTGATGAAGACGCTGGCGGTGATGTGCATGGCGTTGACCAGGCACAGCCCCTCCTTGATGCCGCTGCGGGCCAGCTCCTCCTCCACTTTGGAGGTGATATTGACGATCTCGCAGCGCTCCGGAGTATTGAAAGTCAGGTATGCGGTATGGGACTTCATAGCTCTCCTCCCCCCTTCACGGGCCCGCCAACATTCTACAAATTTTGCCCGCGGCCCGGGATTTGCTATAATAAGTCCATGGCTTACAAATGCGAACTTTGCGGCAAGAAGCCCGTTTCCGGTAACTCCTACAGCCATTCCCACAAGGCTACCAAACGGCTCTTCAAGCCCAACCTCCAGAAACAGAAAGTCGTGCTGAACGGCAAGACGCAGTCCGTTTACGTCTGCACCGTCTGCATCAAGAGCGGCAAGGCTGTCCGCCCCTCCAAGTAATCCCCAGCGGGAGCTTTCTGGTTCCAGGCGAGGCCGCCCCCTGCGGGGCGGCCGCACTTATTTACGGCCCCGCCCACCCCGCCGCACCCCGGCAACAAGAATTTAATATTTATTAAACAAGCCTTTTGTATAATTTCCTTGTTATTAAAAGGATTTTTCCATCCTTTTCGACGCGCTTTTTCGGGCCTTTCAGGCCGGAGGACTTAAATGGAGCAGGACCCCAAACTCGACCCGTCCACGATAACCGACGTTGAGACGGCAAAGCTGGCCCTCCGCTGGGCGGTGGAGAAGATCCACGGCCTGCAGGAGGAGGTCGGCCGCCTGCGCGAGGAGAACCGGCACAAGACCAGCATCAACCGCTCGCTGACCGAGCAGGTCGAGCAGAAGACCGAGGTCCTCAAGAAGTGGCAGGGCACGATCAAGACCTGGGAGGAGAACTGGAAGACCCAGACCGCGATGGAGGCCGACCTGAAGGCCAAGCTGCGCGAACAGATCCTCAACGAGGAGACCTCCAACTGGCGCGCCGCCCGCGCGCAGCTCGAGAAGGAGGTCCTCGCCCTCAAGAAGGAGCTGGCCTCCCGCGAGGACGAGATCGGCCGTTTGAAGCTCGCGATGATCGACGAGATGAAGAAGGCCTCCGAGGTCAAGGAGGCCGAGCTCAACGCGCTGCTGACCAAGCACCAGGACAACCTGGCCCTCCGCGAGGCCGCGCTGCGCGAGAAGTACGAGCGCCTCGAGCAGGAGCTGCTCGCCAGCTCGCGCCTGCGCGCCGAGCAGGAGGAGCTGGCCCTGCGCGCCCGCTACGAGGCCCGCGAGGAGGAGCTCGCCAAACTCTACGGGCAGAAAGAGGCCCAGCTGGACGAGTTCCGCCGCAAGCTCGAGGACGAGCGCTTCGAGAAGACCGAAGCCTCCAAGGCCGAGGCCGCCGCCGGGCTGGAGGCCCGCCGCGCCGAGCTGGAGGAGAGCTTCAGGAAGCGCGAGGCCGAGCTGGAAGAGGCCGCCAAGGCCCGCCGCTCGGAACTGGAGGCCGCCGCCGAGGCCCGAGCCAGGGACACGAAGAACGCGGCCGACGCCCTCAGGACCGCCCTCGAGAAGGATTTCGCCGACCGCCTGGCCCGCGCCGAGGCCGACAAGAACGCCGAACTGGCCGCCCGCAAGTCCGCCGCCGAGACCGAGCTCGAGGGCCTGCGCGCCCGCATGAAGGAGTACATAGAGAAGCGCGAGCAGGAGTACGTCAACCTGCGCCTGGAGATGGAGGGCCAGCTGGTGGAGCTGGTCCGCAAGCGCGAGGAGGAGACCCGCGTCCGCTACGAGGCAGCCTTGGACGAGTCCCGCAGGCAGTGGGAGAAGGCCGCGGCCGAAAGCCGCGCCGCCGCCGACGCCGCCTCCCTGAAGGCCGCCGCCGCCATGGAGGAGACCTTCAGAAAGCGCGAGGCGGAGCTCGCGGCCGCCAAGGACGCCGAATTCAAGGCCTTCCGCCGCAAGGTGGAGGAGGAGCTGCGCGGCCGCGAGGAGCAGTTGCGCGCCGCGCTGCTCGCCGAGCAGAACGAATGGACCGCCAGGCAGCAGGCCGCCGCCGAGGAGGCCCGCAAGGCCCTGGAGGGCAGCCACGCCGAACGCCTCGAGAGCCTCAAGGCCGGCCTGGAAGAGGCCTACGCGATGAAGGAGAAGGCCCTCGAGACCCGGGTGGCCGCCGTACAGCGCAAGCTGAAGGCCGAGTGGCTGGCCCGCGAGGACGAATGGCGCCTGGAGAAGGAGGCCGCCCTCCACGAGGAGAAGGAGCGCCTGAAGGCCGAGTTCGAGAACCACCGGGCGCTGCTGCACAGGAAACTTTCCCACTTCGAGGACGAGCTGAAGCTCAAGTACGCCCAGAAGGAGGCCGAGGCCGAAGCCGCGGCCAGGACCGCCGAGAAGGCCCGCGCGGAGGAACTGAAGAAGGAGCTCGAGGCCGAGAAGGCCAGGCTGCGCGAGAGGGCCGAGGCCGACCGCCGCGAGCTGGACGCCAGGGTTGCCGCCGCCAGGGCCGAGGCCGAGGCCGGCGTCAGGGAAGCGGAGAAGAAGTTCGCTAAGCGCGAAGAAGAATTAAAAGAAGCCCAGAAAGCCCGGCTGCGGGAGGCCGAGGAGGCTTTCGGCGGGAAGCTGGCCGCCGAGCGCGCGGCCCTCGCGGCCGAGTACTCGGACCGGGCCGCCGCGGCCGAGCGCGAACGCCTGGCCATGGTGGAGCAGTTGCACGCGCTGGAGGCCGCGCACGCCGAGAAGGTGCGCCGGCTGGAACTGGCCGCCGAGGAGCGGGCCGCCCGGGAGCGCACGAAGGCGGAAGCCGAACTGCGCGACAAGGAACTGCGCCTGCAGGAGCGCGAAGGCGACCTGGAGCGCCTGAAGAACACCCTGGAACAGCAGCACAGCGAGCTGAAGGTGCGCCTGCACCGCGAGACCCAGGCCAAGGAGCACGAGCTCTTCAACAAACTGGCCGCCGCGAAAGAGGAGATGTACAAGGCCCTCAACTCGCACCGCGAGGTGCTGGACCGCGAGTACGAGGAGCGCCTGAACGGGCTGCGCGAGAAGGAGCTGCAGCTGCAGGCCCGCTTCGACGAGAAGTTCAAGGACGCCGAGAGCGCGCTGAAGCAGCGCGCCCAGGACGAGCTGGAGAAGCTGGAGCTCGAGATGGAGGGCCGCAAGGCCGCGCTCGAGAACCGCGCCAAGGCGCGCGAGCAGGCGCTGGCCGCCTCGCTGTCCGACAGGCAGGCCCGCCTGGAGGCCGAGTTCATGGCCCGCGAAAAGAACGCCATGGCCGCGGCCGACAAGTCGCTGGAGAAGCGGCGCCTCGAGCTCGAGGCCGCGATGGCCCGGCGCGAGAAAGAACTGGACCGCAAGTACGCGGAGCTGGCCGAGAAGATGCAGGCCCAGTTCCAGGCCGAAAGATCGGTCTGGGAGTCCCGCAAGATGGAGCTGCTCAACGCCGAGCGCCAGGCCCTGCGCGCCGACTTCGAGAAGAAGGAGGCCGCGCTGAACCAGAGGTTCGACGAGGAGCTGGCCCGCCAGCGGGCAGACCGCCTGCGCCGCGAAGAGGAACTGGCGGCCCAGAAGGACGAGCTGGAGCGCGGCTACTACGCCGAACTGGAGCGCAGCCGCGCGGCCCTCGACAAGCTGCGCGCCGAGCTGGAGGCCGCCGCGGCCGCCAGGTTCCGCGAGCTCGAAGAGGAGAAGAACCGCCTGGCGGCGAAGAACGCCGAAAAGGGAGGCGGCAGCTGATATGCCCGGCGCGGAGCACGACTACGAGGACATCCTGAAGGAGACCGAGCTGGACTCGGCCAAGATGATCCTGCGCCTGACCTCCGAGCTCCGCGAGAAGGAGCTGGAGCTGGCGTCCACGCGCTCCCGCAGCTTCGACGAGGTCCAGCGCAACAACAAGGCCAAGGAGGCCGAGTTCGAGGCGCTGATGCGCGCCCAGGAGGAGCGCATCGCCAAGCGCGAGCAGGCGCTGGCCCGCCAGCTCGTGGAGAAGGAATCGGCGCTCTGGCGGAAATACCAGGAGATGCTCGACGAGGCCGTGGAGCGCCAGCGCGGAGAGTTCGAGGCCGAACGCGCCCGCCTGAAGGCCGATATCGAGAAAAAGGAAACGGAGCTCGCCGCCCAGAAAAAAAACCTGCGCTCGGAAATGGAGGCCCTTTTCCGGAAATGGGAGGAGGAGCGCGAAGCGGACTTCAAGGCCGAGCGCGAGACCTTCATCGAAGAGCTGAAACTGGGCCGCGAGACCGCCCAGAAGGAGGCCCTCGAGCGCGCCCGCCAGATGGAGGAGCTCTGGCGCCAGAAGCTTTCCCAGCAGGAGGCCGACCTCAAAGCCCGCGAGGCGCTGGCCGCCGAGGAGATCCGCAGCCAGATGCGCCGCGAGCGCGTCGAGGAGCTGAAGGAGCTCAACGACCGCCTCAACTCCGAGTTCGCCAAGCGCGAGCGGGAGCTCTACGAACATTACACGTCCTGGCTGGAGGACAACAAGCGCCTCCTCGAGGAAAAGTCCGCGCGCCGGCTGGAGGCCGCCGAGACCGAGCTCAGGGAGAGGACGGCCCGCCTGCAGGACTCGCTGGCCAAGGCCCGCGAGGAACTGTCCGCCCGCGAGGCCGGCTGGGAAGAGAAATACCGCGAACTTAAGGCGCGCTACGCCGAGAAGGAGGCCGGGCTGGACGCCGCCGGCCGCGACCTGCGCGCCCAGCACGAGGCCCGCGAGCGGGAGCTGGCGGAAAAGCACGAAGCCCTCGCCAGGGAGCTGCGCGAAGAGGCCGCGCGCGCCAGGGACGCCCTGGTCCGCAAGGAAAAGTCCCTCGAGCAGCAGTTCGCCGCCAACCTGTCCGATCTCGCCGCCGAGTCCGAGCGCCGGCTGCGCGCCGTCGAGGAGCGGGAGGCGAAGGCCGCGGCCGAGCGCCGCGAGCTCAACGAGATGCGCGCGCAGATCGGCGCGCTGCTGGACCAGAAGGAAAAGGAATTGGAGACGGCCTTCGGCGAGAGGGTCTCGCTGCTCCGTCAGTCCTTCGAGGAATCCTACCGGATCAAAGAGATAGCGCTCGCCAAGAAGTACGAGGACCTGGAGCTGCAGCTCTCCACGCTGACTTCGCAGCGGGACTCCGCCGCGGCCAGGGCCGCCGCGCTGCAGGAGGAGAACGCCCGCCTGAAGGAGGCGCTGGCGGCCAAGGACTCGAGCGCGCGCGGCGCGCTGCAGGCCGAGCGCGCCGGCCTGGACGAGGAACGCCGCCGGCTGGAGGAGGAACTGCAGGCCAGGGCCGCCAGGCTCCGCCAGGAGTTCCTGGAGAAGGAGAAGGCCTCCAAGGAGGCCCTCGCGGAGAAACTGGAGGCCGAGAGCGCCAGGCTGGCCTCCCACCTTAAGATAAAGGAAGAGGCGCTGGAGAAGGAGCGCGACGCGCTCAGCCGGCGCGCCGCCGAGCTGGAGGCGAGGTTCATGGAGGACCTGCGCGCCAGGGAAGCGGAAGTGACGGAGAATTTCAAGCGCGGCACCGACAACCTGCGGGCGCAGGCCGAGGCCGCGCGGCAGGCCTGGGCCCGCGAACGCGAGACGCTGGCGGCCGAGGCAGCCGCCCGCGAGACCAAGGCCCGGGAAGAGGAGCGCGCCAGGGCCGCCGCCCGCGAAGCTGAGCTCAAGGAGCTGCTGGCCTCCCGCGAGAAGGACCTGGGCGCCGCCGCCGACGAGGCCGCCCGCGCCGCCGCGGCGCGCCTCGAAGAGGCTTTCGGCCTGAAGGAGCGCGACCTGACGGCCCGCGTCAGGGCGCTGGAAGCCGCGCTCGCCAAGACCGCCGAGGAGGGCCGCGAAGGCGCGGGCCGGCTCTCGGCCGCGCGCGGCGAGCTGGAGGCGCTGACCATGCGCCTGGAGGAGAGCGAGCGGGAGCGGCAGAAGCTCATCCAGGAGAACCTGACCAAGGCGCGCGACCTGCGCCAGACGCTGGAGAAGGAGTTCCTCGACCGGCTGAAGGAGGTGGAGCAGAACTACCTCGGCCAGCTCACCGCGCTGGCGCGCCGCTCCGACGAGGTCCGCAAGGCCGACCAGGAGGAATATTTCCGCAAGCTGCAGTTCGTCAAGGACGATTTCGAGGCGCGGATGGCCGCGCAGGCGAAGGAGACCGAGGCGGCCTTCCTCGAGCGCGAGCGCAACATGACCGCCGCTATGGCCGACTCGCTGAAGGTGAAGGAGAAGGCCCTGGAGGCCAGGCAGGCGCAGCTGGAGAGCAGCTACCAGGCCCTGCTGTCGGAAAAGGCCGCGCGCGCGGACTCCGACCGCGCCCTCGCCGAGAACGTGAACAGGCTCAAGCAGGAGCTGGAGCGCCGCAACGCCCAGCTCAACGAGACCATCTCCTCCTACGACGCGCGCATCGCCGAACTGCAGGCCAAGCTGCGCGCCGAGTACGAGACCCGCAGGAAGGACCTGGAGGACTCGCAGCGCATCCGCGCCGGCCAGTTGGAGACCGAGCGCGCCAAGCTCAAGGGCCTGCTGGAGCAGGAGCAGCAGCTGGTGGCCGACCTGCAGAAGCGCGAGGCCGCGCTGCAGGAAAGCTACGCCGCCCGCGAGGCCGAGCTGGCCCGCCGCTTCAAGGAAGCGCGCGAGCGCCTGGAGAAGGACTACCAGGAAAAGCTCAGGGACCTGGGCGGCGGAAAATAACCTCCCCCTCCCGTAAAAAAACACGGCGGCAGTCCCCGTCGTGTTTTTTTATTTTTTCCGGATTTTTGTATATAATTTAACTCCCGCGCGGGCAGGTGCGTGCGCCCGGGTACGAAGTCACTATAAAAAGGCGGTGAAACTGAAAATGCAAAAGTTCGACAACAAAGTACTGATGGTAGGTTACGGCTCCGTGGCGCAGTGCGCCCTGCCTATCTTACTCAAGCTCGTGAAAGTACCCGCTAAGAACATAACCGTGATGGACTTCGAGGACAAGCGCCAGGCCCTCAAGCCCTGGACCGCCAAGGGCGTCAAGTTCGTGCGCCACCAGATCACCGAGCGGAACATGGGCGCCACGCTGAAGAAGTACCTGAAGGCCGGCGACCTGCTGATAGACCTCGCGTGGAACATAGACGCCTGCGAGATCCTGACCTGGTGCCACGAGAACGGCGTGCTCTACATCAACACCTCCACCGAGCTGTGGGACCCCTACACCGGCGCCGTCGACAAGGACCCCACGGAGCGCACCCTCTACGTGCGCCATATGGCGATGCGCCAGATGATAGCCAAGTGGAAGACCCAGGGCCCCACCGCCGTCATCGAGCACGGCGCCAACCCCGGCCTGATCTCCCACTTCGCCAAGAAGGGCCTGATCGACATCGCCACCCGCCTGCTCGCCGAGAAGAAGGTGAAGGGCGCGAAGGCCGACAAGCTGCGCCAGCTGGTCAACGACCGGACCTTCAACGAGCTGAGCATGAACCTCGGCGTGAAGGTGATCCACGTCAGCGAGCGCGACACGCAGGTCACGGACAAGCCCAAGCGGGTCAACGAGTTCGTCAACACCTGGAGCGTCGAGGGCTTCCGCGAGGAAGGCGTGGCGCCGGCCGAGCTGGGCTGGGGCACGCACGAGAAGACGCTGCCGCCGTTCGCCTGCCAGCACAAGAGCGGCCCGAAGAACCAGATCTGCCTGGCCCGCATGGGCATGAACACCTGGATCAGCACCTGGGTGCCGGACTACTGCATCCACGGCATGCTGGTGCGCCACGGCGAGGCCTTCACGCTGTCGGACAAACTGACCGTCTGGAAGAACGGCAAGGCCGTCTACCGCCCGACCGTGCACTACGCCTACTGCCCGTCCGACTCCGCGATCGCGTCGCTCAACGAGCTGCGCGGCTACGACTACAAGCTGCAGAAGAACGTGCGCATCCTCGGCGACGAGATCACCGAAGGCTACGACATCCTGGGCGCGCTGCTGATGGGCCACGACTACAACTCGTGGTGGACCGGCACGATCCTGGACATCCACGAGAGCCGCAAGCTGGTGCCGCACCAGAACGCGACCACCGTGCAGGTGGCCATCGGCGTGGTGTCGGCCGCGATGTGGATGATGGAGAACCCCGAGGAGGGCGTCTGCGTGCCCGACGACCTGCCGCACGAGTTCATCCTGAAGATCGCCAAGCCCTGGCTGGGCAAGCTGCATTCCGCCGCGTCCGACTGGACGCCGCTGAAGCACTACACCAACGCCTTCAAGGGCTACAACAACCCGTACATCGACAGGAAGGACCCCTGGCAGTTCAAGAACTTCCTGATCACCGACGGGGACTGACAACGGGACGGGCCCGGCGAAAGCCGGGCCCCTTCTTAACTTTGCGGTAAAATTCATCGGAAAACCGGAGGATAACCAGACAAAAAGTATGATCACAAAGAAACAGATGCAGGACCTGGCCAGGAAGCACGGGACGCCGCTCTTCATCGTCGACCACGACGAGATCAGGAAGAACTACGCGACGTTCAAGAAGCACCTGCCGCGCGTACAGGCTTACTACGCGGTGAAGTGCGAGCCTATGGCGGAGATCGTCCGCACGCTCTACAAGTGCGGCGCCAGTTTCGACGTGGCCTCGATGCCCGAGTTCAAGATAGTCTACGAGAACATCAAGGACATGCCCGCCAAGAAACGCCAGGACTGGATCTGGGACAAGATCATCTACGCCAACCCGATCAAGCCGCACGAGACGCTCATCGAGCTGGACAAGTACCGCCCCCTGGTCACCTACGACAACTTCGAAGAGATCAAGAAGATGAAGAAGTACTCGCCGCACGCCGGCCTGTGCCTGCGCATCCGCGTGTCCAACACCGGCGCCGTGGTGGAGCTCTCCTCCAAGTTCGGCGCCCACGCCGGCGAGGCCGTGGACCTCATCCTCGAAGCCGCCAGGCAGGGCCTCGGCGTGGAGGGCATCAGCTTCCACGTCGGCAGCCAGACCACCAACTTCGAGAACTACGTGCAGGCCATCAACCTGGCCGCCGAGATCTTCGCCGAGGCCAAGGCCCGCGGCTACGACAAGATGAACGTGCTGGACATCGGCGGCGGCTTCCCGGCCCCGTACGACTCGAGCGTGAAGCCTTTCGCGGAGCTGGCGAAAAAGATCAACGCCGAGCTGGACCGCCTGTTCCCCGACCCGAAGATGGAGATCCTGGCCGAGCCCGGGCGCTTCATGGTGGCCACCGCCGGCACCTCGGTCGTGCGCATCAACGGCAAGACGGTACGCGACGGCAAGACGTGCTACTACGTCAACGACGGCGCCTACCACACGTACTCGGGCATCATCTTCGACCACCAGCACTGCAATATGTACCCCTTCCGCAAGGGCAAGAAGACCGAGAACTGCAGCGTGTTCGGCCCCACCTGCGACGCGCTGGACGTGGTCTCGCACGCGATGCCGCTGCCGACGGACCTGGAGTTGGGCGAGCTGCTGTACGGCCCCATGATGGGCGCCTACGCGCACTCGTCCTCCACGTACTTCAACGGCTTCCCGCCCGCGAAGGTCATCCACGTGAACTACAGGAAGTAGCCCGGGCCCTGCCCGGAAAAAGGTACCGCGGGCCGACCGGGCCCGCGGTATTTTTATATAATTTAAGCATGTCACAGTTACTTGTCCCCAAGGAAGTCTTCCTGACCAAGGGCCTGGGCCGCCACAAGGAGAAGCTCGCGAGCTTCGAGGAGGCCCTGCGCGACGCGCACATAGCCAAGTACAACCTGGTGCACGTCTCCAGCATCTTCCCCCCTTACTGCCGCGTGATCCCCGCCAAGAAGGGCGTAGAGAAGCTGCACGACGGCCAGATAGTGCACTGTGTGCTCAGCCGCAACGCGATCAACGAGAACCACCGGCTGATAGCCTCGTCGGTGGGCTTGGCCATCCCGAAGGACAAGTCGCATTACGGCTACATCTCCGAACACCACACTTTCGGCGAGACCGACGAGAAGACCGGCGACTACGCCGAGGACCTCGCCGCCATGATGTTATCCACCATCCAGGGCGTAGAGTTCGGCAGCGACACCACCTGGGACCAGAAAGAAGAGATCTGGAAGCTCAGCGGCAAGATCGTAAAAGCCGCCAACATCACGCAGTCCGCGATCGGGACCGAAGGCGTCTGGACCACCACCGTGGCCGCCGCCGTCTTCGTCTTCTAAGCCCGCGCCCCCCACCGCGCAGGCACCGGGCCCGGCGTCCGGGCCTTCCGCACGGATCTTTTCACAGGAGCGTTCTTATGAAATTCAAGGCAGCCAAGAAACCCTTCATGCTCTCCTCCGGCGCCTCGCTGCGGGACGCCGCTTTCGCCGTCCTGCCGGTGCCCTACGAGCGCACCGTCTCCTACGGCAAGGGCACCCGGCTGGGCCCGGCGGCCATAATAGAGGCCTCCCCCCAGGTGGAGCTCTGGGACGAGGAGACCAAGGCCGAGACCTGGAAGAAGGGCATCTTCACGGCCGAGGCCGCGGACTGCTCGCTGCCGGAGGCCAGGTTCTTCCCCGCCCTGGAGCGCACCGTGGACGGCCTGCTCGGCGCCACCGGGGCCGTGCCGTTCTTCCTGGGCGGCGAACACAGCATCACGCAGGCCCTGCTGCCTCCTTTCATCCGCCGCCACAAGCGCCTCTCCGTCCTGCATTTCGACGCCCACGCGGACCTGCGCGTGGAGTACCGCGGCTCCCGGCACAGCCACGCCTGCGCCGTCTACCCCGCCTCCCGCACCAACCGGGTGGTGCAGGTAGGCATCCGCAGCGTGGGGCACGACGAGGTCCGGTTCCATAACGCCGGCAACGTGAAGACCCACCTGATGCACGAGAACCGCGATCTGGAGAAGCTGGCGCGGACCGTGCTGCGCGAGCTGACCGACACCGTTTACCTGACGATAGACGTGGACGGGTTCGACCCGGCCGTGATGCCCGGCACCGGCACCCCGCAGCCGGGCGGCTTCCAGTGGTACGAGGCGCTGGGCCTGTTCAAGGCCGTCTGCGCCGCCAAGAAGGTGGTGGGCGTGGACATAGTCGAGACCGCCCCGGTCAAAGGCTCCCACATCACCGAGCTGGCCGCCGCCAAGCTGGCCTACCGCCTGATGGGCTACCTGGCTTGACCTGGGTCTTGCCAAAGGCGGCCGCGAATTTGGTAGTATTAGGACATAAAGCCCCGCAGGGGGCCTCGGTCAATTTCAAGGAGAAATACAATGGCAAACCCTAAGTTCATGAAGCCCCTCACCCCCTCGGCCGAACTGGCCGCGATAGTCGGCAGCGCCCCCCTTCCGCGCACGGAAGTGGTCAAGAAGCTCTGGGACTATATAAAGAAGAACGGCCTGCAGGACAAGGTCAACAAGCGCAACATCAACGCCGACGACAAGCTGATGCCGATCTTCGGCAAGAAGCAGGTCTCGATGTTCGAGATGACCGGCCTGGTCTCCAAGCACCTGAAGTAAGCCGGCGCGCGGGCGGAGAAGGGCTGCCCGTCAGCGCGGGCGGCCCTTTTTTGCCATGACGGAAGAGCCTTCCTCCCCCAAGCCCCACAAACGCCGCGTCCGCTACGGCGGGACGCACCCGCGCCGCTTCGACCAGAAATACAAGGAGCTCGACCCCGCTAAATACGCGGGCCAGATAGAGCACATCATCGCCAAGGGGCTTACCCCGGCGGGCACCCACCGGCCCATCTGCGTGGACGAGATCCTGGACATACTGAAGCCGAAACCGGGCGAGACGGCCTTCGACGCCACGCTGGGCTACGGCGGACATGCCCGCAAGATACTCCCTAAGCTCCTGCCGGGCGGGCGCCTGTTCGCCGTGGACGTGGACCCCGTGGAACTCCCCAAGACCGAGGCGCGGCTGCGCGCGGAGGGCTACGGACCGGACGTGCTGACCGTCCGCAAGCTGAACTACGCCGGCATCCTGGGCCTGCTCGGCGAGGCCGGCGGCGGCTTCGACTGCGTGCTGGCCGACCTGGGCGTCTCTTCCATGCAGCTCGACGACCCGGCGCGCGGCTTCAGCTACAAGACAGAGGGCCCGCTGGACCTGCGCCTGAACCCGCAGCGCGGGGCCCCGGCCTCCGAGTTCATAAAGACCGTGACCACGGAGAAGCTGAAGGCCATCCTCGAGGAGAACGCGGACGAGCCGCACGCGCTGCTCGCCGCCCGGGCCATAAAGGAGGCCCCCCTCCCGGTACGGACCACCTCCGACCTGGCCAAGGCCGTCAGGGAGGGCCTGGCCACGGCTTCGCCGAAACTAAAAGAAGAGGACATAAAGAAGTCGCTGCAGCGCGTCTTCCAGGCGCTGCGCATAGAGGTGAACGGGGAGTTCAGCGCGCTGGACCGCTTCCTGGAGGCCCTGCCCTGGTGCCTGAAACCGGGCGGCCGCGCCGCCATCCTCACCTTCCATTCCGGAGAGGACCGCCGCGTGAAGAAGGCCTTCTTCAAAGGCGAGGCGAAGGGCGTCTACTCCGCGGTAGCCCAGACCCCGGCCCGCCCCTCCCCCGCCGAACGCCGCTCCAACCCGCGGTCCGCCTGCGCCAAGCTGCGCTGGGCCGTGCGGTCCGGGGATCCGGCCGTTTAAAAACCCGCTCCCGGGCGAAAAAATATTGTATGCTCTCCTTGGGTGAGGGGGACATCGCAACACGCATTCCCTTTTAACTCCTTTACCGACTAAAGGAGGCAGTTATGTTCTTAATGAAGAGAGAAGAGCTTAAAGAGCTGCTGGCGGAGCGCCAGGGGCCGTGCGTCTCAATCTACATGCCGACCGAGAAGGGCAGCATAGAGACGCGGCAGAACCCGGTGCGCCTGCGCAAGCTGCTCAAGGAGGCCGAGCGCAAGCTGACGGCCTCTGGCGTCAGGACGCTGGCGGCCAAGGAGCTGCTGATGCCGGCCGGCCGGATGCTGGAGGACAACCTGTTCTGGCAGTACCAGACCGGCGGCCTCGCGGTCTTCCTGTCGAAGAACATAAAGCGGGCCTACACGCTGCCGCTGGAATTCTCGGAGATGGCCGCCGTGGGCGACAGGTTCTGCGTCAAGCAGCTGCTGCCGCTGTTCGCCGAGGACGGGCGCTTCTACGTGCTGGCGCTGAGCCAGCGCTCCGTGAAGCTCTACCAGTGCAGCCGTTACAGCGCCGCCGAGGTGGACCTGCGCCGGGCGCCCAGGAGCATAGCCGACCTGCTGGAGCTGAACCCGCGCGAGAAGCAGCTGCAGTTCCACGCTCAGAGCGCGGGCGGCGCCGCGCGCGGCCGGGCGGGCATGTTCCACGGCCACGCCGAGGACACCGACGAGGAGAAGGAGAACGTCCTGACCTATTTCCACAGCGTAGACCGCGGCGTGAACGCCGCGCTGAGCCCCGCCGGGGGCCCGCTGGTGCTGGCCGGCGTGGACTACCTGACGCGCATCTACGAGAAGGCCAATTCCTACCCGCGGCTGGCCGAGGGCCGGATAGCCGGCAACCCGGCCGAGCTGCGGCCCGAGGAGCTCAAGGACAGGGCCTGGGAACTGGTGCGGCCGGGCTTCGAGGCCGCGGCCCGCTCGGCGGTGAAGCGGTACGGGCAGCTGCAGGATACGCCGCGGGCCTCCAACCGCCTGAAGACCATCCTGCAGGCCGCCGGCGAAGGCCGCGTGGCCGAGCTTTTCGTCTCCGCGAAGGACCAGCGCTGGGGCATCTACGACGACGAGTCCGGCGTGATCGACGTGCACGCCAGCCCCGACCCCTGCGATATGGAATTGCTGGAATTGTGCGCGGCCCGGACGCTGGACCACGGAGGCCAGGTGTACGCGCTCGAACCGGAGAAGATGCCCGGCAGGGCGCCGGCGGCGGCGGTCTTCAGGTATTAGGGGCGGGAGCGGCTCAGCGGTCCTCTACCGTCCAGAGCCACTCGAGCGCCTTGCGCGCCTCGGCCAGGGCGTCCCCGGCCGAGGCGCAGCCCTTTTCCGGGCCGCCGCGGCCGGGCTCCCAGCGCATGTCCAGCAGCTTGTCGTTGAAGAGCTCCTCGCGGTAGAAGAAAAGGCCGTCCCCCCGGCGGACTAGGGTCACCCTGTGCTTGCCGTCCGGCGCGTAGACCGTGCGCACGTCCTCGGCGGTGAAGGCGCGCCTCTCCCCCCAGAACAGCTTCAGCAGCAGTTTCAAGAAACGTTCGGTCATAGTCCGGGACGCCCGCCAATTTGATATCATTTCGTCATGGACAGGAAAAAAGTCCTGGTCATCGACGACGACAAAACGGTCCACTCCATCCTCAAGCTCGCCCTGGAGAAGGCGGGCTTCCAGGTCTTCGCGGCGCTGGACGCCATGCAGGGCATGATGATGGCCAAGCAGGTCCGTCCCGACCTGATCATTCTCGACATCATGATGCCGGCCGGCGGCGGCTTCGCCGTCTACGACCGCCTGCAGATGATGGCCCAGTCCTTCCAGGTGCCTTTCCTGGTCTATTCCTCGCTCCCCCGGGAGGAGGTGCTCAAGCGCATCCCCGAGTCCTCCCAGGCCGAGGTCCTCAACAAGACCGCCCCGCTCGACAGCGTGGTGGCCGCGGCCGCGCGCCTCGCCGGCGCGGCCTAAAAAGTGTCCAGGCTGTCGAACTCCGAGGCCTTTTTCGGCGCCAGCAGCGAACCCAGCTCCCTGCTGTAGGCGAACGGCCCCTTGGGCCAGCCCAGCGCCAGCTTCATGCAGGTCTCGATGTCGTATTCCGAAGCCATTATTTCCGGGGCCAGCAGCTTGGCCTCCTCCACCACCGGGCGCATCAGCTCGCCGAAGATCTCCTGCGCGCCTATCTTCCGCAGGCCCAGGTACTTGACCAGGTTCTTCAGGATGGGGTTCTCCCCTACGATGCGTCCCTCCTCGTAGATGTAGAAACCTATAGTGGACTTGCGGCCCAGCTGGCCGTACTGCACCAGCCGCAGCTCGGCCGGAGAGGGAGCCAGCCGCTCGGGGCGGCCGAGCGCCTCGTGGATGAACTCCGCCGCGGCGTAATCCTGGTCGAGCCCGGCGGCGTCGGCCGTCTCGAACGGCCCCGCGGGGGCCTTGGCCACCTCGCGGAAGGCGGCGTCTATCTCGTGCGGGCACCCCTTGCCGGCCTCCAGCAGGCGCATGGCCGCGAGGATGAAAGGCCTCGTCAGGCGCTGCACTATCTGCCCCGGGTTATCCTTTACGACTACCGGAGTCCTGTCGATCCTGCGCAGCATGGCCCCGACGGCCTCCACGTGCTCGTCCTTGATCTGGGGGGTCCTGACCAGCTCCGCCAGGCGGGAGCTCCCTACGGGCTTGGAGAAGTTGAGGCCCAGCGTCCGCTCGCGCGGCAGGCCGGAGTTGTCCAGCAGTTCCGACAGCGGCCGCACGGCGCAGCGGGCGGCCACCAGACAGGCGTCGTCGAGGCCCTTCAGCAGGCGCGAGAAGAGGACCTTGCGCTCCTCCGCGGACTTGGAGGCCGTCTCGATAACGATATCGGCGCCCTTGAACTTGCCCAGGTCCTGGATGCCCTCTATGCCGGCGAGCAGGTCTTCCCTGCCGTCCTGCCGGAGCGACCACGCTATCCTGGCCAGCGCCACCGCCAGGCTGTCCTTGAAATCGTCGTAGAGGCGCACCTGGAAGCCGTGCCTTAGAAAAAGCTCGGCCGCGCCCGTGCCGACGCCGTTAGCCCCGATTATGCCTACAGCCTGTATCTCCATAGCGCGGCCTCAGGCGGCCTTGACCTCCTCCAGCCGGACTATGCCGTCCTTGTTGACGACGATGCGGATGCGTTCGTAATGGATGGTCACCTGCTCTTCCCGGTCGTAGTAGGTGTACTTGACCAGCAGGTTGACGTGATAGACCCTCGAACAGGCCGCCGTGCGCAGGTCGCCGCTGGCCGGGTCCACGTAGGGGTAATCCACGGAAGAGTCGTCGGCCTGGGCTATCAGCTCGCGCACGTTGAAGCGCATGATGTCGTTGAGGTCCCGGCGCCGCTCGTGGGTGCGCAGGACGACCTCCGGAAAAAGGATTATCTCCTTCTTGTACTTGAAGACGCGCTCCGGCTTGCCCTCCTCGTCCACCGAGGTGATGTTGTCTATGCGCCGCAGGCGGGCGATGTCCGGCGGGATGTCCTTGTCGGAGATGAAGGTGAAGGCCTCCTTCAGCACGCCTATGCGCGCGCCGCCGCCGGAGGAGTCCAGGATGTCTATCTTGCGGTCGCTGATCCAGCGCGTCAGGCTCTTGGAGAACAGCAGCTTCAGCCAGTCCTTGATGCGGTCCTTGAAGATATAGCTGATGACCACGGCCAGCACGAAGGGCAGGCTGTCCATGGCGTAGCGGTGCTGGAAGAAGATCGTGACCATCACGGTGAACAGCATAGCCGCGCCGGCCGCCACGCCGAAGAAGACCTGCGTCAGGCTCTCCCACTCCGAGAACTCGGCCTTCAGGTAGAGCACGCTGGACATGAACTTCTTCAGCACGCCGCGGCGGTAGATGATGGTCTCGTTGGTGGAGCCGGGCGTCAGCACCGACGGGTACTTCATGGCCTGGCGGTAGCGGTTCTGCGCCGTCACTATGGCCAGCACGCCGCGCTCCACGTCGGCGAAACGGGCGCGGGCCGACGGGTTGGCGCGCAGCGCCTCGATCAGCGAGGTGAGGTACTCCTCCAGGATCAGGCTGATATATTCGTCGAAGAAGGCCGCCGTCTCGCGGACCTTGAGCGGCACGGCCGGGTCGGAGATCTCCGCCTTCAGCGAGGAGAGCGCCGTTTCCAGCGTCCGCAGGTCGCCGAGGAAGTTCTCCAGCCCCTCGCCGACGAACAGCTTGCGCTGCGCGGCCGGCACGGCGGCGTCGTAGGTGGCGAGCCCCTCCACGAACACCTTCACGTAATCGCGGATCTCGCCGCGGACTATGCAGCCCAGCAGGCGCAGCTCGTCGCAGATGGCGTCGGTCAGGCGCGGGTCGGAGGCGCCGGCCAGCACGCGGCCCAGGTCGGCGCGCACGCGGTTGAGCGGCGAGGCCTGCAGCGAAGGGTCGCAGACCTTGCCCAGGCTCATCTTCGGCGTGCGGAACCGGATATAGCGCTGGCTGGAGTTGTAGAAGTTCTCCTTCCGGTAATTGTGCGGACCGACGTTGAGCGCGCGCGGCACGAAGAAGTAGGTCTCCACCTCGTAGGAGCTCCTGGCGGCGTCCAGGTCTATGTCGAGCTTGATCTCGAAGCGGTGCCTGTCGTGCAGCTTGATGCGCGAATCCAATATATCGTTCTGGTCTTCTATCATAAAGATCCGTAAAAGCCCGGTCCGGGCCGCCCGCTGGGGCCGGCCTTGCCGGGTATATCCTCATATTATAGAAATTGTACGGAAAAGATAAACCGAAGGCGCGGCTATTTGTCCGGGTGGAACTTGTCGTGGGCGCGCTTCACGTCGCCCTTGTCCACGTGCGCGTAGATCTGCGTGGTGTTGAGGCTGGCGTGCCCGAGCATCTCCTGCACGCTGCGCAGGTCCGCCCCGCCCTGCACCAGGTGGCTGGCGAAGGTGTGGCGGAACAGGTGCGGGTGCGGCTTTATCTCCACGCCCGCCTCGCGGCCGAAGGCCACAATGTCCTTCCACATCTGCACGCGGCTGAGCTTTTTGCCCGAGCGGTTCAGGAACAGCTCGTCCGCTACGGCCTGCCCGCCGAACTTTTGCTGGCGGGCCTCCAGGTATTCCCTCAGGCGCCCCAGCGCGGCCGCGTTCACCGGGACCATGCGTTCCTTGGCGCCCTTGCCGAACACCCGCAGCCAGCCCTGCTGGAAATTGACGGATTCCAGCCGCAGGCCCAGCAGCTCGGACACGCGGATGCCGCTGGCGTAGAGCAGCTCTATGGCCGCGGCGGCCCGCACCCGGGCGAAGGCGCCGCCCGTCGGGTAGCCCAGCAGCTTCTCCATGTGGCGCCTGTCAAGGAAGCGCGGCACCTTGCGCGGCAGCTTGGGGGCGTGGAAATTAGAGGTGGGGTCCTTCTGCGCCTTGCCCTCCAGGCGCAGGTAGCGGTAGAAGGCGCGCAGCGCCTCGGTCTTGCGGAAGATGGACGCGGGGCCCAGGCCGCGGTCCTTCTTGAGCGACCAGAGGTAGGCCTCCACGAACGGCGGCTCCGCCAGGGCGGGGTCGGTCCGCCTGGCCTCGCAATAGGCCAGGAAACCCTCCGCGTCCCCGGCATAGGCGAGGCAGGTGTTCTTTGCCAGGCCCCGCTCCATGCCGAGATGACGCGAGAAGTCCGCCGCTAAAGGCCGCATTACTTCTTGGAGGCCTTTTCCTTGCCGGCGGGCTTGTCGGCCGGCTTCTGGGCGCCGGCGGGCTTGACCTCGCTGAGCACTTCGGCGACGGCGGCGGCCGGAGAGGTGGCCTTAAGGGACGGCGCCATGAACCGGTTGCGCAGTTCCTGCTCTATCTCCTGCGCTACGCTCTTATTGGTCTTCAGGTAGGCCTTGGCGTTCTCGCGGCCCTGGCCGATGCGGTCCCCCTTGTAAATGAACCAGCTGCCGCTCTTCTCGAGCAGGCCGCATTCCACGCCCATGTCCAGCAGGCAGCCCTCGGTGGAGATGCCCTCGCCGTTGACCATCTCGAACTCGGCCTGGCGGTAGGGCGGCGCCACCTTGTTCTTGACCACCTTCACGCGGATGCGCGCGCCGGTGACCACGTCGGCCTGCTTGATGGTCTCGATCTTGCGGATGTCCATGCGCACGGAGGAGTAGAACTTGAGCGCGAGGCCGCCGGGCGTGGTCTCGGGGTTGCCGAACATCACGCCGATCTTGTGACGGAGCTGGTTGATGAACATCACGGAGGTCTTGGTGGAAGACACGATGGAGGTGAGCTTGCGCAGCGCCTGGCTCATCAGCCTGGCCTGCAGGCCCACGTGCAGGTCCCCCATCTCGCCCTCGATCTCGGCCTTGGGCACGAGCGCGGCCACCGAGTCTATCACGATGATGTCCAGCGCGCCGGAGCGCACCAGCTTTTCGGTGATCTCGAGCGCCTGCTCGCCGCTGTCGGGCTGGGAGATCAGCAGGTTGTCCACGTCCACGCCGAGCTTCTGCGCGTAGACCGGGTCCAGGGCGTGCTCGGCGTCTATGAACGCCGCCATGCCGCCGCGCTTCTGCGCCTCGGCGATGACGTGCAGCGTCAGCGTGGTCTTGCCGGAGGACTCCGGCCCGTAGATCTCTATCACGCGGCCGCGCGGCAGGCCCCCCACGCCGAGCGCCAGGTCCAGGCTCAGCGCGCCGGTGGAGATGGTCTCTATCTTCATGTTGGCGGCGCGCTCGCCCATCTTCATGATGGCTTCCTTGCCGTAGCTCTTCTCTATCTGCGAAAGCGCCGCTTCGAGCGCCCTGTTCTTTTCGTCGTTGGACATGTTATGTGACCTCCGTTAAATTTTCTTACGCCTATAGTCTACAAACTCATCCCGACAACGTAGTGTCGGGTTGCGGCCGGCTATTTTTTATTCTTTTGCCGGCCCGGCGCAAATATTATGTTAACATTTCTGCGCCACTCCAGAACAACTTTCTCACTGCGTCCTCATTGAGGCCGTCTGATGCGCATAGCGCCAGATACGGCACAGCATAGCCTAGTATAGATGATTTTTCCGCATCTGTCAAGTATTAAGGAGGTATTGACATTACGGCTTTAATATATTATCCTTTATATATGCATCCTATACAAGAGAAGCTCCTGGCCCTTTCGAAAAGACAGAACCTGGCGCAGATCAGCCTGCGCGAGATGGCCGCCGCCATCGGCCTGCCGGAAGAATCCCCCCAGAAGATCAAGCACCATCTGCAGCAGCTCGAGAAGAAAGGCTTCTTCACGATAGACAAGGCCAAGGGCCTCATGGAGAAGGCCAAGCTGCTGCCCAGCCTCGCCACGGGCCTGCTGAAAGAAGCCTCCTCCTTATTCTCTATTCCTATAGTAGGCACGGCAAACTGCGGCCCCGCCACGCTGTACGCCGAGCAGAACTTCGAGGGCTTCCTGCACGTCTCCGGGCGGCTGATAGGCCGTTCCACCCCGGCCGGCCTCTACGCCATCAAGACCAACGGCACTTCTATGAACCGCGCCGAGATCGGCGGCAAGAAGATAGAGGACGGCGATTACGTGGTGATAGACAGCAACCGCCGCACGCCGGCCAACAACGACATAGTTCTCGCCATCATCGACAACAAGGCCACGATCAAGCGCTTCATAGACGACCGGGCCAACGGCCAGGTGATCCTTAAAGCCGACTCCTCGTACGACTACGAGCCCATCTACCTGCACCCCGACGACGACTTCTTCATCAACGGCAAGGCCGTAGCCGTCATCAAGAAATAAGCCAGCCCTTTCGCGGCGCGATCGAAATTAAGGAGGGAACCATGACCAAGGAAACCGTCTTTACCCAGCTCAGGTCTTACCGCGGCAACTGCGTCAAGATCAGGATGCGCGACGGGAGCGCCGAAAGCATGGTCGTTCCTAAAAGCTACGAGATAGGGGTCCTGGAACCGGACGGCAAAGACGGGAAGGAAACGCTCTGGCTCAGGACCTGGAACGAGGAACTCCAGTTCAGGCTGGAGAATATAGCTTCCATCACCAAATCGGCCCTGATCCGCGATATCGACGTCAACGGACGGCTAGCGGCCCAGCAGCCTCATTTCGCCTGAAAATTTCACTTGCCTCCCGCCCCCGTAATAGGTTTAATTGACGGTAGTCAATTACGGAGGACAGGAACGCATGAAAGAACGCATATTACTGACGGCAGCCCTGGCGCTCTGCGCCGGCACGGCTTTCGCCGCCGATAAAGTTATCTACGGCTCGGACGACCGCCTGGACGTCTACCAGGTCTCCGACGCCCGCCTGCTGAAACTGGCCGACTCCACCGTCGGCCTCTTCCAGGGCTACGACGTCGCCGTCGAAGGCGACAAGGCCAGGCTGACCACCGAGGCTTACGGCGAAGGCTACGGCCTCTGCAAGGAGGAGCCCTTCTACGAGCAGGTGACCGGCGCTTTCTGTTCCGGCTCGCTGGTGGCCCCGGACGTCATCATGACCGCCGGCCACTGCGTGAAGTCCGAGGACTCCTGCAAGGGCATCAAGTTCGTCTTCGGCTTCGCGGTGAAGACCAAGGGCGTGAACCCCACCGAGGTCCCCGCTTCCGAAGTGTACGGCTGCGCGCAGCTGATCGGCCGCGAGCAGGTGGGCAACGGCGCCGACTGGGCGCTGGTGCGCCTGGACCGCAAGGTCGCCGGCCATGAGCCGCTCAAGTACAACACCGCCCAGACCATCAAGAACGGCGACCAGCTGGTCGTCATCGGCCACCCGGCCGGCCTGCCCACCAAGATAGCGGGCGGCGCCGCCGTGCGCGACGCCTCGCCCGAGGGCTACTTCGTCGCCAACCTCGACACCTACGGCGGCAACTCCGGCAGCGCGGTCTTCAACGCGCGGACCGGCGTCGTGGAGGGCATCCTGGTGCGCGGCGAGAACGACTACGTCTACAAGAACGGCTGCCGCGTCTCCAACGTCTGCCCCGCCGACGGCTGCCGCGGCGAGGACGTGACCAAGCTGTCGTCCATCACCGCCCCGTTCGGCAGGGCCTTCCAGCCCGCCGCCGAGGCCCCCCGCGTGGCCGCCGCTCCGGTCTTCGACCTGCTCAAGGCCTCCGCGCCCGAACTGAACTGATCCGCAGCGCGAACGCGCGAAGCGACCCCCGGCCCCGCGGCCGGGGGTCTTTTTTTTAAATTTCATATAATGGTCCCATGAGACAGACCCTGACCATCCTGCTGCTGACCCTGCCGCTCTGCGCCGCCGCCGGCAAGCCCAAGAACCCCGCGGCCGACGTGGCCAAGCGCAAGGTCACCGCCGAGGCTGCCGAGGCCGCCGCCAGGCCGGACCCGCGCTACTGCATCTACGGCGGCCAGTCCGGCAAGCCTTTCAACACCGAGGCGGCCTTCAAGGCGGTGATCTGGAAGAGCGACGTGGTCTACGTGGGCGAGACCCACGACCAGCCCGCCGACCACGAGGCCCAGCTGGAGGCGCTCAAGGCCATGCGCATCGCGCGCGGCTCCAGGATAGCGGTCGGTTTCGAGATGCTGGACCAGACGCTGCAGCCGGTGCTCGACGACTACGCCGCCGGGCGCATCACGCAGGAGGAGTTCCTCAAGCGGGTAGACTGGAAGAAAGCGTGGGGCTTCGACTTCGCGCTGTACAAGCCGCTGTTCGATTTCATCGCGGCCCACAAACTGCGGGCCCTTGCCCTCAACGTCCCGCGCGGGACCGTGGCCAAGATAGCCCGCGCCGGCCTGGCCTCGCTTACGCCCGACGAGAAGAGCTACCTGCCTGAACCGGTGGAGATCTCGAAGAACAAACGCTACAACGAGTACCTCAAGGCCTCTTTCGCCGGCCACGGCGACAACCCGATGGCGAAGATGTTCACGCTGGACAACTACCTGGCCTCGATGGCGGCCTGGAACGAGGGGATGGGCGCGCGCGTGGCGGACTTCGCCGCGGCCAATCCCGGCTGGTCCGTGCTGGTGATAGCCGGCAACGGCCACGTGATCTACAACGCGGCGATACCGGCCTCGGTGAAGGCGAGGGGCAAGGACGTCCGCCAGGCCTCTTTCTACACGCAGGACGGCGCCTGCCCCGACAAGCTGCGGAAAGAGGACAAGGACCTCGCGAACTACGTCTGGTACATCCAGCACCCGCCTAAAGAAGGGCCGCCGGCCGTATCGACCCCGACGGCTAAGTAGCCGGAAAAAGAAAAAGCCGCCGGAAGGCGGCTTTTTCATGCCCGGGCGGCGCGCCTAGCAGGCGGTCAGCTGCACGTCGAAGGCGGTGTCGTTGAGCACCAGGTTCAGCGAATGGCCGGAGGCCTCGCCGTAAACGTAGGTGGATTCCTTGAGCGCGGCGGTCCAGCGGGCGAAGTCCTGCCTGGGGAAGGCCAGGACCTCGATATTATCGGCCCGCGGGATCTCCTTCTTCACCATCTCGCGCTGGCGGCGGCCGGAGTCCTCGTCCTCTTTGAGTATCACGAGGCGCCCGCCCTTGATGCGGCGCGCCACCTTGGTGAGCTTGTTGACCGCCACGTTGCCGCACTCTATCCAGACCGAGACCCCGCCGGCGCCGTCCGGCACCAGCAGGTCCGGCGTGAAGCCTATGTCCGCGAGCAGCGGGTCGGAGGGCCCCACCTCCAGCGCGGGCTCCCCGTCGAAGAACAGGACGGCCGCGGCCAGGCGCAGGCCGACGTGTTCCAGCGTCTCCTCTTCCTTGGCCACCAGCAGCACGCGCCGCGTGGCCCCGTTGACGTTGAGCTCGCCCCGTATGGTCACGGCTCCTCCCCGCCTTCCAGGTAGACCCGCATAGCGCAGCGCGCGCAGTCGAACTCCAGCCTGAAGCGGCGCCCTTCGGCGTCCTCGAGGAACAGCGGCTCCACGGCCTTGCCCTTGCGGCAGAGGCCGTACTGCCGGCGCAGGCAGAACCTGGTGGTCATCAGCGGCAGGCCGGCCAGGTCGGCGCCGCCCTCGGCGGCCATGCCGACCTCCTTGACGCCGTGGCGCTTGTAGAAGCGCGCGGCGCGCGAGTTCAGCACGTTGCCGCGGTAGTCCAGCTTCTCTTCCGGGTAGGGGTAATCGTTGGGAACTATCGGCCGCTCCTCGCGCGGCGGGGCGGGCGGCTCGGCCCTGGCCAGCGCGGCCAGCGCGTCGCGGCGCAGATCGTTGAGGGCCGAGACCGGCAGGAAATAGGGCTTGGAGAGCTTCAGCTCCAGCGCCTGCAGGTAATAATCGGTCTCGCCCAGCTTGGAGAGCTGCCGGCGGATGGTGTCGAGGGCCTGCTCGGGCTTCTGCGCCGCGGACTTGACCCCGCGCCAGACCGCCTCGGCCGAGAAGCCGCGCTCGTCCGAGGCCTTCAGGACGAAGCCGCCCTCGCGGTCCGCGAACTCCAGCCGCAGCGCGAAGCGCCGCGCGCAGCCGCCGCGCTCCAGCGCGCGCATGAACTCGCGGTCCAGGTTGCGGTAGAGGGCAGTGCCGTTCTCCATGCCCTTCAGGTTGTCGGCGCGCACGCGCCCGCCCGCCACGCCGTTGACGAGCGAGCCGGTCAGCGCGCCGGACTTGTCGAAAAAGCTGATGCCGTCGCCGGGGTGCAGCCGGTCGGCGCCGTGGATGCCGAACGAGCCGTTCTTCACTTCGAAGGCGAGGCCCAGGGGCTCGCCGACGAACTTGGGCGTGTCGGGCGAGGCGACGTCCACGGGGTTGCCGTCGATGAAATACTCGGTGTAGCCGCGGTTGAAGGTCTTCTTGAGGTCCGGCTCGAACCCGGCGAAGCTCGTCCCCGCCGACGGCCGCGCGAAGCCTTTCTTCGCGATGACCTTGTCGAGCTCGCGGCGGTAGAAGGAGACCACGTTGCGCACGTAATCGCGGTCCTTCAGGCGTCCCTCTATCTTGAACGACGTCACGCCGGCGGCGGCCAGGTGCGCGAGGCGCCGCGAGAGGTTGAGGTCCTTGAGCGACAGCAGGTGCTTGTTGACGGCTATGGCCTCTCCGGAGCCGTCCTTGAGCGTGTAGAGCTTGCGGCACGGCTGCGCGCATTCGCCGCGGTTGCCGCTGCGCCCGCCGAGCGCGTAGCTGAGGTAGCACTGCCCGCTGTAGCATACGCACAGCGCGCCGTGCACGAAGGCCTCCAGCTCCACCGTCGTCCTGGCGCGGACGGCCTTGATCTCCTCGAGCGTCAGCTCGCGGGCCAGGATCACGCGCTTGAAGCCGGCCTTCTCGAGGAAGAGGACCTTCTCGGGCGTGACGTTGTGGGTCTGCGTGCTGGCGATGAGCGGGATAGGCGGCAGCTCCGTCTCCAGCAGGCCCATGTCCTGGATTATGGCCGCGTCGCAGCCGGCCTCCCAGAGCTGGCGGACCAGGCGCTGGGCCCGCGGCAGCTCCTCGTCGGAAACTATCGTGTTGACCGCCGCGTAGACCTTCGCGCGGTAACGGTGCGCGTAGGCGGCCAGCTTCTCTATGTCGGCCACGGTATTGCCGGCCGAGATCCTCGCGCCGAAGCGCTCGGCGCCTATGTAAACGGCGTCGGCGCCGCAGTTGACGGCGTCGATGCCGGTCTTCAGGTCCTTGGCCGGGGCCAGGAGTTCGAGGGTCTTGCTTTCGGTCATGTCAGTAGGACGACCACGCCCGCCCGCGCGAGTCCTTATGGATACAGTCTATATAAATTTCAGCCTTCCCGTCCTTGACGGAATACGCCCAGCGGCCGGTATCCGCCGGGCCCCGCTCCGCGTCGGCCTCGGCCGACGTGGGCCGGTGCGGGAAGCCCGCGCCGCGCTTGTCCCACAGCGCCGGCACTTTACGGACGAAGCCGGCCCCGGCCAGTTCCCCGAGATCCGCCGGGTACACGCCGCGGGCCGCCCTATAGGCTTCGACCGCCTGGCGCAGCACGGCGAGGTTGCCCTTGTTGGCGCCTTCCCCGGAGTAGCGCAGCAGGTCCTGCACCTTGGGCCAGACCGCCAGGAAAGGCAGGACCACCGCGAGGATCAGCCAGCCCAGCTGCCAGTAAGGCGCCGAGGGCTCGGGGTAGATGCGGTCCAGCAGCATGTCCCAGGTCTTGCGCCACATGCGCCACGTGAAGAACAGGAACGCCGCGCCGAGCGCCGCGCCGAAGACGGCCTGCAGCAGTTCCGCTACGGCCGAGCCGGCGGGGTAGCGCATCATGTGGCCCAGGTTGAAGAGCGAATAGACCGCGTAGGCCAGGGCCATCAGCGTGACCGGCACCAGCCAGGCGGCGCGCAGCGCCAGCACCAGCCGCGTGAAGCGGCGCGAAGGCCGCGGGGGCCGCGGCGGGGCCTGCCGCTTCATCCGGCCCTGCCGGTCTCGCCGCCGGCGGCGTACTCGGGGTCGATCTTGTAGAACTTGTAGGTGAGCCGGGCCACCCTGGAGATGAAATTCTTGGCGCTGGTATAGTTAGGCACGTTGGAGGTCAGCACCGCTATCACGTAATCGCCGCGCGGCGAGAAGACTATGCCGACGTCGTGGCAGCTGCGGCGCAGCAGGCCGGTCTTGTGGCCTATCTCCCAGCCCAGCGGCAGGCCCTTGCGCAGCCGGCTGCGGCTCTTGTTGTGCTTGAGCACCTCGAGCATCTCCTCGCTGGCCGCGCGGTTGACGAGCTGGCCGCGGTAGATGCG
>JAJZRA010000101.1 GCA_021847485.1 bacterium
TTCGCTGTCGCTCACGGACGAACGGGCCCGGCGATCCGAAGACGCCGGGCCCGTTGTCTCTCTCTATCACTGTCGTGTTTTTGCCCCGAGGGACAAATGTTATTTCAGGGCTTCGCTCACTTTGCCCACCATGCTCTCGGAGGGCTTCAGGGTCTTCTCGCCGGGCTTCCACTTGGCGGGGCAGACCTCGGCGGGGTTCTTGTAGGTGTGCACGAAGGCCTTCATCTTGCGGACGAGCTCCTCCATGTTGCGGCCGACGTTGTTGAGGTTGATCTCCGCGCCCGCGAGGACGCCCTCCGGGTTGATGACGAAGGTGCCGCGGTAGGCCAGGCCGGAGGCGTAGTCGTAGGCCCCCAGCGCCTGCGCCAGGCGGCCGCGCGCGTCGGCGGCCATGCGGTACTTCACGTCCTTGAGCAGCTTCTCCTGGGCCTGCCAGCCCATGTGGGTGAACTTGGTGTCGGTGCTGACCGAGAGCACCTCGGCGCCCAGCTTCTCCAGCTCGGCGTGCTTGTCGGCCAGGTCCGCGAGCTCCGTGGGGCAGACGAAAGTGAAGTCCGCCGGATAGAAGACCAGCAGCGTCCACTTCTTGGCCTTGATGGCGTCTTCAAGGGTGAAGCGCCCGAACTTCAGCGAGACCGGGTCGAAGGTCTCCAGCTCGAACGGGGCGACCTTGTTCCCAACCGTGATCACTTCTTTCTTTTCTTCGCACATGATAATTCCTCCCTTCTCCCCTCCTTCTTGCCGCAGGCGGGGCATATGCCGTAGAATTCGATATTGGAGCTCAGGAGCCGGTAGCCCCTGGGCAGGCCGGCCGGGCGCACCGGCGCGCGCTCGGGCAGGTCGGTTATCGCGCCGCAGCGCACGCACAGCAGGTGGTGGTGGGGCTTGAGCCCCGGGTCGAAGCGGGCGCGGCCGCGGTCGATGCGGACCTCGATCAGGTCCCCCCGGCCCAGCAGCGACTGCAGGGTGTTGTAGACCGTGGCGAAGGACATGCCGGGGAACTTGCGGCGGAGCCTGGCGTAGATGTCCTCGGCGGACGGGTGCGAGGTGTTGCCCTCGAGGAAGCGCAGGATGGCCTCCCTCTGCGGGGTCAGGCGGAAAGCTTTCTTGGGGGCGGGTTTCTTCATAATATTTAGAATGATTCCAATGTAATAAAGTTTACCAGATTAGAATGGTTCTTGTCAAGTGGGCCCGCGGGGGCTATAATATAAGGAAGAGAGGTGGACCTTATGAAGAACGTGATACCGGTGAAAGGGATGTCCTGCGGGGGCTGCAAGGCCGCCGTGGAGAAGGCCGTCGGCCGCGTGCCCGGGGTGACCTCGGCGCAGGCCAGCCTGGAGAAGGCCGAGCTGGCGGTGGAGTACGACGAGAAGAAGGCCGCCCTGGAGGATATCAAGGCGGCCGTCAGGGAAGCGGGTTACACCGCGGACTGACCTCTCCCGGCGGGGCGGCCCTTGCGCCGCGCCCCGCCGGAGAGGGGCCGTTTCAGGGGAGCGGGTTTTCCAGCCGGCCCATGAACAGCAGCAGGCCGCTCTTCGGCTCCTCTATGAAGAACAGGAACGGCCTGTTGGCCCGGAAGACCAGCAGGTCCATGGGCATGGACTTGAGGCCCATGCCCACGCCGGTGGCGGCCGCGGCCTCCGTCCCCTCCTCGCTCACCTCCACGAAAGCCTTGTGGACCGCGCTCTGGATGTAGAGCCCCTTCGAGCCGTCCATCCCCGAGAAATCAGCCTTGTCGGTGAAAGCCGTGGGCATGCCCAGCCCCGCCAGGGCGTCGTTGAGCTTGAAGCCCGAGCTGAAGCTGAACTTGGGCAGGAAGACGCGCACCTTCTCCCTGGCCAGCCCCCCGCGGATCTGCGCCAGGCGCGCCGCGTCCAGCCCTTTCTCCAGGTCGGCCGTGGTCTTGCCCTCGCGCGGCAGCAGCAGCAGCATCGCCAGGCCGCCCCCCTTGTAGGGCAGGCGCAGCGCCTGGTAATCTCCGGTCTCGGCGTATTCCGCCTCGCGGGTGCCGGGCGCGGTCATCATCTTCGCCTTTACCTTCTCGCCGCCGGTTTTGGTGAAGTCCGCCTCGAAGGTCATGTCCTTCTTGAACGGCGCCGCCCACAGGCCCTTGAAATAGACGGCGTTGACCAGCACCAGCCGCGTCAGCGCCGTCAGCGAGTCGGCCGGGAACAGTTCCCGGATCTTCTGCTGCGTCCTGGCGGCGGTCCACTTGTTGATCTCGGCGCGGGCGGCCTCGGTGCGCATGCGGAAGTCCGCGTTGCGGACCTCGCCGCCGTAGGCGGTCCTGAGCGTTTTAATGTAGCCGGGCAGGAAGTTGTAGCCCCGCTGCACCCAGAAGGCGTTGGCCTGCGTGAACTCGGAGCCCTTGGCGGCGGCGGCCAGCCCCCGGCGCAGCTTCGCGGCGTCGGCGCGCAGGGCCTCCGGGGCGGCGGGGTAGCCGAAGACCGAGGCTATCTCCTCGGCCGTCCGGCCCTTAGCGCCCTCGTATGCCATGGAGAAGGCGGTATACATGCTGTACGGCGAGAAGAAGACGTTGCCGGGCTTGGCGGCCTCGGCCCCGTAGAACTTGAAGGCTATCCGGTTGGCGGTCTCCGCCGGGGTGGGCGCGGCGGCGGGCGCCGGCGCGGCGGGCTTCGGCGCGTCCGGGCCGCCGGCCTGGGCGTACAGTTCGGGGGCCGAAAGCAGCGCGGCCGCGAAAATAAGGTGTTTCATGTTCCCTCCTTGTCCTCCGCTTATTCTACAACATAAACAAAAATAAAGGACCGGCGCTTTTGCGCCGGTCCGTCCGTTCGGCCCGCTTCATCGGGGCGCCGGGAATTGAACCCGGAACCTTTCGCACCCCAAGCGAACGCTCTACCATTGAGCCACGCCCCGGTGACGCGGGCCGAACTGCCAGTCTATTATAGCAAAAAACCGCCTACAGCTCCTTGATCAGCTGGCGCAGGTCCTTGCGGATGCTCTCCAGCAGGTCGCTCTTGGCCGCCGAGGGCCGCGCGGCGGCGCGCGCCTCGGGCTTCTTCTGGCGGCGCTTGGCCGCCAGCGCCTTGCGGGCCCCGTCGAGCGAGTAGCCCTTCACGAAGACCAGGTCCTTGATCTCCAGCAGCGTGTCGACGTCGGCCTGGGTGTAGCGGCGGTGGCCGCTGGACAGCCGCAGCGGGCGCAGCAGCCGGAACTTCTGCTCCCAGTAACGGAGCGTGTATTCCGGCACCTGCGTGCGCTTTACTATCTCGCGTATCGTGAAATAGGTCTTCTCCGCCATGGCGGCCTTACATGCCGATGGTCAGTTTCTTGGAGGGCTTGAAGCGGATGCTCTTGCGCGGGCCCACCATCACGCGCTGGTTGGTCTTGGGGTTGCGCATCTGGCGCGGCATGCGCTCCTTCACCTTGAAGGTGCCGAAATTGGAAATGACCACCTTGCGGTTCTCGCGCAGCGCCTCGCCCATGATCTCGAAAGTCTTGCAGACGGCGAGCTTCGCGTCCTTCTCGGTGGTCAGATGTTTGGTCAGCTCCCGGATAAGATCAAGCCTGTTCATCGTCCTCGTCCTCCCCCTTCTCTTCCTCTGTGCCCTCGTCCTCTTCGCCCTGCTGCGGGCCGGCGGAGGCGCCGCCGAGCAGCTGGCCTATGATATCGTTGGGCTTTAAATTCTTCAGGTCGTGCTTGAACTTCAGCACCTCGTCCTCGGTGATCGGCTTGGAGAGCACCTGCGTCTTCTCGAAGACGCGCTCGTTGATGAAGATCGGGCAGCCGAAGCGCACCGCCAGCGCCACCGCGTCGGAGGGGCGCGAGTCCACCACGCGCTGGCCCGAGCCGTCCGGCGCGGCCAGGAAGAGACTGGAATAGTAGGTGTTCTCGACGATATCGCTGATGACCACCTTCTTGAGCGTCAGGCCCAGCGTCTTGATGACGGAGAACAGCAGGTCGTGCGTCATCGGCCGCGGCGACGGGTAGCCGGAAAGCCGCACCGCTATGGCCTGGGCCTCCATCGGGCCTATCCAGATGGGCAGGATGCGCGAGCCCTCGGTCTCGTCCAGGAAGATGATGGACTCGGTCAGGCTGGTGGCGATCGAGTAGATGCGCACCTCTACGTCGGCGGGCTCGTGTCCGTGCGTCATTTCTTCTCCCCGCCCGCGTCGGGGCCGCGGTGCTTGAACGACAGCTCCGCGCCGGCGATGATGCGGCGGATATTGGCGATATGCGTATAGATGATCAGCAGGCAGACGGCCAGCGCCAGCAGCGTGAACGGCCGCTGGGCCCCGGTGGCCAGGAAAAGGCAGAGCAGCGGCAGCGCTGCCGCGGCCGACATGGAGCCGACCGAGATGTGGCCGGTCAACGCCACCGCGATCCCGAAGACCACGAAAGCGCCGGCCGTGGGCACCGGCAGCAGCGCCATGAAGACGCCGGCCGCGGTGGCCACGCCCTTGCCGCCGTGGAAGTTGAGGAAGACCGTCCAGATATGGCCCGCTATGGCCAGCGCGCCGGCCGTGACCGGTATCCACCAGTGGCCCTTGCTGAAATCCATCGAGCCGGGGATGTAGAAATAGTGCATCGCTATCATGGCCGGGACGAAGCCCTTGAGGAAGTCCGCCGTGAACGTGGCGATCCCGGGCCATTTGCCCAGCGTCCGGTAGACGTTGGCCGTGCCGGGATTGCCCGAGCCGTGCTTGCGGATGTCTATGCCCTTGAGCCTGCCGATCACGTAGCCGGTGGGGATGCCGCCCAGCACGTAACTGGCAATGAAAAGGATGCCTATCTTGATGTGGGTCATTATTCAGATTATATAAAAAACCCGGCTTTGTTACAGGGGGCGCGAGGCCTTCTTTAGCAGGCGGGCGTAGTTCTCGGGGGTGGCCTTGAAGGAGAGCGTGGCGCCCGCGGGGCCGTAGGCGGCGTTGGTGACCAGGCAGGAGGCGTAGATCTCCTTTATCAGCCCTTTGGCCCCGGCCGGGACGGTCAGCTCGTGGTCCCCCCAGCGGGACGACAGCGCCCGCTCGCAG
>JAJZRA010000024.1 GCA_021847485.1 bacterium
TATTGGCGATTGTATGGGCATTTAAAAATAAGCGCGATATCCTAAAGTCTTTGAAATTTACTTTTACTACCGTCATCTTTGACTCCATGATAACCGTAGGAACTCTGCTTTTTATATCTAGTCTTTTATTCCATCAGACACACTTGGTTCTGCTTGCCATAGGACTATTATCGTTTTCAACTTTCTGGGGAGTTGTCCATGCAGTAATCTTGGCTCAGGATGACGCACGCAAAGCAAGTACTGTACATTGCATTATATATTCTACACTCATTGCACTATTCCTTGCGCTTGTCCTACCCTTTGGGTTTATTGGGATGTAATACTATCACTCAAGATATGGCGGCTTCCGAAAGGGGGCTGTTCCATTTTGTGGAATGGTTCTATATGAGAGTGTGATAGAGGATGCTTTTTACAATTTGATCATTGGGCGATTTGCTGATAAATACTCAAATAGTAAAGAGCGTCCCCTATGCCCGTGGGTGCCCCCTTCTCCTTCAGAGATGATTCCCTGCGCAAAGCGCAATCAGCTCAGTAGTGTCTGCGCATGCGCAGGGCCCTAGGAGCAATTCTTTCAAACCCTGCGCAAGTTCGAGCACTGTAGATTCAGGGGAGCCAGCTTTAAAAACCCCCGCAAGGGGGCTTTTTGCTTTCAGGGGTGAAACTTTTTACCTCTGGCCGCATCTAAAAAGCGCGGGAAAATAGCGGTGAAGGAGCGCGGATGCAGGCCATACAGATAGCGGGCGGAGCGGTGGCGGGGGGAGTGCTGGGGTATCTCTGGCACAGGCTGGTGGGCTGTTCCACCGGCGCCTGCCCCATAGTAAGGAGCCCTTACCTGAGCGTGGCCTGGGGCGCGCTGATAGGCCTTTCATTCGCGCTGAACAGGTAGGAACGGAGGAAGACATGCAGAACCTTGATGCTGAAGCTTTCAAGACCAAAGTGTTCGATTTCGAGACGCACAAGGAGTGGAAGTTCGCCGGCGACAAGCCGTGCATCGTGGATTTCTACGCCGACTGGTGCGGCCCGTGCCGCATGGTGGCGCCCGTGCTGGAGGAACTCTCCAAGAAGTACGCCGGCAAGGTGGACGTCTACAAGGTCAACACCGACGAGCAGCAGGCGCTGGCAGCCGCCTTCGGCATCCAGAGCATCCCCAGCATGCTCTTCATCCCCATGACGGGCAAGCCGCAGATGGCGCAGGGCGCGCTGCCCAAGGAGACGCTGGAGAAGGTCATAGGGGAAGTGCTCAGCGTGAAGTGAGCCGCCGCCTTCAAGGAGGCAAAAAAATACCCCCGGCGTAACTGCCGGGGGTATTTTTTGCGGCCCGCAGCGCTAGTTGAAGAACTGCATGACGGCGGCCAGGGCGGGCAGCAGGATCGAGCCCACCATGGCCTCGCCGGCCACCAGGCCGGAGGCCAGCGGCGCGGCGTAGAGGCCGTAGGAGCCGTGCTCCCCGGGGGAGAAGCGGTTCCAGACGGCGGAGATCACGCTGCCTATCGCTATGCCGATGTTCAGCGAGGCCGGCAGGATCAGCGCGAAGCCGAGCGCGGCCGGTATCGGGATGAACCAGAAGCGGCTGGTCTCGTGGCCCTCGGGGCTGGTCTTCTTGAACGAGAGCAGCAGCTCGAAGAGGACGCCGATGAAGACGGCTATCACGGACGCCTGCAGCGCGCCGTGCGGCAGGTAGGAGAGGCCCTTCTCCATCACTATGGCTAGTGTGGCTATCTTCAGGCCCGTCGGGGCGGCCAGCTGGCCGGGGTTGAGGCCTATGCCGTAGGTCTTCTCCAGCATGTTGAACATGATGGGCGTGAGGATGGCGCCTATCGGTATCACGAACAGCTGCGCCAGGATCAGCGTCTTGAACTTGCCGCCCAGGCGCTGGGCCACCCAGAAGGACGGGACGACGTTCTCCGACGTGGCCTGCGGGTTGGCGCTGACGTAAGCGGCGGTCAGGTTGGAGCGGATCTGGGCGGGCCAGATCAGGCCGAAGAGGAACTGCGTGGCGTTGGCCATCAGCGAGACCGGGCCGGAGCCCGTGATGCCGAGCACGCGCAGGCCGGCCACGATCAGGATGGGCTGGATGGCCACGGCCAGGGCGACCTCGCCCCAGTGCATGTCGAACCAGGCGCTGGTCAGCCAGATCGTCAGCAGCACGCAGACGCCGATGCCGGTGGCGGTCCACCAGAGCGGGATCTCCTCGTCGGCGAGGGACTTCTCGGGGTGCTTCTCGTACTTGACCTCGCGCTTGTGCAGGAAGTGTTTGACTATGGGGATCAGCACGCTGGTGAGCGCGGCGGCTATCATCAGGGCCGTGGCGGGCCACATCATCCACTGCACGACGTATTTGAAATGCGACCCGGCCGCGGTGAACTCGGCGGCTTTGCCGCAGGAAGCGTTAAGGAAGTCCATGGCCTGCGCCTGCTGGGCGCCGGTCAGGCCGCCTACCGAGTTGAGCGTGGCGAGGCAGGAGTCGAAGTTCTCGGCGGTCACGCCGGAGAGGGCGGAGTACTTGGCCACCGTGCCGCCGAAGGCGCTGACTATCCAGGTGCCCAGCAGGCCGGAGAGACCTACGGAGAGCGGCACCAGCATGCCGATGCCGAAGGCGGCGAACTCGGCGCCGATGGAGATGTTGAGCGCGGCGTTGCCGACCACGGAGGGGATGACCCCCAGGCTGTCGCGCAGGAAGGTCAGGAAGCCGGCGGCGCCGGTGCTGACCAGCAGTACGTCGCGGCGGCGCTTGGTGGTCTCGGTGGCCTTGGGGTCGGTCAGGGTCTGGGCCACGGCGAGCGTGGCCTTGCTCGTGGGCCAGGGGAGGGAGCGGTCCTTCAGGATGGAGCTCCGCGGGAAGATCCCCATGAACACGCCGAGGTTGGCGGAGATGAGCAGCCAGATGAACATCTGCCAGGTGGTCAGGTTGAAGCCGATGTCGCGGCCGAAGACGTTCTGGATGTAGAAGAACGCGGCGAGGATGACCACCATGAAGGCGATGCTGGACACCACGCCTATCATGGCCTGGATGATGTTGAGCTCGATGGCGAGCGCCTGGCCCTCCAGCCTCCGGCCCAGCACGTAGGCGGCCAGGAACATGCCGCCCATCGTCAGGTCCACGCTCTGGCCCAGCTTGAGCGTCACATAGGGGGTGGCGGCGGCGGCGACGGCGCACAGCAGCCCTCCCAGCAGCAGCAGTCTCCAGTTCAGGTCCTTCATAGCGTCCGCCTCCGTGATGCGTTGTCGTTCATTCAAGAGCTCCCATGTTGCGGCGTGGTCCACACAGCGGCACGGTGTGCCTGTTCGCCGTCACAGCGGATATTATAAGAAAATATGCGGGGCGTGTCTTTTTGCGGCCCCGGGAGGGGCCTTTTTTATTTATAATAAACCCTCGAACGTATGCACGATATCTCCAACCTCTTCGGCCCCTGGATAATAGGCTTCTACGCCTTCCTCGGCGCGGCGCTGGCCGCGCTGTACTACGCGGCGCCCGCCTCGCGCAAACGCCTCGGCGGGACGGCGCTGCTGGCCGTCTTCTCGGCGGCGGGCTTCATAGGCCTGCGCCTGCTGGGCGGCCACGCCGCCGGCCTGGGCCGCCTGGTAGAGCCGGCCGCGCGCCTCTTGGCCGTGATAGCCGCCATCAACGTGGCCGGCGTCTTCGCCTTCGAGGTGGCTATGCCGCGGGTAGGCGCGCGCGTTTCCAAGTTCGTAGAGGACCTGGCGCTGGCCGTGTTCTACGCGCTCGGCGCGCTGGCCGTGCTTTCTGCCTCCGGCGCCAACCTGAGCGGCGTCCTGGCCACGTCCGCCGTGGTCACCGGCGTGGTCGCCTTCTCGCTGCAGGACACGCTGGGCAACGTCATCGGCGGGATGGTGCTGCACCTGGAGGATTCCTTCAAGCCCGGCGACTGGATAGCCGTGGACGCCTACGAGGGCGTCATCCGCGAGGTGCGCTGGCGCCAGACCACGCTGGCCACGCTCAACGGCGACATCGTCGTGGTGCCGAACATCATCCTGATGAAGAGCCCGGTGACGGTGCTGGGGCGGGCGGCCGGCGGCGCGCGCTGGCGCGCCGTGCCGTTCAACGTCTATTACGACCACAACCCCGGCGAGGTGCAGGCCGTGCTGGACAAGGCTTTCCGCGAGGACCCTCCCTCCGGCGTGGCCCGGGACCCGGAGCCCTACTGCGGGCTCAAGGACTTCCAGCCCAACTGCGCCGTCTACGAGCTGCGCTATTACCTGACCGACTTCACCTCGCCGGCCGGCACCGATTCCAAGGTGCGGCTCAAGGTCTTCTACGCGCTCTCGCGGGCCGGGATAAAGCTTTCGGTCCACAACCGCTCGCTGATCCTGACCGAGGCCGCGGAGCAGGCCGCCGAAAAGGGGGCCCGCGCCGAGCAGGAGCGCCGCCACGCCGCGCTGCGCGGCGTGGACGTCTTCCAGGCGCTTACCGAGGACGAGCGGTCCCTGCTGGCCCGCCGGCTGAAGCCTACGCCTTTCGCGGCGGGGGAGACGCTGATGCGCCAGGGGGCCGTGGCCGACTGGCTCTATATAGTCTACGAGGGCTCGGCCGAGGTGCGCGTGCATTCCGGCGACGCCGGTGAGTACCGGACGGTGCGGACGCTGGGCCCGGGGGATTTCATCGGCGAGATGGGGCTGCTGACCGGCGAGCCCCGCTCCGCCACGGTGGTGGCCGACGGCGACGTCGGCTGCTACCGCCTGGACAGCGAGAGCTTCCGCGGCGTTATCGCGGGGCGGCCCGCCATCGCGGAGAGCATCGCGGGCCTGCTGGCCAAGCGGCGGCTGGAGCTGGCCGCCGCCAGGGAGACGCTGGCCGGCGAGAGCGCCGCGCGCCGCCTGGGCGCCGAGGAGAAGGACCTGCTGTCCAGGATCCGCAAGTTCTTCCGGCTGTAAACGCCGCCGTTCCATGAAAAAAGCCCCGGGAAGTCCCGGGGCTTTTTTATGCGCGCTTGCGGCTCAGGCCTTGCGCTTGTGCTCCTTGCCGGGCTTCATATGTTCCTTGCGGAACTGCTCCATTTCGGCCCGGTTGGCCTTTTCGAGAGCCTTGATCGCGGCCTTCTGCTCGGCCTTCTTGGCCTCTACCGCCTTGCGGATCTCGGCGCGGGGCTTGCCTTTCATGCTCTCGCGCAGCGCCTTGATCTCGTCGATATGCTGCTTCCTGAGCGCGGCCACGGCGTCGATGTGCTTCTTCCTGAGCTCGTCCATGGTCATCGGCTTGGCCTCGGGAGCGGGCTGGGCCGCGGGCTGCACGGCGGGCTGGGCGGGCGGCTGCATCTCGGGCTGGGCCGGCTGCGCGGGCTGGGCCGCGGGCTGAACGGCTGCCGCGGGCTGGACGGGCTGAGGCTGGGCGGTCTGGGCGAAGGCGGCGGCCCCCGCGCAGGTCAAAAGGACTGCTGACAGCAAGGTCTTCATTTTTTTATCTCCTTAAAATAACCCCTGAACGATACTGCTATGGGGTCATCCTAGCATAAAATCCCCGGCCGGTTCACAGCCATTTATGCTTCGGGTAGCGGCGGGCCAGGGCTGGCTTGAGCTTGGGGTAGCTCTCCGCCCAGAAGCTCTTGAGGTCCTTGGTCACCTGGACCGGGCGCATGGAGGGGGCGAGGATATGCACTACGAGCGGCACGCGGCCGGCCGCTATGCGCGGCGTCTCGGTAAGGTGAAAAAGGTCCTGGATCTTGGCCTCTAGGTAGGGTTCCCTGCCGCGGGGGTAGCGGATCTTGGCGCGGCGGCCGCCGGGCATCTCCAGGCGCGCCGGGGCGTGCCGGTCTATCAGCCGCACCTTCTCCCAGCCGTACCAGTCCTGCAGCGCCGGCATCACGGGGCGCCCGCGGGCCTCGGCCACAGAACGGGCCCCGGAGCAGATGTCGGTTATGATGAGCTTGCGGTCCTCTTCGCCGAGCGGCTCTATGCCGAAGTCGGGGCAGGCCTTGGCCAGGAACTCCACCCGGGCCAGCCAGTCGTCCACTTCCTCGTCCCACTTCTGGAACTTTTCGGTGCCGGCGATGAACTCCTCGGCGATCAGGTCGGAGGAGGCCTTGGCGGGTTTGGCCGCGGCCACCTCGCGGCGCACGGTGACGCCGCGGTAGAGGGTAAGCGTCTCGGTGACCGGGGTGCGCATCACCTCGTCCAGCGACGGGCGCGAGAGCGTCTCCATGTCGGCGGGGAAGGCCTCGCGCAGCCACTCCTCCCGGATCTCGGCGGCGAAAGAGAGGGTGATGTCGGCGGAGCCTTTCTGCAGGCTCTCCAGCGCCTCGCCGGCGCAGATCAGCGGCGCGCCCGCGGCCGCGCTGGAGGGCGCCAGGCGCGCGCGCCTGCCGCCGGGCAGCTGGTAGCGGCCTTTTTCCGCGGAGAACAGCGCGCCGACCCTGTCCGGGAAGGCCCGCAGGAAGCATTTGGAGGCCAGCTCCAGCGCGCGCGGGCCGCCGGGCCCGGCGCCGCCGGCCAGCCGCGAGGCCAGCCGCCCGGCGTCGCGCGCGGCGTTCTGCCTGACGCCGGCTTTCTGGCAGGCGAAGAAGTCGAAACCGGAATCGGCGCAGCGCTCCAGCGCGCCTGCCACGGCGGCCAGGTCGGAGCGCAGCGCCGGCCCGCCCCCGGCGTGGCGGGAAGCCTCGTCCAGCCAGATGCCGCGCCCCTGCGCGGCGGCGGCTATCAGGGCGCATTCCCGGGCGCAGCCCAGGCGCACGCCCTCCGCCATCATGCGGGAATAGCGCGGGTGCAGCGGGTAGCCGGCCATGCGGCGGCCTTCCGGGGTCAGCCGGCCTTCGGCGTCGGCGGCGCCCAGGTCGCGCAGCAGCCGCTCTGCCCGGGCCGCGTCTTCCGGCGCCGGCGGGTCCAGCCAGCGCAGGGAGCCGAAATCCCGGAAGCCGCAGGCCTTAAGGGTCAGCAGGGCCTCGCTCACGTCCAGCCGCAGGATCTCGGGCTCGAGGGCGGCCGGCCGGCCGGCGTTGTCACGCTCGGTCCACAGGCGGGCGCAGACGCCCGGCGAGGTGCGCCCGGCGCGCCCGGCCCGCTGTTCGGCCGAGGGGGCCGCGATGTTCTCGGTGAAAAGGGTGTTGATGCCCCTGGCCCCGTCGTAGCGGGCCACGCGGGCGAGGCCGCTGTCCACCACGGCGGTGACGCCGTCTATGGTCAGCGAGGTCTCGGCGATGTTGGTGGAGATGATGATCTTGCGCCGCGCCGAGGGCGCCACGGCGGCGTCCTGGCGGTCCGCCGGCATATCGCCGTGCAGCGGCAGCACCGCGAAATCCGCGAAGGCCGGGGACTTGGCCAGCTCGGCGGCCGTGCGGCCTATCTCGTAGGCGCCGGGCATGAAGACCAGCGTGTGGCCCTCCTTCACCTGCGACGCCACCTGCGCGCAGGTGCGGGCCGCGGCCTCCCACGGCGGGAGCTTGGCGGTCTCGGGGCCGCAGTAGGCCACGGTCACCGGGTAGGCGCGCCCTTCGGCCAGCACGGTCTCGCAGGGCGCCAGGTAAGCGGCCAGTTTCTTCTCGTCGAGGGTGGCGGACATCACCACCACCAGCAGGTCCGGCCGCGGGCCGGCCTGCAGCGCCAGGCAGGCCGCCAGCGTGATGTCGGCGTGGATATGGCGCTCGTGGAACTCGTCCAGGATGACGGCGGAATATTTCCTGAGTTGCGGGTCGCTCACCAGCTCGCGCAGCAGGATGCCCTCGGTCTCGAAGACGATGCGCGTCTTGGGGCCGGTCCTGTCCTCGAAGCGCACCCGGTAGCCGACCTCGCCCCCGGCGGCGCCGCCGCGCTCTCTGGCGACGCGGTCCGCCAGCATGCGGGCCGCCAGGCGCCGCGGCTCCAGCACGGCGATGCGGCCCTTGAGCCCGCAGGAGTCCAGCAGGATCTGGGGGACTTTGGTGGATTTTCCCGAGCCCGGGGGGGAAGAGACGATGAGCCGGCGGCTCTTGGCCGCGGCCCGGACGATCTCCGGCGCGCTCTTCTGGATAGGCAGCAGGCTCACCGGGATATTCTATTAATTAACGGGGAGGTCTGGGAGGTTCCCAGTCGTATTCGGCCTCGGCCAGGAAGGCGGCGTGGTCGGACACGTCGGCCCAGGGGCCCTTGTTGAGCACCTGCGCCTTGAGCACCTTGAAGCCGCGCAGGTAGACGCGGTCCAGCGGGAAGACCGGCAGCGCTGCCGGGAAGGTGCGCAGCTTGCGGCCGTGCAGGGACAGCCCGGCGTCCTTCATCGCCAGCGCGGTCTCGAGCACGTCCTTCCTGCGTTTGCGCCACTCGTTGAAGTCCCCGGCCACTATCACCGGCTCGTGGTCCGGCACCTTGGCCAGGATGAAATCCCTGATCTTGCGGAACTGCTTGGCGCGCGAGACGCACAGCAGGCCGAGGTGCACGCAGACGCAGTGGAGCGGGGGCTTGCCGCCGGGGAGCTGGAGCCTGGCGTAGAGCAGGCCGCGCTTCTCCACGCGGTTGGTGGAGATGTCCACCTTCTCCGACTTGAGGATGGGAAAGCGCGAGAGGATGGCGTTGCCGTGGTGGCCGGCCGTGTAGACGGCGTTGCGCCCGTAGGCGTGGTGGAAGCCGGAGAGCTCGGCCATGTACTCGTGCTGCGGCTTCCTGGGCCAGGCGAAGTAGCGTTCTGCGTGGGCGAGGTTCTGGCCGACGACCTCCTGCATGAAGATCACGTCCGCCCCGCTGTCCTGGACGGCGGAGCGCAGCTCCGGCAGCGCGAAGCGCCGGTTCAGCGCCGAAAAGCCCTTATGGGCGTTTATCGTCAGGAAAGTCAGCTTCATTGGCCCCCGGATATGATACAAAATCGCGCGGGCGGCGGCGCCGAACGTTAAGTCTCGGTCTCCGGCCGGTCTCCGGGCTTGTTGTGGCCGCGGAAGAACCTGGCGTACGCCGCCAGGTAGGCCGCCTGGAAGACGGCCCCGGCGAAGAAGGGGAGCTGCAGCTGGCCGGCCCCGAACAGGAAGCCGGCCGCCGTGGGGCCGAGGGACTGCGGCAGCTGCATCGAGACGGCGTTGAGGCTGGTGGCGAACCCCCTGCGCTCGTCGCGCACGAGGCCCACGGTGAGGGCCTGCCTGGCCCCGACGGAACCGCGGTTGAGCGCCGAGCGCAGGATGAAGACCGCCGCGGCCAGCGCGAACGAGGGGGCCAGCGGCAGGAGCAGCAGCAGCGCCAGGCCCAGCGCCCGCGCCCAGACCACCGAAGTCACTATGCCGAAGCGCTCGCTCGCCCGGCCCGCCAGCAGCGCCGCGCCTCCGGTCACCGCGAAACCGGCCGCCATTACCGGCGCTATGGCCTCCGGGCCGGCGCCGAAACGCCTGGCGAACCAGTAGGAGATCAGCGGTCCGGTCAGGCCGACGGCCAGGCCGTTCAGGGAGTTCAGCAGGACCAGCCCGGTCAGCAGCCTGTTCTCGCGGCGGCGTACGCGCGCCTCGGTCCCGTCGGGCCCGGCTCCGCGCGGGGCCCGGCCGTCGTGCCTTTCGGCGGCGCCGGAGAGCATGGCCAGGTTGGCCAGCGTGGCGGCGGCCACTATAAGGAAGAGCGGGCGGTAGCCCGCCGGGCCGCCGGGGGCCCACGGGCCCGGCACGGAGGGGAGCAGGGCCAGCAGCGCGCCCAGCCCCATGCCGAAGAAGCCCATGGCTGTGTTGAGGCTGTAGACCCGCCCGCGCCTGGCGGCGGGCACTTCCTCGGCGAGCCAGGCCTGCTCCACGGGGGAGAAAGGGCCCGCCGCGCCGTTGGCGCCCCGGCCGAAGCCGCCCAGCACGACGGCGGCGGCCAGCAGCGGCCCGCCAGGCGCCAGGAAGGCGGCCAGCGCGCAGGCCAGCGTCAGGGCTTCGTAGACCAGCAGGAAAGGGCGCCGGCGCAAGCGGTCGCTCAGCAGGCCGACGGCCAGGCTGACCGCCGCGCCGAAGAGGCCCGCCGCGCTCAGGACCGTGCCGATCCGTAAACCGCTCCAGCCGAGGGCGTGCAGGTACAGCGCCAGGTCCACGACGAGGGCGCCCTGCCCTACGCTGCGGAAGGCCCGCGCCAGCACCAGGCGCCTTGTAGTCGGGTGGAGGTCTCTGAATCTCATGTCCTAAGCAAAAAGCCCGGGGGCGGCCCCGGGCTTTTCCGGCCTTGCCGGCCTCAGTAGCGGTAGTGGTCGGGCTTGTAAGGACCGTCCACTTTCACGCCGATATAGTCGGCCTGGCCCTGCGTGAGCTTCGTCAGCTTGACGCCGATCTTCTCGAGGTGCAGGCGGGCTACCTCTTCGTCGAGGTGCTTCGGCAGGCGGTACACGCCCACGTCCATCTTCTTGGTCCAGAGCTCTATCTGCGCGAGCGTCTGGTTGGAGAAGGAGTTGCTCATCACGAAGGACGGGTGGCCCTTAGCGCAGCCCAGGTTCACCAGGCGGCCTTCGGCCAGCAGGTAGATGCTCCTGCCGCCGGGCAGGTCGTAGCGGTCCACCTGCGGCTTGATGTTGACGCGCTTGACGCCCTTGGCGCGGTTCAGCGCGTCCACCTGGATCTCGTTGTCGAAGTGGCCGATGTTGCAGACGATGGCCTGGTCCTTCATCTTCAGGATGTGCTCGAGGCGGATGATGTCGCGGTTGCCGGTGGTGGTGACGTAGATGTCGCCCTCGCCCAGCGTGTCCTCGACGGTCTTGACCTCGAAGCCCTCCATCGCGGCCTGCAGCGCGCAGATCGGGTCGATCTCGGTGACGATCACGCGCGCGCCGAAGCCGCGCAGCGACTTGGCCGAGCCCTTGCCCACGTCGCCGTAGCCGCAGACCACGGCCACCTTGCCGGCTATCATCACGTCGGTGGCGCGCTTGATGCCGTCCGCCAGCGACTCGCGGCAGCCGTAGAGGTTGTCGAACTTGGACTTCGTCACGGAATCGTTGACGTTGATGGCCGGGACCATCAGCTTGCCGGCCTCGTGCATCTGGTAGAGGCGGTGCACGCCGGTGGTGGTCTCCTCGGAGACGCCTTTCCAGTCTTTGGCTACGCCGTGCCAGCGCCTGGGGGAGGCCTTCAGGATGGCCTTGAGGCAGTTGTTGAGCTCCAGCTCGTCCTCGCCGGAGGTCTTCCTGTCGAGGACCTTGGCGTCCTTCTCGGCCTCGACGCCGCGGTGGATCATCATCGTGGCGTCGCCGCCGTCGTCGACTATCAGGTTGGGGCCCTTGCCGCCGCCGAAGTCGAGCGCCCGCTCGGTGCACCACCAGTACTCGGCCAGCGTCTCGCCCTTCCAGGCGAACACCGGGATGCCGGCCGCGGCTATGGCGGCCGCGGCCTGGTCCTGGGTGGAGAAGATGTTGCAGGAGCACCAGCGCACGTCGGCGCCGAGCGAGGCCAGCGTCTCGATGAGCACGGCGGTCTGCGTGGTCATGTGCAGCGAGCCCATCACGCGCGCGCCCTTCAGGGGCTTCTTGGAGGAGTATTTCTGGCGGATGGCCATCAGGCCGGGCATTTCCTTCTCGGCGATCTGGATCTCCTTGCGGCCCCATTCGGCCAGCGAGATGTCCTTTACTTTGAAATCGTTCTTCATGGCGGTGCTCCGTTCTGTCTTGAGGGTGGTCGTCATATGGATATTATACCTTTTAGCCGTTTAATGCTGCCAAACGTCCACGCGGTAGTTCGCGCCAGCGCCGTCCGGGTCCGCCGCCACTAAGCTGAGCTGGCACCAGCGGATATCCACGGTGTTCGCCGCGGAGACGAAAGCCTGCAGCGTGAAATCGGCCGGGAGGGGGATATCGGCCGAGACCACGACGGTGTTCCCGAGCGCGGCCCCGGTCAGGGTGTTGCCCGCCAGGTCCACGCAGCCGGGGGCGGCGCCGGGCGTGCCGGCGTTCAGGGCGAACGTCGCGGACAGGTGCTTGGTTATCTTGGTGCCGCCGCCGACGGTGAGCCCGCCGCCTATGCCCGCGTCGCCGGTGGTCGCGAGGGCGGAGAGGGTGCCGACGGTGGTGATGTTGGCGGAACCCGCCCAGCCGGAGAGCGCGGTGTTCTCGACGTTGTTAAGCGCGAGCAGCGTCTTGGCCGTGGCGGCGTCGAGCACCTCGGGGGAGCCTGTGCCGGCGGTGTTGCGGCCGAGCAGCGAGGCCGTGGGCATAGTGGCCATCTGTGCCAGGGTGACCTTGCCGGCGCCGATGGTGGCGGCGAAGGAGCCCGTGCCGGTGCCGGTGACGTCGCCGGTGAGGGTGATGGTCTGGTCGCCGGTGTTGGTGCCGGAGACGTTGGCGTCGCCGCTGACGGTGAGCGTCTTGGAGGTGGTGCCGCCGGCGGCGGTGAAGCCGGTGCCGAGGGCCGTGAGCGTGATGCCGTTATAGGTCTTGCCGGTGAGGGCGGAGGCTATCTTGCCGTCGGGGATGGCGGTGGCGTTCCAGGAGCCGGTGCCGATGGTGCCGAGCGTCGTCACATTGGCGGAACCCGCCCAGGTGGAGAGAGCGGTGTTCTCCACTAAGTCGAGCGCGAGCAGGGTCTTGGTCTGCCCGGCGGTCAGGGCCATCGGGGTGGCGGCGGTGCCGCCATTGTTGCCGATGATGCTGGCAGCGGCGAGGTTGGCCATCTTGGCCAGGGTCACGGAACCGTCGGCCAGGGTGGTGGCGCTGACGTTGGTCAGCGCAGAACCGTCGAGCACCGGCAACTTGCCGCCGGAGTCCAGCTGCACCAGCTGGTTGGCGTTGTTGAACTGGTTGCCCTGCAGGGTGACGGAGGAGGCGGCCAGCGCTATCGTGGCCGTAGGCGGGGCCGCAGCCGCGATGTTGAACTGGGCCGGGTCGAAGTCCAGCGCCGAGGCCGGGGTCAGCACGGTGGCCCCGCCTTCTTCTATGGTCAGCGTGCCGCCCGTGTCGTCTATACCGTCGGCGAAGCCGGCCGGGACCGACTTCAGCTCGGTCCAGTCCACCGGGTTGGTGGCCTTGTTGATGGTGGAGGTCTGCGAGGGGTCCTTCTCCAGGTTGGCGAGGGGGACCACGGAATCGGAGGAGAGGGCCTGCGCCACCAGCGCGTAGGGGGAGGAGACCACTTCCTCCCGCGGCGACAGCAGCGTGCCGTCCACGCTGATCTCCACGTAGCGGGCGCCGGCGAAATAAGCGGAAGAGAGGTTGGACGGGGTGCCCGTCTGCAGCACCACGCTGAAGACGCCGTTATCCACGGCCACCGACGTGGTCTGGCTGGTCCACAGCAGCGTGCCGCCGGTCAGCGCGTCGTAGAGCTTGAAGACGAAGCTCCTGGTCCCGGTCACCGGGGTGCCGGAGTCCTGCAGTCTGCCCTGGAAGTTTATCCTCGACGGTACCGCGGCCGGGGCCGGCGACGCCGCGGCCAGCGAGGCCGCCGCCACGAGGGTGAAGATGAGGTTGCGTTTCATGTCCTTCTCCTTGGAAAAGCCGCCGCGGCTACCTGATCACCATGAGCTTGCCCTTCTTGGTGCTGCCGCCGGATTTGATCACGTAGATGAAGACGCCGCTGGCCAGGGGCTCGCCCCTGGAGTTCCTGACGTCCCAATCGATATAGTCGTTATTGTCCGACTTGCGGATCTCCCTGACCAGCTCGCCGGCTATGGTGTAGATCTTGATCGAGACGTCGGCGGTGAGGTCCTGGAAGCGGATGGCCGTATGCCCGGCCGAGGGCTTGAACGGGACCGGGTAGCAGTGCGCGTCGGCCAGCGAGGAGGCCGCGGCGCTGATCACCACCACGGTGGGCAGCAGGCCGCCGGACAGGGAGAGCGTGCCGCCGGACAGCGAGGTCCCCGCGGTGACCTGGCCTATGGCCGAGGCGTTCATCACCAGCGTGCCGCCGGAAGCGGTCGTGCCGGCGCCTGAGGTGGAGGTGACACCGGAGACGCTCAGCGTCCCGCCGGTCAGCAGGGAGGCCCCGACCGGAGCGGCCGGCGCCAGGGCAAGTACGAAAGCGAGGAGTTTTATCATTCGGGGCGGCCCTCCAGCGCGGCGCGCATCCGCGCGCGTGTCCCGGGGTCGGGCTCGGCGGCCGCGGCCTTCTCCACGGCGGCCCGGGCGGCGGCGCGCAGCTCGGGGTCCTTGGAATCCAGCAGCGGCAGCAGCAGGGGGGAGGACTTCTCCCACCGCGCGCCGGCCAGCTCGCCGATGACGGCCAGCTTGTCGGCTTTCCTGCCGCCGCCGAGGACGTCGGCATAGACGGCGGAGGGGATATCGTGCGGATCCTCGGCGCGTTCCACGGGGCGCGCGGGGCGGCGGGCAGGGCGGGCCGCGGCGGGGGCCGGGCCGAAACGGTAGAGCAGGCCGAACTTATGGATGGCGCCCAGGTCGTAGGTGCTGCTGAAGGAGTAGTCCAGCTCCACGCCGCCGCGGGCCGGGTACGGGAGGGCCACGCCGAAGCCGAGGCTGAAGCCCTGGGCCACGTCGCCGAAGGTGGAATAGCCGCCGCGCAGCGTGAAGAGCCCGGCCACCGGGAACTCGGCCCCGGCGGAGGCGTAGGCGGGGCCGTCGTCGGGGAAGCTCCAGCACAGGGACACGACGTCCTCACCGCCGGAGCGCAGCGGCAGGCGGTAGGCCGCCCCGGCCTTGAAGGTGCGGGCCTGGCGGAAGCCTTCGTCGATGAATTTGATCTCGGAGGCGTAGAGGTTGTCCATGCCGGCGGACAGGCTTACGCCGGCGCCGTAGGGTTTGAGCAGCAGGCCGGCGTCCACGCCGTAGCCGTAGGCGCTCTCGGAGTCCAGCTTCTCGGTGACGTGGCGGGCCGTCACGCCGTAGAGCAGCGACTTGAAGGAATCGTTGTCCAGCTCGGCCGCGCGGGCGTAGGAGAGGCTGGCGGCCATGTCGTAGGAGGAGACCGAACCTGTCCTGGCGTCGGCCGCGCTGTAGGAGGGGAAAGGCGGCACCGACAGGTAGTTGAGCGCCAGGCCGAACGTGCCGCCGGCGTAGGGCAGGGCCGCGCCGAACCACTGCTGCGTGATATCCTCGAAATAACGGTTATGGGAAAGGACCGCTTCCGGCACGGTTATCTGCGCGAGGCCGGCGGGGTTGTAGTAGGCGGCCGTCGGGTCGTCGGCCACGGCCGCGAAGGCGGCGCCGGCCGCGGTCTGCCTGGCGCCTACCGGTATTTTCAGGAAATTGGCCGACGTGGCCCCCGGCCCGGCGGCCAGCGCGCCGCACTGCAAGGAGAGCAATATTATTATCAGCCAGGCCGGCCGCGCCTTCATGCGTTCCGGTCTACCCGCCCAAAGTTATTCACGGGCTATATTTTATCAAATAGACTTAAGATTTCTTTAAGTTCCCGGCGGGCGCAGGTTTTGTAGAATATCGCATGAAGCCGGTACGGAACGGCCGGGCAGCCGGCCGGGCCGCGGAGGAAGGATTAAGGATATGGGAAATAACGACAGGCTGGTCTACTCCACCGGCCCCGACGGCACGGTGAAGTGCCCCAACTGCGGCAAGGTGCCTTGCGAATGCGCGGAGGGGCTGGCGGGGGAATTGCGCGAGCGGCGCCAGTCCGAGCCGGTGCGCGTCTATTTCAGGAGGACCGGCAAGGGCAGCGGCCTGACCTTCATCGAAAAGCTGCCGATGCACCCGGCCGGCAAGGAAGAGCTGCTGAAGAAGTTCAAGAAGCGTTTCGGCGCCGGCGGCACCGTCAAGAACGGCGTGCTCGAGATCCAGGGCGACCGCCGCGAGTTCGTCAGGAACGAGCTCGAGGCGGCCGGCTACAAGGTGCGGCTGATCGGCTGACCTTCAGGCGCGCCAGTACCATTCCAACTGCACCGGAGTGGGCGCCGCGTCGGCCCGGCAGCTGTCGCCGCCCTCCTCCTTCATCCTGGAAAGTATGTCCCGGAATTTCCACCTCCCGCCGGGTTCGCGGGCGAAGACCCAGTACTCGGTGAAGGTCTCCGGGCCGGCGTCGCGGTGCACGGGCTTGCCGCCGTGCAGCAGCGCGCGCCTGGCGCTGGCGCTGATGCGCGCGGTGAACTCGTCGAGGCCGCTGCGCGTCCGCTTGCCCTGTTCGGTCAGCACCACCTCCGCTTTCCTGGCGTAGAGGTCCTTGAACTCGAACTTGAAGCCTTCGGCCTCCCTGGCCTCTATCAGCCGCTTCAGCCGGTGGAGCGTTTCCGGGAAGACCGAGTTCCGGTCGACGCCGTCGGCGCTGCCTTTCTCCCAGGCGCCGTAGACGTCGAGGAAAGCCAGGGTCGCGGCTATCTCCATCTTCTGCCTGTCCCAGAGGTCCTCCTTCGGGATGGCGGGTTCCTGCGGGCGGACTGCCGCCCTGGCCGGGGGGAGGCTGCCGGCGTCGGGGACCGGGCGCTCCGGCACGGCGGCCGCAGCGGCGGCGGCGCCTATGGCCACTGCCGCGGCCGCGGCGGTCGTGCCCGGCGGGTAGGGCTGGGCCGGCAGGTTGGGCGCGCCGAGGATATAATCCTCGGACGTCTGGTCTATCCTGGCCGGGGCCCAGGCGCCGTTGAAGAGCCGGAAGGTCCAGAATTCCTGGAAAGAGCGCAGTTCCCTGCTGCCGCCGGTCAGGGTGCCGGAGGCGTCCAGCGTGTAGTCCCGCGCCGAAGCGGTGATCAGGGCCGTAAAGGAGCGGCTCGCCTCGTCGGCGGTATAGCGGATATGGACGAAGTCCACCCCGCCGACCGTGACCTCGTCCATCATGTTGATCTCGCCGCGGGCGCGCATGCTCTCGACCTTGGCGCTGTGGGAGGCGAAGAGCTCCGGGCAGATGCTGTCCTTCAGAGGGGAGTAGTTCCGCGCCTGCCAGGCGGCCTGCATCTTCAGGAAGATGCTTTTGACCTCGCCGGCCAGCCTGTCCGGGTCCAGCGAGGGGTCGCCGAGGCTTTTCATTATCCCGGCGGTCTCGGCGGCGCGCGGCGCCACCGCCGAAGGGGGGAACATGGCGGAGCCCGACCCGCCGCCGGTCAGGCGCTCCTTGGCGCGCAGGCCCATGACTACCGCGCCCATCAGCAGGAACCCCAGGAGCTGCACGGTGTCCATCGGCCCGCCGCTCCTGCCGTACCTGGAGGAACGGGAATGATAGCCGCCGCCGCCCTTGTTGTGGACGACGAAGCCGGCCGCTATGAAGGTGTGGGGCGGGGCGACCTCCAGGTTGTAGACGTCCGCCTCTCCGCCGTGCCCGATCCGCTTGACGCGCGTCCAGACCAGCCGGCCCTCCTCGAGGAACCCCAGTTCGTCGCCCCGCCGCAGTTTGCCCGCTTCGGTGAAGCCGTACCGGGTCAGCAGCGGGTGTTCCGCGGTGGTGACCAGCTTACCCTTCGGCGTGACCAGGGTGAGCAGGCGGTCGCGTTTGCGGTAGGTGGCCGCCACGCGGACCTGCATCAGCCGGTCGTCGGCGTAGGCCAGGACCACGTCGCCCTCGCGCAGGGCCTCTATGCGGACGTCGCCCGCGGTGGTGGCCACGGGGGTGCCGGCCGCGAAGCAGCCGCCGCCGCCTCCTCCGCCGCCGCCCCCGGCCCGGGGCCAGGCAGGCGCGCAGGGCGCCAGCAGCAGCAATGCCGTCAGCAGCGCTTTCATCAGTGAAGGGCCGCTATAAGACCGCCGAGGACAGCGGCGGCGATGATCACGCTGACGCCGATTATGGCGGCCGCGACGATGCGGCCGAAATAGTCGGCCACGGCGCGGTTGCCGCGCAGGATCTCCTTGCCCTCGTCCATGTCGGGCGTGAACTTGTCGAACACCGCCGGGATGCGCCCCGACAGCCAGATCAGCAGCGCCGAACCCGCGGCCGCCCCGATCATCGAGAACACCACCGCCCAGCCGATATTGATCATAGTTTCCGTCATGAGGCCTCCGTTATGCTCTGGGCCTAGTGTATATTTTTTGGCCTTTCCTGTCATCCCGCGGTCCCGTTTCCCGCGGCGCCCCTTAAAATGATAAAATATATCCACTAGAGGCAGTCGCCGGCGCCGTACCGCGGTTCGTTCTGGATCCCCGGAAAATTCTGCTGCTCAAGCCCGCCGCACGGGCCGTACACCCATGATAACTCTCAGGAACGTCTACAAGTCTTTCGGTCAGCAGGTCCTCTTCGAGGACGCCTCGCTGCAGGTCAACGAGGGGGACCGCTTCGCGCTGGTCGGCCCCAACGGCGCCGGCAAGTCCACGCTGTTCAAGATGATGCTGCGGGCCGAGGAGGCCGACGAGGGCGAGCTGCAGTTCAAAAAGGGCGTAGTCGTGGGCTACCTGCCGCAGGAGAACCCGCCGCTCTCGGAGAGGACCGTGGTGGAGGAGGTGCTCGACGGGGCCGAGGACTACGACGGCCGCCTGGAGGCCGAGGGCAAGGCCATCCTGATGGGCCTGGGCTTCAAGGTGGAGCACTTCACCCGCAAGGTCAACACACTTTCCGGAGGCTGGGCGATGCGCGCCGCGCTGGCCAAACTGCTGCTGAAGAAGCCGGACCTGCTGCTCCTGGACGAGCCCACGAACCACCTGGACCTGGACTCGCTCCTGTGGCTTGAGGATTACCTGCAGTCCTACCAGGGCGCCATCTTCGTGATCTCGCACGACCGCGACTTCATCAACAAGATCTGCAACTCCATAGTGTCCCTGCAGGAGCACCAGCTGCGCGTCTACCGCGGCGACTACGAGCACTACCTCGAGCAGCGCGAGCAGGAGAAGCAGAAGCTCTACTCCGCGTGGCGCCTGCAGCAGGAGCAGATCGCGCAGATGGAGGACTTCGTCGCGCGCAACCGCGCCCGAGTCTCCACGTCCAACCGCGCGCAGAGCATGCTCAAGCGCCTCGAGAAGCTCGAGCGCATAGAACTGCCCGCCGAGACCAAGACCGTGAAGATCCGCTTCCCGCAGCCTTCGCGCACCGGGACCAAGGTGCTGGAGCTGAAGGGCATCAACAAGATCTACAAGGTGCCGGACCACCCGGACATCAAGGTGTACGAGGATTTCAATTTCACGCTGGAGCGCGGCCAGAAGATGTGCTTCGTCGGCCATAACGGCGCGGGCAAGAGCACGCTGCTGAAGATGCTGGCCGGGGTGATCGAGCCGGATTCCGGCGAGCGGGCGCTCGGCCTCAACGTCAAGACCGGCTACTTCTCGCAGCACCGCGAGGGCATCCTGGACCCGCGCAAGACCGTGCTGCAGGAGGCGATGGACAACGACCGGATGAACCCCGAGCTGATGGTGCGCACCGTGCTCGGCACGTTCCTGTTCCCCGGCGACAACGTCTATAAGAGGACCGAGGTGCTCTCCGGCGGCGAGAAGAGCCGCCTGATGCTGGTGAAGCTGCTGCTCGACCCGCCGAACGTGCTGCTGATGGACGAGCCCACGACGCACCTCGACATGGCCAGCGTAGACGCGCTGATCGCCGCGCTGAAGGAGTTCGAGGGCACGCTGTGCTTCATCAGCCACGACGTCTATTTCATCAACGCGCTGGCCGACTCGGTCGTGCACGTGGAGGGCGGTAAGACCACCGTCTATCCCGGCAACTACGATTACTTCCGTTACCGCCAGGAGCAGATGGCGCGGGAGGCCGCCGGAGAGAAGCGCAAGGCCGCCGAGCCGGCCAAGCCCGCCCCGTCGCAGGACTACGAGGAGAAGAAGCGCCAGGAGGCCGAGGCCCGCAAGAAGACCCGGCACGCCGAGAAGCTGAAGAAAGAGGTGGACTACACCCGCCGGATGGTGGAGAACCTCGCGGCCAAGATGTCCGACCCGGCCGTGCACGCCGATTACAACCAGGTGAAGGAACTCGGCGACAAGATCGCCGCCCTCGAGGCCAAGATCGCCGCCTGGACGCGGGAGCTCGAAGCTTTGGAGACGGAAGCCGGAGTAACGGGAAGCAACTGAACTCCGGCGGGGCCCCCTCCCCAACTGGGGCCTTAGGGGAATACCCCGCCGGCCCCGCCAGTAGCGTAGAGGATCTTAAGGAGCACTTGATACACATGCAACAGGATAACGCCAAGCGCAGGCCCGACCTGCGCAACATCGCCATCATCGCCCACGTCGACCACGGCAAAACCACCCTCGTCGACGCCATGCTCAAGCAGACCGGCGCCTTCCACGACAAGGCCGGCGAGGAGGCCATCTGCATCATGGACTCCAACGATCTCGAGCGCGAGCGCGGCATCACCATCCTCTCCAAGAACACCGCCGTCCGCTACGGCGACAGGACCATCCACATCGTCGACACCCCCGGCCACGCCGACTTCGGCAGCGAGGTCGAGCGCGTGCTCCGGATGGTCGACGGCGTGCTGCTCCTAGTGGACGCTCTCGACGGCCCGATGCCGCAGACCCGCTTCGTGCTCAAGAAGTCCCTCGCGCTCGGCCTGCGCCCCATCGTCGTCATCAACAAGGTGGACCGCCCCAACTGCGACCCGCACGCCGCGCTCGACAAGGTCTTCGCGCTGTTCATGGAGCTCGGCGCCTCCGACGCCCAGCTGGACTTCCCGATAGTCTACGCCGTCGGCCGCGACGGCTGGGCCTCCGCCGACTACAACAAGCCCGAGAAGGACCTGAAGTTCCTCTTCGAGACCATCCTGAAGCACGTCCCCGGCCCGCTCGACCTCGACGACTCCCCGCTGCGCATGCTGATCACGATGCTCGACTACAGCTCCTACACCGGCCGCATCGGCATCGGCCGCATCACGCAGGGCAGGATAGCCGCCGGCCAGCAGGTCTCTATGGCCTCGCCGCAGACCGAACCCAGGCTGCGCAAGGTCCTCCAGCTGATGGGCTACCAGGGCCTCGAGCGCGTCAATATAAAGGAGGCCCGTTCCGGAGACATCGTCGCCGTGGCCGGCCTCGAGGGCATAGAGGTGGGCGACACCGTCAGCGACCCGGAGAACCCCGGCACGCTGCCCGGCCTGGAGATCGAGCAGCCCACGCTCAGCATGGAGTTTTACGCCAACGACGGGCCGCTGTCCGGCCGCGACGGCAAGTTCGTCACCGCCACGCAGATCCGCGACCGCCTGTTCCGCGAGCAGCAGATCAACGTCGGGCTCAAGGTGGAGGAGCTCCCCGGCCAGGGCGGCTTCAAGGTGAGCGGGCGCGGCGAGCTGCACCTCTCCATCCTCATCGAGACGATGCGCCGCGAGGGCTTCGAGCTGTGCGTCAGCAAGATGGTGGTGATCACGCACCAGGAGAACGGCGTCACCGTGGAGCCGGTGGAGCTGCTGCTGCTGGACGCCCCCGCCGAGTTCCAGGGCGCCGTGATGAACGCCCTCGGCGCGCGCGGCGCGCAGATGAAGGACATGCAGGTGGGCGACGACGGGCGCGTGCGCTACGAGTACGTCATTTCCTCCAAGGCCCTGATCGGCTTCAAGGGCGAATTCATGACGTTCACGAAGGGCTCCGGCCTGATGCACCACAGCTTTCACGGCTTCATGCCGGAGGGCAAGTTCACGCGCCCGCAGCGCAACGGCGTCTTCATCGCCAAGGAGCCGGGGAAGTCCGCCGGCTACGCGCTGAACAGCCTGCAGGACCACGGCATCATGTTCGTCGGCCCCGGCGAGGACATCTACGCCGGGCAGATCGTCGGCGAGCACTGCCGCGCCAACGACCTCGTCACGAACCCGTGCAAGGAGAAGAAGCAGACCAATATGCGTTCCTCCACCGCCGACGCCGCCATCGTGCTGACGCCGCCGCGCGCGATGAGCCTCGAGCAGGCCATCGAGTACATCGAGGAGGACGAGTTCGTGGAGGTCACGCCGAAGAACATCCGCCTGCGCAAGAAGATCCTGGACCATAGCCAGCGCAAGCGCGCCGACCGCGGCGCCGAGGTCTTCGAGGACTGAAGGCGGCCGGCTTATGGACGTCTGGAGCATACTGGCGGCGGTCGTCTTCTCCACGGTGGGCCTCGTCTACGTTAAACAGGCCAAGGCCAACGCCGACGTCACGCGCCTCCTCTGCGGCCTCGCCCTCCTGGCGTTCCCTTATTTCGTCGGCGGCGCGCTGTGGATAGCGCTCGTCGGCGCGGCGCTGACCGCGCTGCCTTTCGTGCTGGAGAGGTTCTGATGCCGGAGAACGTGGAGATCAAGGCCCGGGCCCGCGACTGGGAGGCGCAGAAGGCGGCCGCCCTCGCTCTGGCCGACCGCTCCTTCGAACTGCGCCAGAAGGACACCTTCTTCAACTGCGCCAACGGGCGGCTGAAGCTGCGCCGCCAGCGCGGCGGGGAGGACTACCTGGTCTTCTACCGCCGGGCCGGAGTGAAAGGCCCCAAGACCTCCGCATACACCATAGTCCCGGTGAAGGACGCCGCCGCGACGCGCCGCTCCCTCAAGCGGCTGCTGGGCGTTACGAAGACCGTGAGCAAGCGCAGGCTGGTGTGCCTGGCCGGCCGCACCCGCATCCACCTGGACGAGGTCGAGGGCCTGGGCCGCTTCCTGGAGCTGGAGGTGGTGCTGCTCCCCTGCGAAGGCCCCCGGGCCGGCCGCCGCGAGGCCGCCGCCCTGATGAAGGCGCTCGGTATCCGCAAGGCCGACCTGATAGCCGGCGCCTACGCCGACCTGCTATGAAGCTCTTCACCCGGGGGGAGGGCGGCGCGGCCGAGCTGCTGCGCATCGCCTACCCGATGATCCTCTCCACCGCCTCCAGCACCGTGATGCAGTTCATCAACCGCGTCTTCCTGGCGCACTACAGCCCCGACGCGCTGGCCGCCTGCGTGCCGGCGGGCCTGCTCTCTTTCGTCTTCGCCTGCTTCTTCTTCGGGGTGGTCTCCTACACCAACGCTTTCGTCTCCCAGTATTACGGCCGCGGCAAGACCGCGAGCGTGTCGGTGGCGGTCTGGCAGGGGGTCTGGCTGGCCGTCTTCTCGGCGCTGTTGCTGCTGGCGCTGACGCCGCTCGGCTACTATATCATCGACCATTCGGGCCACGCGCCCGCCGTGATAGTCCTGGAGCGGCAGTATTTCTTCATCCTTAACGCCGGCGGCCTGGTCTTCCTCGCCAGCGCGGCCCTCTCGGCCTTCTTCACCGGCCGCGGGCTGACCAAGGTGCCGATGGCGGTCAACATGGCGGGCAGCGCGCTCTGCGTGCTGCTCTCGTGGCTGCTGGTCTTCGGCGCCGGCCCGGTGCCGGCCCTCGGCATCAGGGGCGCGGCTTACGCTATGGTGGCCGGCCAGACGCTGATCCTAGGCCTCTACCTGGCGCTGTTCTTCTCGCGCTACAACCGCCGCCGCTACCGGACCGACAGGCTGGTCGGCGTGCATAAGGGCCTGTTCCTGCGCCTGCTGAAGTACGGCGCGCCCAACGGGGTGGGCTTCTTCCTCGACATCGCGGCCTTCGGGGCCTTCATCTTCATGGTCGGCGCGATGGACGAGGTCTCGCTGGCCGCCAGCAATATCATCGCCTCCATCAACATGATAGCGTTCATGCCGGTCATAGGCCTAGGCATAGCGGTGCTTACGCTGACCGGCAAATACATCGGCATGCGCAAGCCCGACGTGGCCGTGCGCGTCGCCTATAACGGGGCCAAGATCGCGGCCCTCTACGCCCTGGCGCTGGGCGGCCTCTTCGTCCTCTTCCCGGGGCTGTTCATCAACGTCTTCGGCTCCGGGGATTCGGCGGCCTACGCGGCCATCCTGGCGCTGAGCCGGCCCGTCATGAAGGTCCTGGCCGTGTTCATCTTCTTCGACGCGATCGGCATGATCTTCGCCGACGCGCTGCGCGGCGCGGGGGACACCCGCTTCCAGATGCTGGGGGCCAGCGCCGCGGCGTGGGTCCTTTTCGTGCCGGGCATCTGGTACATCACGCACCGGGCCGGCGGGGACCTGATCCACGCGTGGGCCTGGGCCGCCTTCTACATCTTCCTGCTCGCGGTCTTCTTCGGCCTGCGCTTCGGCTCCGGGCTCTGGCGCAGGATCGACATCCTTAAAGCCTAGACGACAAGAGGTATAATAATCCCATGGCCGAAAAGATCTTTTCCAAAGCCGGCGGGCTCCCGAGGGTAAAACTTTCCCACGCCCCGGCCGGACCGAACGCCTTCAAACGCATGATAGACACCGCCGACCGCGCCGAGGCCGGCCAGCTGGTGGCCGTCTACGACAAGAACGGCAATCCCTACGGCACCGCCATCTATAACCCGCGCAGCCAGATCACGCTGCGCATCATCGACCGCGCCAACCCGGAGGAGTTCCTGGTGGACAGGTTCTTCGACGAGAAGGTCTCGCGCGCCGTCGCCTTCCGCCGCGACGTGCTGAAGCTGCCGGAGAAGACCGACGCCTACCGCCTGGTCCACGACTACGCCGACGGCCTGCCCGGCCTGACCGTGGACATCTACAAGGACCAGATCGCGCTGGAGTTCTACTCGCTCGGCATGTACCGCCTGTGGCCCAATATCGAGGCGGCGTTCCGCAAGCATTTCCCCGGCGCCGAGTTCCACCACCGCGCCACCTCCTACACCCAGGAGATGGAGGGCTTCTCGATAAAGCCGGAACCCGGCCCTTCGCGCAAGACGCGCATCTCCGAGAACGGCGTGCAGTTCGAGGTGGACCTGAAGGCCGGCTACAAGACCGGCTTCTTCTGCGACCAGCGCGAGAACCGCCTGTACGCCTCCCAGTTCGCCGCCGGCAAGAAGGTCATAGACATCTGCGCCTACACCGGCGGCTTCGGCATTTACTCGGCCAAGCTGGGCGGGGCCGACGCGGTCACCTGCGTCGAGCTGGACCCCGAGGCCAGCGAGCAGAGCAAGCGCAACGCCAACATCAACAAGGTCAAGCTCGACGCCGTCTGCGCGGACGCCTTCACCTATATGCGCCAGATGATAGACCTCAAGCGCAAGTACGGCCTGGTGGTGCTGGACCCCTACAAGCTGGTCTCCAGCCGCGAGGAGCGCGAGAAGGGCATCTTCAAATACCGCGACTTCAACCGGATCGCGCTGGCGCTGGTGGAGGAGGGCGGCGTCTTCGTCACCTGCTCCTGCAGCGGCATGGTCTCGATGGAGGAGTTCTCCTTCATCGTGCGCGGCGCCGCGGCCAACGCCGGGCGCAAGGTGCAGATCTTCAAGAAGAGCGGCGCCGGTCCCGACCACCCGGTCGCCGCCGACTACCCCGAGGGGGAATACCTGAAGGCCATCTGGGCCAGGGTGTACTGATATGCTGAAGATACTCGCGCTCGCGCTGGCCCTGCTGCCGCTCTCGGCCCAGGGCGACCTGGTACAGAAATATATCGGCAAGTGGGCGGGCACCGCCCGCACCACTACCAAGGGTAATTTCAAGGTGACCGCCGTGATACGCCGCGCGGGGGAGAACCTCAAGGTCTCTTACGTCTCCAAGGGACAGGGCGGGACCTCGGCCGGGACCGTCCTGGCCGTGCCCAAGGGCGACGGCGCCTGCTATACCGCCAACCTCGCGGCGGCGGTCAACCCCGCCATCCCGATGAACGCCGACATCTGCGTCGGCGACGACGGCAACGTGACCATCACCTCGATGATGGCCAACGGCACGGCCGTCATGTCGGAGACCGGGCGGAGCTGCTCGTTCCGACTCCGGTCGCCGCTGGGGGCCGCCTCCGGTACCTTGCGCAAGGTCGCGGCCAGGAAAAAGAAGAGGGCCGAATGACCGGGAAAACCGCGCACCTCAAGTTCATGAAGGCCGCCGTGGCGGAGGCCCGCAAAGGCCTGCGCGAAGGCGGCATCCCGATAGGCGCAGTGCTGGTTAAGGGGGGGAGGATAATAGGACGCGGCCATAACCGCCGCGTGCAGAAGCGCTCGGCCATCCTGCACGCCGAGATGGATTGCCTGGAGAACGCCGGCCGCCTGAAGGCCGCCGACTACCGCAAGTGCGCTATCTATTCCACCCTGTCGCCGTGCAGCATGTGCACCGGCGCCATCCTGCTCTACAAGATACCTACGGTAGTGATAGGGGAGAACCGGACCTTCAAGGGGCCGGAGAGCTATTCGCGGAAGTTCGTGAAGCTCGTGAACCTGGACCTGCCGGAATGCAAAAAAATGATGGCGGACTTCATCGAAGCCCGCCCCGAGCTCTGGAACGAGGACATCGGGGAGTGAGCCGCCGGCTCACTCCTCCTCGTCCTGCCCCAGGCCTTCCTCTTCGTCGCCGGTCTGCGGCGCGCCCTGCGTCATGCCGCCCGGCTTGCTGAACGAGACCGTATAGCGGCGCCAGCGCTTCTTGACGTACTTGACTCCCATCACCAGCTTGGCGCCCTTGGCCGTGGTCATCGTCAGGTAGTTGCGCGTCAGGCCGTTCTGCTTGCAGAGGTCCCGGCTCTCCGGGGTCTCAGTGCAGGACGTGACGAAAATGTCGGTCAGCTTCCCGTATTTGTTCTGGACCCGCTTCATGAAGGAGTGCATCTGCTTGCGCAGTTCCGCGCGGCGCTCCGTGGAGAGGTCGTCTAGGTTCTCCGGGTCCGGCTCCTCCATGGACTTGGCCGAGGCCAGCAGCGTCACGGCGCCGGTCTGCAGCTGGGTTTCCTCAGGCTGGGCCGCGTCGTCCTCGGCGGTCAGGTAAGCGGCCTCCTCGCCGTTGCGGGTCTCCGTCACAACGGTCTTTATAAGGTCTCCCGGCGCGGCGGAGGGGGCCGCCTTCTCCTGGGCGGCCTGCGGTTCGTCGCCGTCGCCCCAGAAAGAACCGCCGCCGGAGGGCTCCGCCTTCTCTGCGCCGCCGCTCTTCTTGGCCGAAGCCGTCTTGTCGTCCCCGCCGGAAGCCCCGCCGCCGTCGGAGGCGGACGAAGAGCCGCCCGCGCCGCCGGTGGCCGCGGAGGGCTTGGACGCGTTAGGGACGCCGCCGCCCGCCGCCGCTCCGGCCGCCGCCGCGGCGGCCGCGCCGCCGGACATCTTGGCGCTGTAATCGTTCTTGGCCCCGGTGCTGTCCTTTTCAAGGCCGGTGTTAAGGTCCGCGGCCGCGCCGCCGTTCCTGAAGCCGTTCAGGCCGCCGGAAGCGGCCGCCTGGCCGCCGTGCTGCTGGCCTACGGTCCGGGGGGGCTTGGCGGGCAGGGTGCCGGGCAGGTTAGCGCCGCCGGAAGGCAGCGAGGCCAGGACCCTGTCGGGAGGGGAGGAACGGCCGGAGGCCTGGCCGAAAGCCGGTCCCGCCGCGGCCGCGCTTTCTTTGCCGCCGGTCTCGCCGCCCTTAGCGGTCTGGGTTTCCTGCGCGCCGCCCTTGGCGGCAGCCGCGGAGGCCCCGCCCGAGGGGGCGGCCTGGAAGGAAGCGGAGGCGCCGCCTGAAGAGAAGCCCGCCCCGCCG
>JAJZRA010000025.1 GCA_021847485.1 bacterium
CGGGCCTCACCCTTCCCGCGCATTCAATTTCTAAGGCCGTTCGTATTTTATACGAACGGCCTTTTGCTTTGTCGGCGCGGGGGTGCCTGACATTACAAGTCACGGATAAACCGCGGAGCGGTTTCCCGCGACCCCGGCCCGCGACCCGGGTGTAAATTTGTATAATATTAGCGTAGGTAATATTAACAAATCTTATACTTCCCGCTGGAGATCCTATGTGCCTCGCAGTTCCCGGAAAGATCACGTCGCTCAGGGGCGCCGACGCCGAAGTGGACTTCAACGGCGTCAGGCGGGCCGTTTCGCTGGACCTGGTGCCGGAGGCCCGCAAGGGGGACTACGTGCTGGTCCACGCCGGCTTCGCCATACAGGTCCTGCAGCCGCAGGAGGCGGAGGAGACCCTGAAGGTCTTCGCCGAGGTCTACGGCAAGGAGCACGCCTCGGCCGAATCCGGCCCGCTGGCCCACAACAAGCCATGAAGACCGCCTCCGCCGAACGCTTCTCTTCGCCGCTCTGGCGCGATCCCGGCCTCGCCGCCGCCGCCCTCTCCGAGATGGAGACCCTGGCCGGCAAGGCTTCCGCCCTGACCGGCGGCACCGTGAACTTCATGGAGGTCTGCGGCACGCATACCATGGCCATAGCGGCCAGCGGCATGCGCAAGCTCTTCCCGAAGACGCTGCGGATGCTCTCCGGGCCCGGCTGCCCGGTCTGCGTCACCTCCCAGGGCGACATCGACCGGGTCCTCGCGCTGGCGGAGGTCCCCGGCGTCATCCTCGCCACCTTCGGCGACATGATGAAGGTGAAGGGCTCCAAAGGCCTGGACCTGCACGCCATGCGCGAGCGCGGCACCGACGTCAGGGTGGTCTACTCTCCGCTGGACGCGGTGGCGCTGGCCGAGGCCGAACCGTCCCGCCAGGTGATCTTCGTCGGGGTCGGCTTCGAGACCACGGCCCCCGTCATAGCCGGCGCGGTGGCGCGCGCCAGGAAGGCGGGCCTCAAGAACTTCTCCTCCACCGCCTTCTTCAAGCTGGTCCCGCCCGCCCTGGAGCTGCTGCTCTCCGACCCGGAGAACCGCATCCACGGCTTCATGCTGCCCGGCCACGTCAGCGCCATCATCGGCCTGAAACCGTACGCCTTCGTCGCCGAAAAGCGCAGGGTCCCCTGCGTCGTCACCGGTTTCGAACCGCTCGATATCCTCGCCGGCGTCAACATGCTGCTCCGGCAGGTCGTCTCCGGCAAGCCCGCCGTGGAGGACGAATACTTCCGCGCCGTGCGCGCCGAGGGCAACCCGGCCGCGCGCCGGCTGATGGACGAGGTCTTCGCCGTCGGTCCCGCCTCGTGGCGGGCCATCGGCACCGTCCCCGGGACGGGCCTCGGCTTCTCCAAGGCCTACGAGCGCTTCGACGCCGTGAAGCGCTTCGGCATAAAATACAAGGAAGCCCCCGAGCCGAAGGGCTGCCGCTGCGGCCAGATCCTGCTCGGCAAGGCCCTGCCGCCGGACTGCCCGCTCTTCGGCAAGGCCTGCACGCCGTCGTCGGCGGTGGGCCCGTGCATGGTCTCCTCCGAGGGGGCCTGCGCCGCGTGGTTCAAATACGGCGGCTGAGCCGCCACGATCTATGAACATAGAAACCCTCAAGGTCTTCCGCGACCTGTCGGATACCGGCAGCTTCTCCAAGACGGCGGAGCTGAACTACATCTCGCAGTCCGCCGTGAGCCAGCAGATCAAGAAGCTGGAGCGCGTGCTCAAGTGCAAGCTCTACCACCGCCAGACCGGGCGGATCATGCTGACGCCCTGCGGCGAGAAGTTCTACGCCGCCTCGCGCAAGATCGCCGGCCTCTACGACGGCGTGCTCAAGAACATCCGCGAGCTCGGCCCGGAGCGCGCCTCCGACGAGATCCGGATCTCCACCATCTACAGCGCCGGCGTGTACATGATCCAGAACTACATCAGGCAATACCTCGCCAAGAACCCCGGCACCAAGATCAGCGTCGAGTACCGGCAGTTCTCCCAGATCTACTCCGACATCTCCGGCGGGCGGGCCGACTTCGGCTTCATGGCCTGCCCTTACCGCAAATGCGCCAGCCTCGCGATGCTGCCGGTGGCCAAGGACGAGATGGTGCTGATAGCGGGGGCCTCCTCGCCGCTGGCCGGCCGCAAGAGCGTGAACGTCGGCGAACTCGCCGGCCAGGACTTCATCTTCTTCGACCGCGCCTTCCCGTCGCGCCGCTATATCGACGACTTCCTGAAGACCCACCGGGTCAAGCCGCGCGTCAGGATGGAGCTGGACAACATCGAGACCATCAAGACCGCGGTCGCTTCCGGCTCCGGCGTGTCGCTGCTGCCTCGCTCGGCCGTGCGCGACGACGAGAACGGCATCACCCTGCACGTGCTCAAGATCGCCGACGCGCAGTTCCTGCGGCCCATCTACCTGATCTACAACCGTTCGCGCAAACTCAATCCGGCGGCCCGCGGCTTCCTCGGCATCTTCGAGGGCCAGAAGAAGGCCGCGGCGGGGAGGTCCTGACATGGCCGCTTTCACCAAGGTGCTGCTGGGGCACGGCAGCGGCGGCCGCCTGAGCCGCGAGCTCGTGGAACAGGTCTTCCTGAAGAGCTTCTCCAACCCCGCGCTGGCGCCGCTCGAGGACGCCGCCGAGCTGAAGCTCGGCGGGGCCCGCCTCGCCTTCACCACCGATTCCTACGTCGTCACCCCGGTGGAGTTCCCCGGGGCCGACATCGGCCGCGTCGCCGTCTGCGGCACCGTCAACGACCTGGCGGTCAAGGGCGCGCGCCCGGCCGCCCTCTCCGCCGGCTTCATCCTGGAGGAGGGGTTCCCGGCGGACCTGCTCGGGCGCATAACCGCCTCGATGCGGGCCGCCGCCAGGGAGGCCGGGGTCAGCGTCGTGACCGGCGACACCAAGGTCGTAGAGAAGGGCAAGGCCGACGGGGTGTTCATCAACACTTCCGGCGTCGGGCTGATCCCGGCCGGCAGGCGGCTCACCTCCGCGGCCGTGAAACCCGGCGACGCCGTCGTCGTGAGCGGCAACCTCGCCGACCACGGCGTGGCCGTCATGAACGCCCGCAACCGCCTCGGGCTCGAGGGGGGGATAAAGAGCGACGCCGCCCCGCTCAACCGCATGATCGCGGCCGCGCTGAAGGTGCCCGGAGTGCGCGCGATGCGCGACATCACCCGCGGCGGCTTCGCCACGGTGCTCAACGAGGTTTCCGGCGCCTGCGGCCTGACGGCCGAGGTGGAGGAGCGCGCCGTGCCCGTGGCCCCCGCCACGGCCAACGCCTGCGCGCTGCTCGGCCTGGACCCGATGTACGTCGCCAACGAGGGCAAGATAGCCCTTTTCTGCGCCCCGGAGGCCGCCGGCAGGGTGCTGAAGGCGCTCCGTTCCGACAAGTACGGCCGCAACGCCGCCGTCGTCGGGCGGATGGTGAAGGAAAAGAAGCCGCAGGTGCGCCTGAAGACGGCCATAGGCGGCTCGCGGATAATGCTGATGCTCGAGGGCGAGCAGCTGCCGAGGATCTGCTGAGATGAAAAAGACCCTGCTGTGGGGCTTAAGCTTCCTGATCATGGCCGGCTTCGCGGTCTTCCAGCGCATGACCGGCCCGACCTACCCGGTGAAAGGCGGGAAGGTCGAAGGCACGGGTATCTACCATTACCGGTTCCCGCGCAGCTGCACCACGGGCGGGAACGACTGCCTCGTCCAGGTCCTGTCGGAGCCGCCGCTCGAGGGCCGCGTGGAATGGCGCCGCTACCGCACCGGCGAGCCGTTCCAGGCCGCGCCGATGGAGTTCAAGAACACCCGCCTCTTCTATTTCCTGCCTTCCCAGCCTCCGGCCGGCAAGCTGGAATACCGGGTTTTCGTGAAGAGCCCGTCCGGCGAGCGGGAACTGACCGGCGCGCCGGTAGTGACGCGCTTCAAGGGCGCCGTGCCGGGCTGGATCCTGGTCCCGCACATCGTGCTGATGTCGCTGTTCATGCTGTTCTCGGTGCGCATCTTCCTCTCTTCGGCTTTCGGCGCGCCGCCGGTGCGGCATTCGGTGCCGGCCACGGTCGCTTTCCTCGTGCTCGGCGGCTTCGTCTTCGGGCCGCTGACGCAGTACTACGCCTTCGGCCAGGCCTGGACCGGCTTCCCGTTCGGTATGGACCTTACCGACAATAAAACGCTGCTGATGCTGGTCTTCTGGCTGCCGGCGCTCTGGGCCGTGCTGAAGGAAAGGCCCGCGCGGCTGTGGCTGAACCTGGCCTTCGCCGTGACCGCGGCCGTCTATTTCGTCCCGCACAGCCTCTTCGGCAGCGAGCTCGATTACTCCAAAGGTCGGGTAGTCACCGGCAAATAAAGTGGCCACGATAGTCCGCAAGAAGATACTCGTCAAAGGCGTCGTCCAGGGCGTCGGCTTCAGGCCGCACGTCTATAAGCTCGCCGCCGAGTACCGCCTCGGCGGCTGGGTGAGGAACGACGCCTCCGGCGTGACCATCGAGGCCGAGGGCCCGGGCCCGTCGGTGGAAGCCTTCATCCGCGACATTTCGGCGCGCCGGCCCGCCGCCGCCCGCGTGGATTCCGTGGTGAGCCGCGCCGTGCCGGCCGCCGGCGAGAAGGCTTTCTCCATCGCGAAGAGCGGGGGCAAAGCCCCGGCCGCCGCCATCATACCGGCCGACCTGGCGCTCTGCCCGGACTGCCGCCGCGAGTTGCTGGACCCCGCCGACCGCCGCTATCTCTACCCTTTCACCAACTGCACCAACTGCGGCCCGCGCTTCACGATAGTAAAAAGCGTGCCTTACGACCGCCCGTACACCACGATGGCCGGCTTCAGGATGTGCCCGGCCTGCCGGAAGGAATACGGCGACCCGCTGGACCGCCGCTTCCACGCCCAGCCGGACGCCTGCCCGGTCTGCGGCCCCGCCGTGGCCCTGGAGTACGGGGGGAAGACCCTTAAAGGCCCGGCGGCGCTGGAGCGCGCCGCCGCGCTGCTGCTCGCCGGGCGCGTGGGCGCGCTGCAGAGCCTGGGCGGCTTCCACCTGGCCTGCCGCGCCGACCGCGCCTCCGCCGTAAAAGCGCTGCGCGCCGCCAAGCGCCGCCCGCACAAGCCTTTCGCCGTCATGGTGCCGGACCTCGCCGCCGCCAAAAAGATCTGCCGGGTCTCCTCCCGGGAGGCCGCCGCGCTGGCTTCGCCGCAGGCGCCGGTGGTCATGCTGCGCCGCCGCGGCGCCTTCGCCGAGCCGGCCCCGGGCCTGTCGCGCCTCGGCGTGATGCTGCCGTACACGCCGCTGCACGCGGCGCTCTTCGCGCTGCTGGCCCAAAAAGGGTTCCGCGGCCCGCTCGTGATGACCTCCGGCAATTTCCGCGACGAGCCCATCTGCAGGGACCGCTCCGAGGCAGCGTCCCGGCTGGGGGGCGTCGCTTCCTTCACCCTCCTGCACGACCGCCCCATCCACAACCGCATAGACGACTCCGTGGCCTTCGAGGCCGCCGGGGAGCTGCGGCTGGCGCGCCGCGCGCGCGGCTACGTGCCCGCGGCCGTGAAGCTGGCGGCGGAGGGCGCGCCTCTCCTGGCCTGCGGCGCGGACCTCAAGAACGCCTTCTGCCTGACCCGCGGCGGCGAGGCCTTCATGTCCCAGCATATCGGCGACCTTTCCGAGCCGCTCAACCAGGACTTCTTCCGCGAGACCCTCGCCAAAATGTCGGGGCTGCTGAAGGTGCGCCCCCGCGTCGTGGCCCACGACCTGCATCCCGACTACGCGTCCACGGCGCTGGCCCGCGCGCTGCCCGGAAAGAAGGTGGCCGTCCAGCACCACGCCGCGCACGCGCTGGGCGCGGCGGCCGAGCACGGGCTCGAGGGGGATTTCCTGGGCATGGCCTTCGACGGCACCGGCTACGGCACCGACGGGCGCATCTGGGGTTCTGAATTCCTGGTCTTCAAAGGGAAGACCTGGAGCCGCGCCGCGCATCTGGAATATTTCCCGCTGCCCGGCGGCGACGTCGGCGCCTATGAGATCTGGCGCCCGGCGCTCGCGCTGGTCAGGCGGGCCTACGGCGGGAGCTGGGAGCGGGAGGCCGGGCGCCTGTTCGCCGCCGTGCCCCGCGCAAAACTCCGTACCGTGGGGAGAATGCTGGACGCCGGTCTTAACTGCCCGGAGACCTCCAGCCTGGGCCGCCTCTTCGACGCGTTCAGCTTCCTGGCCGGGGTGCGGACCGAGGCCACTTACGAGGCGCAGGGCCCGATGGAACTGGAGAGCCTGCTGCCTGCGCGCGCCGGCGGGGCTTACAAGTTCGGCCTGGCCGATATCTCCGGGGTCCTCCGGCTGGACCCCGCCCCCGCGGTCCGGGCCGCCGTGGCCGACCGGGCGGCCGGCCTTTCCGCCGGTGTCATAGCCGCCCGCCTGCACGCCGGGGTGGCGGCGGCCGCGGCCGAAACCGCCGCGCTGCTGGCCTCCCGCCACGGGCTCGGGGACGTATGCCTTTCCGGCGGGGTTTTCCAGAACCGCGCGCTCCTGGAAGGCGTGACCGCCGCGCTGCGCAAGCGCGGCCTGAAGGTCTATTCCAACCGCCAGGTCCCCGCCAACGACGGCGGCATAGCCCTGGGCCAGGCCTGGTACGCTATAAAGGGCTACACCCAGGTATAAGCCGTAAACCCTGAAAAAAAGGGGACAGGCTACTTTTTCCCGGAAAAAGTAGCCTGTCCCCTTTTTTTTAACGGGCGCGGGTCAGCGGGCTTCGGCTTCCTGCGCGTGGGTGTTGGGCGCGGGGGTCTCGTCCTTGGCGGTCAGCCACTGGACGAGCTCGTCCCATTTGCCGTCCCTGGCCCAGGCCAGCTTGCCGTATTCCTGGTCGAAGCTCCAGCCCGGCAGGTAGACGCCCAGGCCGTAGGCCTTCTTGAACTTGTCGCCGGTGGCGCCGTTGTCGAAGATGACCTTGTCGTAGAGCTGCTTCATCACGGCCGCGGTCTGCGCCTTCAGCGCGGGGGACTTGGTCCCGGCGTGCACGTTCTCCAGGAAGTGGATCAGGTCGCGCGAGCCGGCGCCGGAGAAGGAGGTCGCGGAGCTCAGGGCCTGCTTGACCATGGTCTTGTCCTCTTTCATGACGAGCTGGACCCACTGGTCCAGCAGGACGCGGAACTGCGCCAGGCCGGAGGTGTGCAGCGCGGACTGCGTGACGGAATCCTTCTGCTCCGCGTAGTAGGCCTTGTAGCCCTGCACGGCGGCCGCGGCCATCACGTCGGGGGTGAGGTTCCCCTTATTGGAATGCACGCGGGCCAGGAAGTAGTCGTAGGCCCAGCCGTCGCCGGGCTCGGTCTCCTCGGAGCCCACGATCACCTTGGCGGCGTCCCGGAGCTCGTAGGCCACCTCGGCCATCTGCATCAGGCAGGCGTCGGAGGCGTAGATGTCCACGCCGCCCATGCCGCGCAGCGCGGCGCCCAGGTCCACGGGGTTGATGCCGTGGCCGGTCTCGTCGTCATACGAGATGCCCTTGATGACGGGGAACAGGTCCAGGCCCTTCATCTCCCAGCCGGAGCCGTGGTTCCAGACGATCAGCATATAATGCCTGGCCGGGTAGTTGGCCTTGGCCCACTTGCCGAACTCGACGAGCTGCCTGTAGTCGCCCATGTCGACGGAGCCCAGGTCGGCGATCAGCCTGGAGGAGAGGGCGGCGTTGTCGCCGTCCTTGACCACCTCGTAGCGGCGCACGCCGGCCCAGTCGGTGGAGGCGTCCCTGGTGACGCCGGCGTCCTTCATCATCATCGGCGGCATGCCGCCGCCCCAGTAGGGGTTGGGCCAGCCGGGATGCGGCACGACGCCGCCGGGGTACACGTCGGGATAGTCGTTGTAGCCGCCGCCGGGATAGGACGGCGCCTGGTACTTGATGCGGGCGGCCTGCGTGATGATATTGATGTTGTCGGTGGGCCCGAGCTTCTCCATCTCGTTCATGTCCTTGATGACGTACTCGGAGAGGTTGTTCTTGCCGTTCATGAAGACCATGACGGTCCAGTCCTTGACGGCGCGGGGGGCGGGGACCGCGGCCGGGGCCGGCCCGGAGATGCCGCCGGCCTTGGCCAGCCTGACGATCTCGGAGACGGAGGGCAGGGAATTGAGGTCCTGCGCGGCGGCGGGCGCGGCCAGCACGGCCGAGACCAGCAGCAGCTTCGCTAATTCCAGTTTTTTCATTCGTCGACTCTCCTCAGAGTACATGATGGAACGACATTATAATGATATTCCTTTATTTGAAGGCGGTTATGGGCTCAAGGTCCCGCTCCGGCGCGGTTATTCGGCCCACGCCGCGGCGGGACTTTAGTCCTACGACGAAAGTCAAACCCCGGCTTTTGATATAATTACCGCGTGCAGCGGAGGAATCCCGTGCGAATCGGGAGCTGCCCCGCAACGGTGAAGTCCCGCGAGGGACCAAGCCCGGTCTACCGCCGCACGCCGCAAGCCGCGAGGGACGGCGCCTTTCCGTGAGGAAGGCCCGCCTTTTCGCGCGCGGCCGTCTTCGCGGGAGGAAAAATGCGAAAGTTGTCCCTGGCGTTCCTGTTGTGCGTTCCGTCTTCAGCGCTCTGCCGCGCCGAAAGTCCCGGCCCCGAGGTCTTCTTCTCGGTGTCGCGGGCCCCTTCATACCGCTGCCTCGCCCCGGGGGACGCGGAGACGCTGGGGCTGCCGGCCGTGGAAGCCGCGGGCTCCGGCTCCGCCGCCGACCTGCTGTCCGGCGCCGCGGCCCCTTTCGTGCGCCGGCTCAACGGGCCCCTCGGCCTGGCCACGGTCTCCATGCACGGCTACCAGGCCAAACAGACGGCGGTCTATCTCGACGACGTGCGCCTGCCGCCCGACATCACCGGCACGGTGGACCTGTCCGTGCTGCCCGCCGCCGGGCTCGGCAAAGCAGAGGTCCTGCCGGGGGCGGCCTCGGCGGCTTACGGCTCGGGCGCGGAAGGCGGCGTGGTGCAGCTCTTCACGCGGCGCCTGTCGCCGGGCGCGCGGCTGGCCGAGGCCGGCGCCGAGCTCGCCTCCTACGGCACCCCCAGCTATTTCCTCAAGGCCGGCGCGGCCGGCCGGGCGGGGGAGATCTTCGCCGCCGGTACCTCCGGTACTTCGGACGGCTTCCAGCGGAATTCCGCGATCGAAAAGGATTCCGCCTCGGGGCGGGCCTCGCTGGACCTGGGCGCCGCTGGGCGGCTCGGGATCACGGGGCTCTTCTCCAGGCTCCGGACGGGCCTGCCTTCCGGCACCCCTGTCCCGGTGGCGGATTGGAACGGCTCCCGCGAGAAGGAGCCCAATTCCCTGACGGACTGGCAGACCTCCCGGCGCGGCGCGTTCTCCGCCTCCTGGAGCGGCGGGTCCCGCGACCTGGCGTTCAAGGCGGATTCCTCCGTCTCCTCCAATTACATCGAGGCGTTCCAGTGGGGCACCCTCAGCGAGGCCAGGGTGACTGACCGCGCGCTGGCTGTGCGCGCCGCCTTCCGGGGGAGCGCGGTGATCGGGGCCGAGACTTCGGCTTCCTCGCTGGATTCCGGCACTTACGGGGACCATACGATCAACTCCGCGGGGGCTTTCGCGCAGGCCACGCTGCGGCCCGCCCGCGGCCTGGAGGTGACGCCGGGGGCGCGGCTGGACAGGAGCGGCGTTTACGCCGCGCGCCTCAGCCCGAAGCTGGGCGCGGTCTACGCGCCGGACGTGAGCTGGAAGTTCTCCGCTTCCGCCGGCGCCGGCTTCCAGGCGCCCACCTTCGCCGATCTCTATAACCCGTGGGCCGCGCCGGCCCCGGGGCTGAAGCCGGAGACCAGCGTGAACTATTCGGCGGGCGCCGACTACGGCTCTCCCGCCGGCTGGTACGCCGGGCTGACGGGGTACTATTCCATTATCAGGGACCGTATCGCTCTGGACCCGGTCACCTGGGGGGCAGCCAACCTGGACTCCGCGTATAACTACGGGCTGGAGGCCCGGGCCGGCTGGAAAGGGAAGGCGCTGCGCGCGGCCGCCGGATACGTGCGCAACGTGAGCAGGGCGCGTTCCGGAGCGGGAGGCTATGAAACGCTCAACTTCAGCCCCGCGCACAGGGTCACCGCCGAGCTCTCCGCTTCGGCGGCGGGAACGGAGCTCAGGCTGGACGCCCGCGGCGTCTCCGAGCAGTATACCGGCCGCGGCCGCACCGGCCTGCGCCTTCCCGAATACTGGGTCTTCGGCCTGCGCGCGTCGCGCGCCTTCGGCGGCCTGGAGCTTTGGGGCGGCGTCCGTAACCTGCTGGACCGGCATTACGCCGAGACGGCCGACGTCTTCAACGGCTGGTTCCCGCAGCCGGGCCGCACCTTCGAGGCCGGGCTCACCTGGCGCCTGCTCTAGTGTTGACTTTGCGCCCCGGCGCGGCTAAAATCCCCTTAGGGGGGAATTATGAAGATGCTTCTGACCGCGCTGCTGCTGGCCCTGCCGGCCGGCGGCGCGCTGGCCTATCATCCGCTGATAGGGGAGGATACCCTGTTCCTGGGGCGGGACGGCAGACAGATAGAGGGCGACCTGGACTATACGGCCTCGGACGCCGCCGGGCCTAAACGCTACTCCACCACGGCCACGGCCGTGCTTACGTACGGGCTCTGGGACGGGCTGGACGTGCTGGTCACGGTGCCGTGGCAGGGCTGGAGCTCCAGGGGGATCTCCGAGAGCGGCCTCGGCGATGTGCTGCTGGAGGCGAAGTTCAGGGCCTGCGCCCGGAAAGGCTGGACGCTGGCGCTCAAGCCCGGCTTCTCCATGCCGGCCGGCAGCGAGTCCAAAAGTCTCGGGGCGGGCAAAGGCGGGGTCTGGGTGTACGGCATAGCGGGCCGGACCGCCGGGCCGTGGGAGTTCTACCTGAACGCGGGCTACCTTTATAACCGCAACGACCTGGACGAAAGGGAGAACATCCTCAACGGTTCGGCCGCCGCCGTGCTGGAGGTCCTGCCCCGGCTGCGGGCCGCCGCGGAGCTTTCCGGGCACACCAGCCTCGTTAAAACCTCCTCCTCCCACCCGCTCTACGGCCTGTTCGGGCTGATCTGGTCCCCGTACCCCACGCTCGACCTCGACGCGGGGGTAAGGCTGGGGCTCGACCGCGGGGCGGACGACCTGGGGCTGCTGGGCGGCATCACGCTGCGCCTCTAGGGTTTGACGGCGTCCGGGAATTTGTGTTACACTTTTAGTATAAGGTAACACCGTGAAGGATAAACTCGTCAGGTTCGGCGTCTCGCTCGAGGGGGAACTCCTCCGGCGTTTCGACGCCTATATCGGCGTCGAGGGCTACGACAACCGCTCCAAGGCCATCGCCGACCTGATCCGCAAGGAGTTCGTCTCCGACGCTTTCCGCCGCGGCGAGGACGTGGCCGGCGCGGTGACCATAGTGTACGACCACCACAAGCGCGAGGTGGTCAACCATATCCTCGACATCCAGCACGACCACGGCGGCATCATCATCTCCTCCCAGCACGTCCACCTGGACCACGACAACTGCCTCGAGATCGTGGCGGTGAAGGGGCGCGGCGCGCAGGTGAAGCTGCTGGCCGACGCGCTAAAGTCCATAAAGGGCGTCAAGCACGCCACGCTGAGCGTGACCGGCACCGGCAAGTGATATTTTTTTTGGCCATGCGTAACACGAATATAAAAATGGTAGCAACTAGCGCGGCGCTGCTGGGCGGCCTCCTCCTGGCCGCTCCCTCCGGCCGGGCCTTCGCGGCCTACCCGCTGGCCACCGACGACGCGGGGACGGTGAAGCGGGACTCCTGCGAACTGGAGGCGTCCTATGACGACTACCGGGACGAGGCCGACCTGGCCTCGCGCGCCGGCGGGCTGTCGTTCAAGCACGGCGTCACGGACAGGATGGACATCGGCCTCTCTCTGCCCTACCGGTTCCGCCCCGAAACGGAGGGCCGGGTGGGCGCGGCCTCGCTGGCGCTGAAGTTCTCGCTCGTTCCCGACAGGCTGGCTTTCTCCGTCTCCAACGAGCTGGGCGAGAAAGAGTATTTCCTCAACGGCATACTCTCCGGGGAGTTCGGCGCCCTTAAGGCCCACCTGAACGCCGGCTACCTCTCTTCCGGCGACGAGACGACCGCCGGGTCCGCCTCCTTCGGGATAGCGGCGGAGTATCCTCTCTCCCGGTACGCGGCGGTGGCGGAGCTGAGGAGCGAGGAGGGCGGCTCCGGCGAGGCGCTGCTCGGGCTGCGCTATGCGCTCAGGGAAGGGCTTTTCGTGTCCGCCGGCGGCGCCAGGCGGTTAGAGGCGGCCCGCTATCGCTTTACGTGCGGCTTCCATATGGAGTTCTGACGCGGGCGGAGGAAAGGAGAGATGATATGCACATGGCCGACGCTTTGATATCCCCGGCGGTAGGCGGGACGATGTGGGTGGTTTCTGGCGGGTTGGTGGCCTACAGCGCGCGTAAGGTGCGCGAAGAGGCGGACGACCGCAAGGTCCCGCTGATGGGCGTGCTCGGCGCGTTCATCTTCGCCGCGCAGATGCTCAACTTCACGATCCCGGCCACCGGCTCCAGCGGCCACCTCGGCGGCGGGATGATCCTGGCCATCCTGCTGGGGCCCTACGCGGGTTTCCTGGTGATGGCGTCCGTGCTGACCGTGCAGGCGCTCTTCTTCGCCGACGGCGGCCTGCTGGCCCTGGGCTGCAATATCTTCAACCTGGGCTTCTTCACCTGTTTCCTGGCCTACCCGCTGGTCTACAGGAGGATCGCCGGGGACGGCCTGGACCGCAGGCGCATCATGGCCGCCTCCGTGCTGGCCGCGCTCGTCGGGCTGCAGCTCGGCGCCTTCGGCGTGGTACTCGAGACCGTGGCTTCCGGGATCTCGGCCCTGCCCTTCGGGACCTTCGTGCTGCTGATGCAGCCCATCCACCTGGCCATCGGCGTGGTGGAGGGGCTGATCACGGCCGGAGTGGTCAGCTTCCTGCTGGAGGCGCGCCCGGAAATACTCTCGGCCGCCTCGGCGCGCCGGCCCATAGGCGTGAGCATCAGGGGGGCGCTCGTCGCGCTGGCCGCGGCCGCCGCGGTGGCCGGCGGCGCGCTCAGCTGGTTCGCCTCCACCCGTCCCGACGGGCTGGAGTGGTCCATGTTCAGGACTTCCGGAAAGGAGGAGCTCGAGAGCGGCGGCGGCCTGCACGGGAAGCTGGCGGCGCTGCAGGAGAAGACCGCCTTCCTGCCCGGCTACGGCTTCAGGAAAGCGGCCGGGCCCGAAGCCGGGGACGCTCCCTCCGAAGCCGCCTGGCCCGCCGTCGACGCGGGGACTTCCGTCGCGGGGCTGGCCGGCGGTCTCTTCACGCTGCTGCTGGCCGGCGCGGCCGGTCTGCTGCTTTCGCGGCGCAGGTCCGCCGCGCGCAACCCGGCCGGAGAGTAAGGGCGCGCTATGCAGACCATCGCCGCCCGCACCTTCGACATAGGCTATATGGACGCCCTCGCGGGCGGCGATACCGCGCTGCACCGCCTGGACGCGCGCGCGAAGGTCGTCGTCACCCTTCTCTTCATCGTCTTCGTGGTCTCTTTCGGCCGTTACGAGATCTCGCGGCTGACGCCGTTCTTCCTGTATCCGGTGTTCCTCGTCTCCGCCGGGGAGCTGCCGGCCGGCTACCTGCTGCGCAAGGCCCTGGCCGCGGCCCCGTTCGCGTTCTTCGTGGGAGCGTTCAACCCGTTCCTGGACAGGGCCGTGCTGTTCCACCTGGGGCCGCTGGCCGTATCCGGCGGCATGGCCTCGTTCCTTTCCATTCTGCTCAGGTTCTTCCTTACCGTCACGGCCGCGCTGTGCCTGGTGGCCCTCACCGGGGTCAACGGCGCCTGCGCCGCGCTGGAAAGCCTGGGCGTGCCGAGGGTCTTCGCGGCGCAGCTGCTTTTCTTGAACCGCTATCTCACCGTGCTCGCCGGGGAAGCCGGGCGCATGGCCCGCGCCCGGGCGCTGCGCGCCTTCGGCGCTCCGCCGCCGGGCCCGTCCCTTTTCGCCCGGCTGGCCGGCCAGTTGCTGCTGCGCTCCTACGCCCGCGCGGAGCGCGTCTACTCGGCCATGCTGTGCCGGGGCTTCGACGGGAGCCTGCCGCTTCCCGGCCGTTCCGCTTTCGGCCGGCGTGACGCCGCCTTCGTGGCGGCGTGGGCCGGGCTTTTCGTACTGTTCAGGTCCGTAGACGTCCCGCGGGCCCTCGGCATCCTGCTTACGGGGTTATTCAAATGAACGAGCATGTCATAGAAACGGAAGGCCTGACGTACGTCTATCCGGACGGGACGCGCGGCATAACCGGGGTCTCTTTCAAAATGGTCCCGGGCGAGGCCGTAGCCCTCGTCGGAGCCAACGGGGCCGGGAAATCCACGCTGCTGCAGCATTTCAGCGGCTGCCTGCTGCCGACGGGCGGTACGGTGCGCGTCGGCGGCCTGCCGGTGATAAAGGAGAACCTGCCCGCCGTGAGGCGCGCCGCCGGCATGATCTTCCAGAACCCCGACGACCAGCTCTTCATGCCGACCGTCTTCGAGGACGTCGCTTTCGGGCTGCGCAACCTGGGCGCTCCGGAGGACGAGATAGAGCCCAGGGTCATGAAGGCGCTGGAGAAAGTGGGCGCGGCCCACCTGCGCGGGCGCCAGCCTTACCGGCTGTCCCAGGGTGAGAAGCGCGCGGCCGCCATAGCCGCGGTGGTCGCCCTGGAGCCGGACGTGCTGGTAATGGACGAGCCGACCTCCAATTTGGACCCGCTCGCCCGGCGCCGCCTGATACGGCTCCTCGGCACTTTCGGGCACGCCAAGCTCATCGCCACGCACGACCTGGACTTCGCGCTGGAGGTCTGCGGCCGCACGATCGTAATGCACGGGGGAACTATCGCCGCCGACGGGCCCAGCGCGGAGGTCTTCCGCGACGCGGCCCTGCTGGAGCGCTGCGGCCTGGAGCCTCCGCCGTCCTTCGGGCCGCGCCGGTGAACCGCGGCCGCGCGCATTTTGGTAAAATATCGGCTTGATGCGCCTGACGAACGTCAAACTTTTCTGCTTCTGCGCGCTCGCCTGGGCCCTCGCGGCCCCGGCCGCCGCGGCTCCGCTGCCGGGTCCCGTCACCGCCGACGACGCCGAGATCAGCACTTCCACCCTGCTGGAGCAGCTGGCCTCCCTCCCCGATTTCACGGTCAACCCCGACTCCGCCCCGGTCTCCGAATCCGACCTGATGGAACTGGAGGAGGGGGAGGACGCCGATACCTATATTTTCATCAGCAGCGCGCTGGCGCAGGCCCCCGAGCCGGTCAACCTCGGCGGCAACGGCAGCCTGACGCTGACGCGCTACGACAACGGCGAAAAGCTGACGGTGCGCTACCGCCGCAAGGACGGCACCTACGACCAGGACGCGCTGGCCAGGCTGGACCGCCATATGCGCTGCAGCCTGACCGGCCGCGAAACGCACATGTCGGTCAAGCTCGTGGAGCTGCTCGACGCGGTCGAAGACCATTTCGGCAAGCGGGGGCTGGTGCTGCTGAGCGGCTACCGCACGCCCAAGAACAACGGGCGCACGTCCGGCGCCGTAAAGCACAGCCTCCATATGCTCGGCTGGGCGGCGGACATCCGCATCCCCGGCTACAGCTCCACCAAGGTCAAGAATTTCGGCCGGCGCCTGCGCGCCGGAGGGGTGGGGTACTATCCCTACAAGGGCTTCACCCATCTGGACGTCGGCAAGCTGCGCTATTGGTCCGTCACCCGGCCCCCGCGCCGCCACCGCATACGCCTAAGGCGTGCCAAGCCTTCTCCGCGCGTGGCCCGCAAGGCCCGTCCCGCGGCGGTCCGCCACCCGGCGGCCCGCGCCGCTTCCCGGCCCGCCCTTAAGACCCGGCCGGCCGCGCTGAAGCCGCGTCCCGCGAAGGCCGCCTCCTCTAAAAAAAGCTCCGCCCGGGGCTCTTGATAAGGAAAGATAACTAGCAGTCTTGACATTGGACTGCCAGCAATGTATACTATCTTTGGGCGCTGGTCCGGGGAACCGGCTCGGCGGCAGGCCCGAAGCATAACCGCCCCATTCCCCGCATAAAACAAGCGCAGCGCCCGGAGGTAACTATGACTCTGCGCATGGACAAATTCACTCTCAAGGCCCAGGAAGCCCTGCAGGATTGCGAGCAGGAGGCTGAAAGCCACGGCAACCAGCAGGTGGAGCCTCTGCACCTGCTGCTGGCGCTGCTGCGCCAAGGGGAGAGCATAGTCCCCGAGGTCATCAAGAAGCTGGGCGGCCGCACCGAGGCGCTCACGGCCGCGGCCGAGGAGGCCTGCGGCAAGCTGCCCAAGGTCAGCGGCGGGGAAAGGTATTTCTCCTCGGGCCTGAAGAAGGTCCTCGAGAGCTCGCTCAAGGAAATGACCGTCTTCAAGGACGAGTACGCCTCCACCGAGCACCTGCTGCTGGCGCTGGCCGGCGCGCAGGGGGAGGACGCGCAGGCCGTGCTGGCCCGTTCAGGCGTAACGCGCGACGCTATCCTCAAGGCCCTGCTTTCGGTGCGCGGCAGCCACCGCGTCACCGACCAGAACCCCGAGGCCAAGTACCAGGCGCTGGACAAGTACGCCCGCGACCTGACCGATCTCGCCCGCCGCGGGAAACTGGACCCCGTGATCGGCCGGGACGAGGAAGTGCGCCGCGTGATCCAGGTGCTCTCCCGCCGCACCAAGAACAACCCGGTGCTGATCGGCGAGCCCGGCGTCGGCAAGACCGCCATCGCCGAGGGCATCGCCCAGCGCATCGTGGCCGGCACGGTCCCCGAGGGCTTGAAGGACAAGCGCCTCGTCGCGCTGGACCTCGGCGCGATGCTCGCCGGCGCCAAGTTCCGCGGCGAGTTCGAGGACAGGCTGAAGGCCGTGCTGAAGGAGATAGAGAAGTCCGACGGCGGCGTCATCCTCTTCATAGACGAGCTGCACACGCTGGTGGGGGCCGGCGCGGCCGAGGGCGCCATAGACGCCTCCAACATGCTCAAGCCGGCGCTGGCGCGCGGCGAGCTGCGCTGCGTGGGCGCCACCACCCTTAACGAGTACCAGAAATACATAGAGAAGGACGCCGCGCTGGAGCGCCGCTTCCAGCAGGTCTACGTAGGCGAGCCCGGCGTGGAGGAGACCATCGCCATCCTGCGCGGCCTCAAGGAGAAGTACGAGATCCACCACGGCGTGCGCATCAAGGACGCGGCCATCGTGGCGGCGGCGCGCCTCTCCAACCGCTACATCACGGACCGCTTCCTGCCGGACAAGGCCATCGACCTCGTCGACGAGGCCGCCTCCAGCCTGCGCATCGAGATAGACTCCCTGCCCGCGCCGATAGAGCAGCTCGAGCGCAGGACGGTGCAGCTGGAGATAGAGAAGCAGGCCCTGCGCAAGGAGACCGACGACGTCTCCAGGGCGCGCCTGAAGGCCGCCGAAAAGGAGCTCGCCGGCCTGGCCGAGCGGGCCGACGCGCTGAAGCTGCGCTGGAAGTCCGAGAAGGACGCCATCTCGCGGCTGCGCGGCCTGAAGGCCCGCATGGAGGAGCTGCGCCACGAGGAGCAGTCCGCCCGCCGCCGCGGCGAGCTGGAGAAGGCCGCCGAGGTCCAGTACGGCCGCCTGCCGGCGCTGCAGAAGGACCTGGACCGCGCCAACGCCGACCTGGCCAAGGCCCAGGAGGGCGGCAGCATGCTCAAGGAGGAGGTCGAAGAGGAGGACATCGCGAAGATAGTCTCCAAGTGGACCGGCATCCCGGTGAGCCGCATGATGGAGGCCGAGGTGGCCAAGCTCGTGCGCATGGAGGAGAACCTGCGCACGCGCGTCGTCGGCCAGGACGAGGCGCTGGGGCTGGTGGCCAACGCCGTGCGCCGCAGCCGCGCCGGCATCGCCGAGGCCGGCAAGCCCATAGGCAGCTTCATCTTCCTCGGGCCCACCGGCGTCGGCAAGACGGAGCTCGCGCGGGCGCTGGCGGCGTTCCTGTTCGACGACGAGAAGGCGATGACGCGCATCGACATGAGCGAGTACATGGAGAAGCACGCCGTGGCCCGCCTGATAGGCGCGCCGCCCGGTTACGTCGGTTACGAGGAGGGCGGCCAGCTGACCGAGCACGTGCGCCGGCGCCCGTACTCGGTGCTGCTCTTCGACGAGATCGAGAAGGCCCACCCGGACGTCTTCAACGTGCTGCTGCAGGTCCTCGACGAGGGCCGCCTGACCGACGGCAAGGGCCGCACGGTGGACTTCCGCAACACGCTGATCATCATGACCTCCAACATCGCCTCGCGGCTGATCCTGGAACAGGCCGGCAAGTCGCACGAGAAGGTGAAGGAGGCGGCCGAGGCCAGCCTGCTGGAGCACTTCAGGCCGGAGTTCATCAACCGCGTCGACGAGATAGTGGTGTTCAACGCGCTGGGCAAGGAGGAGATCTCTAAGATCATAGACATGCAGTTCGCGCGGCTCAGGAAGACGCTCGCGGACCGCGGCGTGGAGATCTCGCTCGAGAAGAGCGCCAAGGACCTGCTGTTCAAGGAGGGCTACGACCCGCAGTTCGGCGCGCGGCCGATGAAGCGCGCGCTGCAGCGCCTGCTGCAGGACCCGCTCGCGCTCAAGATGCTGGAGGGGGAGATCAAGCCCGGCGCGAAGGTGCGGGTGAAGGCCGGCGGGGACGGGCTGGAGTTCGCCGCCGCCTGACCGCCCGCCGCGCGCAAAAAGAAGAAGCCCCGTCGCCGGGGCTTCTTCTCTTTTATGGCCGGGCGCTCAGCGCCAGAGCCTGGCGCCGGCGGAATCCAGCCGCTGCGCGCGCAACTCCCAGCGGCGGGAGGAAAGCTTCTGCTTCCAGCCTGCCAGCAGGCCGCCCTTGCCGTCGGGCTCCACCTGCGGGCCCACGGCGTCCCGGTCGCTTTCGGCCACCGTCATGGCGCCGGCCGGCCACATCGCCTGGCCGCGCCAGGTGAAGCGCTGCGCGTAGACCCCGAAGTAGCCGCCGCGGTCCTCGTTCCAGGCCAGCAGCACGCCGCCCGCGCCGTCGGCCGCCAGCGAGGGGAGGGACTGGTTGTTCTCCGAGTCGCAGGCCTTCAGGCCGTTCTCGCCCCAGAGCCGGTCGCCCGCGTTATCCACGTGCTGGGCCCTAAAGATCCACTTCGCGCCCTCATTGTCGTCCAGCCAGCCGCAGAAGAAGCCGCCGGTGCCGTCGGCGGCGATCCTGGGGTTCCACTGGTTGCCCGCCGAGACGGCCAGCGGCAGGCCGGCCGTGTCCCAGAGGCGGGCCCCGTCGGCGCCGAGGTGCTGGGCGTAGATGTCCAGGTCGCCCCGGCGGCCGTCCTCCCAGATCACGTAGGCGCCGCCGGCGCCGTCGTGGACCATCTGCGGGGCGGACTTGTAGCCCACCGCGTCGCTGACGCGGGAGTCGTCGGCCCACGAGGTCCCGTCGGGGTTGAAGCGCCTGACGACTATCCCCTGGTCGCCGTGGTGCAGGTGGCGGAAGGCCGCCAGCACGCCGCTGGCGCCGGCGTCGGCGATCACCGGGTTCAGATAGCTTTCGTCGGGGTCCGCGCCGCCGAGGGTCTTGATCCAGCGCACGCCGTCCGGCCCCACCTCCGCGATCCGCACGAAGGGGACGTTGAACGCCGCGCTGTAGTCCTGCCACGCGGCGTAGACCACGCCGCCGCGCCCGGCCGCCACCGAAAGGGAGTTCACCACCAGGCTGTCTATGCCCGAGACGCCGGTCCTGGGCAGCAGCGCTTTCCCGGCCGCGTCGAACGAGGCCGCGCTGAGCGCGTAGCCCGCGCCGGCCGGCTCTATCCAGAAGGCGTAGACCGCGCCCGAGGAGACCGCCACCCGGCCTTCGAACTGCCGCGGCTCGCCGGGGCCGAAGCCCGTGCTCCACGGCAGCGTGCCGTCGGGAGCCACGGCCTCCAGCGTCACGGCGGAAGCGGTGCTGCGGGCCACCTGCGACCACAGGAAGAACGACCGGCCCGAGGCCGGGTCGTGAGCCAGGTCGAAAGCGGGCTCCGAGGCCAGCCCGGCCGCGAGCTGAACGCCCCCGTCGGCGGCGGGCTTAAGCCCGGCGCGCGGGTGGCAGGCCCAGAACAGCAGCGGCAGCGCGGCTATGTATATCTTCTTCATCTTCTCTCCCGTGTTCCCGGCGGCTCAGTAGGAGCCGTCGTCCGCTATCAGCTCCAGCGCGGTCTCGGCGTCCATGCGGACGTCCGGGTCCTTGTCCTGCAGGGCGGCGGTCAGGGCGTCCTTCGCGCCTTCGGCGCGCAGGTCGCCCAGCGCCATGGCGGCGGCGGCCCGCACCGCCCCGGAAGCGTCGGACTTGAGGGCCGCCAGCAGCGGGGGTACCGCGGCCGCCGAGTAGCTGTGGCCCAGCCCCTCGGCCGCGGCGGCGCGCACTTCGGGAGAAGCGTCGGTCCCCAGCGCGTAGATGAGCGAGTTGAGCACTACCTCCTCGTCGGGGGCGGAGACCTTGCCCAGCCTTACCCGGACCTCCTCGAAGGGGACCGGGTCCCAGAGCGGGTCGAACAAAGTGGGGTCGTTGGCGGCGAAGCCGGCGTTGACTATCTCCCTGTCCTGCGGCGCGGAACAGCAGAGGCCGGCGGCGTCGGCCGCGGCGGCCCTTACCGCCGCGTCGGGGTCGGTCAGCATAGCGCCCAGCAGCAGGCGCGCCGGCTGGTAGCCGCGCTCGAAGCCCAGCGCCGTGGCGGCGGCCGCGCGCAGCACGGCGTCCTTGCTCTTGAGGGCCTTGGCGAAGGAGGGGATTATGGCCCTGCCGTCCTCCAGTTTGCCCAGCGAGACCAGCGCCGCGGCCTTGACGTCGTCGGAAGCGTCCTTGTCGGCGGCCTGGACCAGCGCCGGTACGGCGTGGCGGTCCTGCAGGCCGGCCAGCGCCGTGGCGGCGGCGGCCCTCACGCCGGGGTCGGTATCCCTGGCCAGCGCGGCGCGCAGCGGGCGCAGCGCCCGGGCGTAGCCCTGCTCGCCCAGCGAGAGCGCGGCCTGCGTCCTTACGGCGGGGAGGGGGTCCTTCAGCAGGTCCAGCAGTATCCCCACCGACTTGCGCGAGAAAGGCGAAGCCAGCCGCCTGGCGTAGTCAGCGCGCGCGGCGGGGTCCCCGGGGACGCCCGGCTTGTCGGCGGCCGCGGCCGGCGCGGCCAGCGCCGTGAAGGCGGCGAGAAGAACGGCGATAGAGGTTTTCATAAATATAGCTCCTTGGAAAGGTCGGCGACGCTCCCCTGGGACCGCTGGTGCGGCCGTCCCGACTATTATAACTATTTGGCAGGTGCGCCGCGCCGCTAAAAATTGCTATTTTTATATCGGACGAACCTATGACCGGACCATCCGCTTCTTCACGGCGCGTACTGCTGCTCGGCGGCTCGGGGCTGCTCAGCGGGGCCGCGCGCGAGGCCTTCCTTGCCGCCGGCCACGAGGTTACGGTGGTGTCGCGCGGCGCCAGGCCGCTGCCGCCGCACCCGCGCCTGCGCGCCCTGCGCGCCGACCGCCGCGACCCCGCCGCGCTCGCCGCCGTCCTCAAGGGGGAGCGCTTCGACTTTACCGCCGATTTCCTCGCCTACGACGCGGCCGACGTGGAGGGCCTGCTGGCCGTGCCCGGCTTCTCGCCGGGCCGGCTGGTCATGATCTCCTCCGGGCAGGTCTACCTGGTCGCGCGGGAGCGCAGGCCGCCCTTCCGCGAGGAGGCGGCGGACCTTCCGCCCGCGCCGGCTCCCGCCGCCGGCACGCGCGACCGGCGCGAATGGGACTACGGCATGGGCAAGCGCGCCGCCGAGGCCGCGCTGCGCGCCGGAGCCGCGGCGCGGGGCCTCGAAACCCTGGCCCTGCGCCTGCCGGTGGTGCAGGGGGAGAACGACGGGGAGAATTCCCGCCGGCTGTGGGCGTGGCTCGAGCGCATGCGGGACGGCGGCCCCGTACTGCTGCCTGACGGAGGGGCCCAGCCCGTGCGCTTCGTTTACGCCGGAGACGCCGCGCTGGCGCTGCTGCGCCTGGAGGGCCTGCCCGCCTGGCCCGGTTTGCCGGCGCTCAACCTGGCCCAGCCCGGCGAGACTACGTTGAAGGATTTCCTGGAGCTGGCCGCGCGCTGCGCCGGCATTGTTCCGCGCTTCGTAACGGTCAGCGGGGAGCGCCTGCGCGCGGCGGGCCTGGCCGACACCTGCGCCCCTTACTGGGGGGACTGGTGCTCCCGGCCCGACCCCTCCGCCGCCTTCGCGCTGGGCTTTACGGCGAGGGACCCCGAGGAATACCTGCCCTCCGTAGTGCGCGCGCACCTGGCGGCGCCGCCGGCCGTTCCCCACGAGGGCTACGCCCGCCGCGCCGAGGAACTGGCGCTCGCCGCCGCCCTTTGAACGCGCCCGGCCATTTGATAGACTTGTAGTAATGACGAACCTGCCCGCCCTACGCCGTATCTTCGTTCTCCTGGCGCTCCCGGCGGCGCTCTGCGCGCCGGCCCGCGCCGCCGGCCCCGTGCCGCCCGTCCCGGCGCCGGTGCCCGCCTCCGGCGAGGCTCCCGCCGATCCCGCAGCCGCCAGCCTGGTGGCCGGCGTGCTGGAGATGGTGCACAACCCCGACCTCGTCCCCGACTACCTCGGCGGCTACCACCCGGACTGGAACGACAACAACGACCACTGCTTCTCCATCTACTTCCGCATCGCCATCAGGCAGGGCCTGCTGACGCCCGCGCAGGGGTCGGCCATCATGGCCCGCATCGAACCGCTCAACGGCGACTCTTTCCGCTCCGTGATGTTCCCCGGCGGTTTCCGCCGCCTGGAGTACCGCGTGAGCGGCGGCACCGTGGTCTTCCCCGAGGGTGCCATCCCCGCCGGCCGCATGATCTCCATGGACGGCAGCGACCACGTGATGCTGAGCACCGGCCGGCTGCTGCCCGGCGGCCGCCACGAGGTCTTCTCGTTCAAGGGCGGCGGCCCCGAGACCCCGGTCTGGGGCGACTCCGTCGGTTACGACCCGAACGCCGTTATCCACGTGCTGGCCCTCGAGGACGAGTTCGACAACCTGGCCAACGACGACCAGCCCATCGACGACATCTTCGTGGCGGAAGGCCGGCCGGCCATCCTGCCGCCGGTCCCTCCGGCGGCCAGGTAGGCCCTCGCCGGAGGAGCCGCTTTGACCACTCAGATAGAACCTCTGCTGCGCCAGGCCCTGGAAAGGCGCAAGCCCCTGCTGGAAGCGCTCGAGCGCGAAGGCACCGACTGCCTGCGCCTCTTCCACGGCGTCGCCGAGGGGCTGCCCGGGCTGACCGTGGACCGCTACGGCGGGCTGGTGCTGGCCCAGACCTTCCGCGACCCGCTCCCTCCCGACGGGCTCGGCGCCCTGGAGGAGTTGCTCCGGAAGACGCTGCCTTACGCGTTCGCCTTCGCCTATAACCACCGCGGCAAGAAGCCGGCGGAACCTTTTGAAAAGTGGCACAGGCCCGCGCCCGAAGCCCTGCGCGAGTTCGTCTGCCGGGAAGGCGGCCTCAAATACCTCATCAGCGCCCGCCACCGCGGCATAGACCCCTGGCTTTTCCTGGACCTGCGCGCCGCGCGCCGTCTCGTGCGCGGCAGCTCCGCGGGTTTGAGCGTGCTGAACCTGTTCGCCTATACCTGCGGCGTCGGCGTCTGCGCCGCCGACGGCGGCGCCGCCGAGGTCTGGAACGTGGACTTCGCGCGGTCCGCGCTCGACGTGGGGCGGCGCAACGCCGAACTCAACGCCGTGCCGCCGGAGCGCTTCCGCCTGGTGGAGGAGGACTGCCTGACCGCGGCCCGCCAGCTGGCCGGGCTGCCCGTGGGCGGGCGTTACGGGCAGAAACGGCGCTATGAACGCTTCGAGCCGAGGTCTTTCGACCTCGTCTTCCTCGATCCGCCCGCCTGGGCCAAGGGCCCGCTGGCCTCGGTAGACCTGGTGCGGGACTATCCCAGCCTCTTCAAGCCGGCGGTCCTCGCCGCCCGGCCCGGCGGCCGCGTGATCGCGGCCAACAACGTGGCCTCCGTCGGCTACGCCGAGTGGGAGGAGGTCCTGCGGCGCTGCGCTGCCAAGGCCGGCCGTCCGCTCAGGAACGTGACGCGCCTTCTGCCCGACGCCGACTTCCCGTCCTTCGACGCCAACCCGCCCCTCAAGATAGCCGTCTGCGAAGTCTAGCGCCGCCGGGGAAGCCCGGCGGTCTTGGTTAATGCCGACAGGCCCTTGTCGGGTTGGTCTGCTATGCTATTTCTGGCGAGGGGGAAAATATGGACGAAGGTAAAGCTTTGGAGCCAGCGAACATAGAGAGTAATATCGTCATCTGCCGGGGACACCGCGTGATCCTGGACGGCGTGCTCGCCGGGATTTACGGCGTATCTACGGCGCGTCTTAACCAGCAGTTCAGGCGCAACCGGGAGCGCTTTCCTCCGGATTTCGCTTTCGAGCTGAGCGCGGAAGAGTTAAAGTCTTTGATGTTGCAATCTGCAACATCAAAGCCCGGGCGCGGCGGAAGGAGAAAGTTGCCGGTGGCTTTCACGGAGCACGGGGCGATAATGGCCGCCAGCGTCCTTAACAGCGGGATCGCTGTAAGGGCCAGCATTAATGTCGTGAGGGCCTTCGTCCGGCTGCGCGGGTTGCTTGCAGCGCACAAGGATCTGGCAAGGAAACTTGCCGAGCTTGAAAAGAAATACGACGCGCAGTTCAGGAGCGTCTTCGACGCGATAAAGGCGCTGATGGCGCCGCATGAGGACGAACCCGGTCCGAAGAGAATTTTGGGTTTTAAACCATAGTCTGCAGTTGTCTTTTGGCCCCTATTGGTTGCCGGAACGCTCGGGGGGAAAATACAAAAACCGCCGGGAAAGCCGGCGGTTCGTGTTCGTTTAAAATTTGGCGCGAACGGCAGGGGGTAAAGTGCAAATCCTCGACGGATTCCCTCATAGGGAAACCGTACTACATGTTGCCCTTTGTGCTGGTCTTGGGCTACTGACGCAAGACCGGAGCGGACGGCGAAAAGTTCATCTTCGCGAGGCCTTAACCACGTCAATCCACGCCTTTTTCGAATCCCGTTGATGTTTGAACAGCGGGATACAAACAGCCCTTACCCAAAGGGGGAGCCATTTTGTACGATAATGAGATAATCAGGGTTCGGGAAGAATTATGCTCGCACTTATCGTAAGGATAACGCTTCTTAGCATCTTTTGCTCCGCCGGGGTTAAGGCTACCCCTGAGTTTCAGGATCTGGAGAAAGCGTTCCCTAAAATGTTTTCCGTATACCAGGATAAAACAATAAAGGTGGAGTTCTGCCCTGACAACACCTGTTACGCTTTCGAATCCACACGAAATGTATCGGATGAGGAATTTGCCGGGTTCATCTATCTCTATTTGTTCTATTCGTCGAACTATGTTTATACTGAGGCCTGGCAGAAGGACCCTAAGAACGCCTTAATGGCTGCTGGGATAGCCTCAAAAATAAGTTCAAAATCATGCCGCAAGGTCTCAGGGGCTGAGGCCGGTCTCTGCGTCCTTAACGCTTATATTGCGGAGAAACGGGTAAAAATTTCGGATGTTCGCTATGACGAGAACGAGCGCGTCGTCACCCCTGTCAAACAAGCCGTTCTCTGGGCTACGGGACAGGTCGCGACTTGTCGGACTTTTGTGGAAGCGTTTTTGAAGTGGTATGTCCCGCTGGCATTGCGGAATAATAAAGAGCCTGCGAGTGTGCTGGCAATACGTCAAAGGCCCGCCATTTTCAGTGACAAACTACGCAAATCGCTGGAGGAAGACCGTAAAGCGCAGGAGCAGTCCGAATATATAGTCGGTATAGACTTCGATCCGCTCCTCTCTTCACAGGATCCGGCGGAGAAGTACCTGGTAGGGGAAGTGACGGTGGAAGATGTGAAATGTCTGGCGGATATACGACCGGCCGGAGCCGCGCCAGAAGGGTGGGATGTTCGCGCCGAGGCAAAGCAGTCCGGTGGCGAATGGCGGTTCACGAATTTTCATTACAATACCGACGTGATGCCGAGAGACCTCCTTTCAATTCTGCGCGACCTTAAGCAAGCAAGATCTGTCCGCAGACCTGGGGGTAATTGATCCCAAATGTTGAAACGGATATTAATCGGAATTGGATTTTTAACCTTGGTCACGACGATCGTGATCGGCATTGTTGCTTACTCTGAACTGGAAAAGAGTGTAGAGGTCCAGGAGAAGGTTAAGCTGTTTAGAAGTTATACATTGCCTCCTCGCCCTAAGATAGATGGGACATGGAAACGCTATCGTTGTCCCGAAGACAAGATAGCCGGGTTTGATTTTTCGGAAAACGCCAAACTCGTGGAGGCACAGTATCTGATGGATACTTATGGGGCAGGGTGTGCGGACCGGACTGACGACACGCATAACAGGAAGACACGCTATTATGCTCCCAAGTTTAAAACGTACATCGAACTCGATGTTGAGAATAACTGTGGGAAAAGCGGCTGCTTGGTGAACGTGAAACTTACAAGTGAGGCGATTGCCAGCCAGAACTGTGTGCCGAAGATTGATTTTGGGCCATTGCAGACCGGCAAAGGGCTGCAAGTCGGGGATTCCGAAGATAAGGTGCGAAAGTTGTACGGGACTCCTTACGAGGAGGAACCAACTGAAAAGCCGGGACAGTCTCACATGTTCTATTCGGATCTGGCGGTTTCGCCGGATAAAAATGTTCCGCCGGAAGGAACTCTCCCGGGACATGCACTAAGAGTTGTCCTGCAAAATCGCAAAGTGGTTTCTATCGAGTTTTTTACAGGGGAGTGATTGGTTGTCTTTTGGCCCCCATTGCTTCCCAGAACGCTCGGGGGTAAAATACAAAACCGCCGGAAAAAACGGCGGTTTGTATTTATTCGAAAAGGTGGCGCCGTTTTTGGACATCGTTCGAAACTACTTTGCGCAACATCCCGAGGTAACTTTATAAGTTCCGCTTTTCCCCAGGATCTGCGGTACGGGGAAGCTTATCCGCGAGATGCCGCACGGTCGGCTATAATGGTCGGGAAAAACTGGACCGGGTTTTAGGCTGACCTAAGGTGAAAAAGTCAGTACAATAGCACCTGTAGGGAGGCCGTATGATGCGAAAGAAGTTTGAGGCCGGTTTCAAGGCCCGCGTG